>NZ_SRID01000172.1 GCF_004684805.1 Streptomyces palmae
TCCCCGACCCGTCCGTGTCGGGCCGGCTCCGGTACGTACCGACCGGTGCTGGTCCGGGGCCGGTCGGGGGACGCGGCGGTGTCCGGCCGGGGCGGCGACCGGCGGGCCGGGGCCGTGGCGGTGCGCGGTGGCGGGAGCGCGGTGGTGCGGGGCCCGGGCGGCGGTGAGACGTGGACATGACGGATGTGAGACAGGGCCGGGACGGTGGGCGGTCCGAGAAGACCCGGGCACCTGAGAGAATGGGGGGCATGGTCCTCGATCCCCCGCCATCCCCCGAACTCCGTCCTGAGGCAGCCGCGGCCCACCACTCCCAGGGGAGTGGTCACAGCGCGTCGCGACCGCGTGCGCTCTCCGGGATCCAGCCCACCGCGGGCTCCTTCCACCTGGGGAACTACCTCGGCGCCATCCGGCAGTTCGTCGCCCTGCAGGAGACGCACGACGCTTTCTACATGGTGGTGGACCTGCACGCGATCACCGTGCCGCAGGATCCCCGGGACCTGCGCGCCAACACCCGGCTCGCCGCGGCCCAGATGCTGGCGGCCGGCCTGGACCCGGACCGCTGCACGCTGTTCGTCCAGAGCCACGTGCCCGAGCACGCGCAGCTGGCCTGGCTGATGAACTGCCTCACCGGCTTCGGCGAGGCGTCCCGGATGACGCAGTTCAAGGACAAGTCCGCCCGGCACGGCTCGGACCGGATCACGGTGGGTCTGTTCACCTACCCGGTGCTCCAGGTCGCCGACATCCTGCTCTACCAGGCCCACCACGTACCGGTGGGCGAGGACCAGCGGCAGCACGTCGAGCTCACCCGCGACCTGGCCGAGCGGTTCAACACGCGCTTCGGGGACACCTTCGTCGTCCCGGACCCGTACATCGTCAAGGAGACCGGGAAGATCTACGACCTCCAGGACCCGTCGATCAAGATGAGCAAGTCGGCGTCCACGCCGAAGGGCATCATCAACCTGCTCGACGAGCCCAAGGTGACCGCCAAGAAGATCAAGAGCGCGGTCACCGACCTGGAGACCGAGATCCGCTTCGACGAGGAGCGGAAGCCGGGCGTCAGCAACCTGCTGACCATCTACTCCACGCTCACCGGAAACTCCATCGCGGACCTGGAGACCACGTACCAGGGCAAGGGGTACGGTGCGCTGAAGACCGACCTGGCCGAGGTGATGGTCGAGTGGGTGACCCCGTTCCGGGAGCGGACCCAGGAGTACCTGGACGACCCCGAGACGCTGGACAAGATCCTCGCCAAGGGCGCGGAGAAGGCCCGTGCGGTCGCCGCCGAGTCGCTGGCCGCGGCCTATGACCGGATGGGATTCGTGCCGCCCAGGCACTGATCGATCGGGGCACTGACCGATGGGGGCACCGCCGACGGGGCGGCGCCCGAACGGTCGGTGCCATGGAACCAAGCGGTCCGGGCGCCCAGCGCGGTGCCCGGATCGGGGCCCAGGGGACCGGCAAGGGGTCTTTGGGCCCGTATGCCCGGGACCGAAGCAGCTAGCCGCGCGGGCGGCAGGGCGGCCACACTGGCACACGGGTGCGGCAGCGGAGCCCGATCAGGGCCGCCCAGGAGGGAGAACACAGTGGGGACCGTAACGCTCGGCGTTTCGATCGTGGTCCCGGAGCCGTACGGCAGCTTCCTCCAGGAGCGGCGCGCGGGCTTCGGGGACCCGGCCGCGTACAGCATTCCCACCCATGTCACCCTGCTTCCGCCGACCGAGGTCGAGCAGGCGCGGCGGCCCGAGGTCGAGGAGTACCTGAAGAAGGTGGCCGCCGCCGGGCGGTCCTTCCCGATGCGGCTCGCCGGCACCGACACCTTCCGCCCGCTCTCCCCGGTGGTCTTCGTCCGGCTGGTCGAGGGCGCGGAGGAGTGCGCCCGCCTCCAGGAGCGGGTCCGGGCCGGTTCCGGGCCGTGCGCCCGTGAGCTGCAGTTCCCGTACCACCCGCACGTGACCGTCGCGCACGGCATCGACGAGGAGTCGATGGACCGGGCCCAGCGGGAGCTGCGGGACTTCGAGGCGGCCTGGACGATCGGCGGCTTCGCGCTCTACGAGCAGGGCGCGGACGGGGTGTGGCGGCTGGACCGCGAGTACCCCTTCGCCGACTGCCCCACCGCCGCGGTCCCCCGCCAGGCGGACCTCTCCCGCCCCAGAAGCCTGCCCTCCGCGTAGCCGCTCGGCGCTGGCCCGGCGTGGGTGGGTCTGGCGGACCTCTCCCGGCTCAGGAGCCTGCTCTCCGCTTTGCCCGCGCTGCCCTGGGCCGCCGCGCGCCGAGCGCGGACCTCGGGCCCGGCCCTGGGGAGGCGCTGCCACCCGCATGGGTGGGCCCGCACCCGGGAAGCCCGCCCTCCGCGATACCCGCGCCGCCGCTCGCCCTGGGGAGTCGCCCGGCGCCAGCCGCACCCCCTTCGCCAAAAGGGTGATTATCTGAGTGTCGGACAGATCAATGCCGGGGTTCGGGCGGGGAAGCGGGAAGAGTCGGTCTCACCGGAGCCCAGCGGCTCCGCGCCGGAGGCGGTGCGCGCATGGCCCGCCCTCGGCCAACGGGACCGCTGGGCACCACCGGGTGGTGTGCCATCCGGTCGGCGCTCGGCCGCGTGTCGGGCGCCGGACGGGTGCACATCATGGCGCATCTCCGCCGCCGCCCGGCGCATGGAACGGCTCCGCCACCGGACGGAGGGTCTGCCGACTCGCTCCGGGAACGGTGTCCGCTCTGTGTCGCCGGGCGGCAGAAACGTTACGCCTCCGGGCGGGGATGCGCCTCCCCTCAGGGATGCGCCTCCCCTCAGGGATTCCCCTCCGGCGGGGCCGATGGGGCCAGGCACGCGCCGTACGGCGGTCACCGCACCCCGGACGCCGTCCCGGCCCCTCCGTCCCGTCACCCGTCGCCGTGCTCCGACCGAGGCGCGGTCGCGGGGGCGGTTCGCGACGGCTTGGCCGGGTGGGGTGACGGCCGCCGCGCCGTACTCCCGGAGAACCGGGACACTGGTGTGCGGAGTGTCCACGGCGCGAATGGATCACGAGGGACGCATGGGTACCGGGCGAACGGCAAGGGCTTGGCCATGGACTGGTTGACCCGCTTGCCCTGGATCGGCCCGCTGATGGCCCGTCTGATGCGCACCCACGCCTGGCGCTCCTACGAGACGCTGGACCGGGTCCACTGGTCCCGGCTGGCCGCCGCGATCACCTTCATCAGCTTTCTGGCGATGTTCCCGCTGATCACGGTGGCGGCGGCGGTCATCGCCGCGCTGCTCAGCCCGGGGCGGGTGCACGAGCTGGAGCGCAAGGTCTCCGAGCAGGTCCCCGGCATCTCCAACCAGCTGGACCTGAGCGGACTGGTGGCCAACGCGTCCACGGTCGGCCTGGTCGCCGGTGGAGTGCTGCTGTTCATCGGCATCGGCTGGGTCGGGGCGCTGCGCGACTGCCTGCGGGCCGTCTGGGAGCTGGACGACCTCCCCGGCAACCTGGTGTGGCGCAAGGCCAAGGACGCGGTGGTGCTGATCGGCCTGGGCGGGGTGGCGGTGGGCTCGCTGGTGGTCTCGGCCTTCGGGGTCACCGCGATCGGCTGGGCCGCGCACCAGCTGCACATCGCCGAGAGCGGGGTGGGCGGCTGGCTGCTGCGCATCGCGGCGTTCGCGGCCGGGGTGGTGGCCGACGTGCTGCTGCTCGGCTACGTCCTGACCCTGCTGCCGGCCGTGCATCCGCCCCGCCGGAAGGTCGTGGTCGCGGCGCTGATCGGCGCGATCGGCTTCGAGGCGCTGAAGGTGCTGCTGAGCAGTTATCTCCAGGGGGTGGCGGCGAAGAGCATGTACGGGGCGTTCGGGGTGCCGGTGGCGCTGCTGCTGTGGATCAACTTCACGGCCAAGCTGACGCTGTACTGCGCGGCCTGGACGGCCACCGGGGAGCCGCGCCCGGAGAAGCGGCCCGTGGACACCGGCTCGGGCGAGGAGGCCGAGCCCGGCCCCGGCTCCGCCTCCGGCGCCACGAGGTACCGGCCGGAGGCGTAGGCCGTCCGGCGGAACCCCGGCACCTGCCGCAGGGCACACCGCCCCGAGCCCAGGGGACGTCGGGTGGGCGCCCGAAGGACGACCGACGGCCCGTCCTTCGGAAGGCGGATCCCCGACGGTCGGGCCGGCGAGGCGCCGTACGGCTGAGGGCCCGGGCCGCAGGCGCGTGGGGCGCCCGCCCGCCCCCCGGAAGGGCTGCCCTCCGGAGCCGCCCCGGAGCCGGGCCCGAGCCCGCCGGGAGGCCCGAGCCGGGGCGGGTGGATCACGCGGTCAGCGCATCGCCCGGCGCCTGCGCAGCAGTACCGCGCCGCCGGCGGCGCCCAGCAGGGCCACCGCGCCCGCCGCGATGCCGACCACCGTCCAGGTGCCCAGGGAATCCGAATCCGACGCGTCGGAGGACGCGGCCTGGGCCCCGGACCGGCCCGCGGATCCACTGTGCCGGGCGGCGCCGGGGGCGTTGTTCTTCCCGGCCCGGCCGCTGCCCTTCGGGGCCGGGTCGACCAGGGTGCCGACCGGGCGGGTCGAGCCGGCGGCGGCGAAGCCCCAGTCGAAGAGCTTGGCGGTCTCCTTGTAGACCTCGTTGAGCTCCTGCCGGGACGGGTTCATCACGGTCACCAGCAGGGTGCGCCCGCCGCGCTCGGCCACCCCGGTGAAGGTGGCGCCCGCGTTGGTGGTGTTGCCGTTCTTCACCCCGGCGATGCCCTTGTAGGGCGGCACCCCGTAGCCGGTGAGCAACCGGTTGGTGTTCTGGATGCCGAAGTGCTCGCGCTCGGGCACGCTCTCGTCTCCCTTCGCCTTCCGCTTGCGGTCGTCGTCCTTCTTGTAGTCGCCGGGGAACTCCGCGTACGCCGTGGAGCAGTACTCCCGGAAGTCCGCCCGGCGCAGCCCCGCCCGGGCGAACAGGGTGAGGTCGTAGGCGCTGCTGACCTGGCCCCGCTCGTCGTAGCCGTCCGGGGTGACGACATGGGTGTCCAGCGCGTTGAGCTGCCGGGCGCGGGCCTGCATGTCGCGCACGGTCTTCGGCACGCCGCCGTTCATCGCGGCCAGCACGTGCACCGCGTCGTTCCCGGAGCGCAGGAAGACACCCAGCCACAGGTCGTGCACCGAATAGGTGAGGTTCTCCTTGATGCCGACCATGCTGCTGCCCTCGCCGATGCCCAGCAGGTCCGAGGGGTCCACCTTGTGGATCCGCGTCTTGGGGAAGCGGGGCAGCACGGTGTCCGCGAAGAGCATCTTCATCGTGCTGGCCGGGGGCAGCCGCCAGTGGGCGTTGTGGGCCGCCAGCACCTTGCCGGAGTCCGCGTCCGCCACCAGCCAGGACCGGCCGGACAGGCCCTTGGGCAGGTCCGGTGTGCCGGGGCCGGGGTCCACCTGGGTACCGGGGCGGCCGAGCCGGTCGCCGCCGACGGTGGACATCCGGGCGGGCGGCTTCGGGTCCTTGTCCGACCGGGGGCCGGCGGCCTGCGCGGGGGCGGCGCCGAGCAGTAAGGCGGTGGCGAGGGCCAGCGTCCCTGCGGGCATCACCCGAAGGAGGCTGCGGGGGGCGGGGGTGGCGGAATCCATGGGCACGAGGCTGAACGTATCGTCATCCGCTTGACGACGGGTGGGAGCCTCGTCCGAAGCAGACCCTCTCGGCCGTATGCTCCGACCCTTGCCCATACTGGAAGTCATGCTCCACTCATCCCGGGACACAGCCCGCACCCCCGTCACCCGTCTCAGCCGTCCAGTGGCCTGGTTCCTGCTCGCTTTCGGGGTATGGAGTTGGTTCATCTGGATCACCTTCGTCAAGAACTTGGCCAAGGACGCCAGCGGCCTCGCCTTCGACGACGGAGACCCCACCGCGTACTTCTGGGTCCACCTGCTGCTCGCGATCACCTCGTTTCTTCTGGGGACGGCCATCGGAGTGATCGGGTTGCGCGGCGTGCGCGCCCTGCGGCGCAGCGCACAGGAGGACGCCGTGACACCGCCCGTATCCGAAGGGTGATCCCGGTATCCCACCCTGTACCGGTGCGCGAAACCCCATGATTCGTCCGGACGAGCCATGACGTTCCAGGACACAAGAGGCCCATGCCGCCCGGGGGTTGATGACGAGGGCCAGCGCCGTGTGGTTGGGTACGGAACGACACCGGACGGGCGTGCGAGAGCGGTCGCACGCCCGCGGTGCGTTGGGGCCGGAGGGAACGCGGAGTGCGTAAGGTCGGAATACAGGTCGCCATCGGCTGCGCGGTGGTGGTGGCTCTGGGAGCGGGCGGTCTCGCGCTGATGTCCTCCTCGGAGGAGGACAAGGACCCGATCAACGTCGGCACCTCCGAGGTGGTCACCGGACTCGACCCGGCGGGTGTCTACGACAGCGGCTCGATGGCGCTGTTCAGCAACGTCTACCAGTCCCTGCTGACCTTCACCCCCAGCTCCCAGCAGCCGGTGCCGGACGCCGCGTCCCACTGCGACTTCCGGGGCGAGGACCTGCTGGTCTACGTCTGCGAGCTCCGCCCCGGCCTGAAGTTCTCCAACGGGCACCCGCTGACCGCCAAGGACGTGAAGTTCTCCTTCGACCGGATCGTCGCGATCAACGACGACCAGGGGCCCGTCAGCCTGCTCTCCACCCTGGACACGGTGCGCACCGAGGGCGAGCGGCAGGTCGTCTTCCACCTGCGCTCCCCGGACGCCACCTTCCCGTACAAGATCGCCTCCGGTGCCGGCGCCATCGTGGACCACCAGGAGTACCCGGCGGACAAGCTGCGCGACGACGGCAAGGTGGACGGCTCCGGGCCCTTCACCCTGTCGGAGTACGAGATCGGCGAGAAGGCGGTGCTCAAGCCCAACGACGACTACCAGGGCGTGGGCAAGGGCACCGGGCAGCCGGTCACCGTGCACTACTTCGATTCCGGCGACAAGCTGAGCACGGCCTGGAAGAAGCGCGAGGTCGACGTGGTCGCCAACGGGCTGCCGCCCCAGATGCTCGCCAAGCTGAACCCGGCCGACCCCGACATCAAGGTCATCAAGGACGCCGCGCCGACCACCCGCTCCCTGGTGCTCGACATACGCTCCGGCTCGCCGATGGTGCACAAGGAGGTCCGGCAGGCCGTCGCGGCGGTCCTGGACCGCGAGGCGCTCGTCCGCCGGGTGCACAAGCGCACCGTGGACCCCCTGTACTCGCTGATCCCGCAGGGCATCACCGGCCACACGACGCCGTTCTACGACGACTACCCCAAGGTCGACACCGAGCGCGCCCGCCGGCTGATCCAGGAGGCCGGCCTCAAGACGCCCATCCCCTTCACCCTCGGCTTCTCGGAGGGCGAGACCAACATCGCCGAGGCGAAGGAGGTCCGGCGGCAGCTGGAGGCCTCCGGGCTGTTCAAGGTGACCATGGCACGGCGCGACTGGAAGACCTTCCAGACGGACTTCGCCGACCACGCGTTCGACGCCTTCACCATCAGCTGGGTGGCGGACTTCCCGGACCCGGACACCTTCACCACTCCGCTGGTCGGCCCCAAGCCCGTCTTCCACAACGGCTACCGCAGCAAGCAGGTCCACCAGCTGATCCAGCGCACCCAGCGCAAGGCCAAGCGCTCCGAGACCGCCAGGGACTTCCGCGCCATCCAGGAGATCGTCGCCCAGGACGTGCCGCTGATCCCGCTGTGGCAGCAGCAGCAGTACCTGGTCAGCTCCAACGACATCTCCGGTACGGAGTACCTGTCGGACGGCACCGGCACCTGGCGCCTGTGGGGCCTGGACCGCATCTGACACCCCCGCACACCGATCACCGACGCCGGTGACCCGGGCCCCACGGCCCGGGTCACCGGCGTTTTCGCGAGCACCCCGCCCGTACGCGCCAGGAGGGGCTTCGGGTCGGGTGTTCCCCGCCCTGTACGCGCCCGCGACGGGCCCGGCATGCCCGTGGGGCCGGCCCATCGGATCCGGGCGCCCCGCGATGGCCCCGGAACCCGTCTCGCGAGCCCTCGACGGTGGGCGCGGGCTACGGCGCCTGGTGCGGGGGCCGGTGGTGCTCGGCCAGGACGCCGAGCAGGCGGGTGAGTTCCTCCCGCTGGCCGGGGGTGAGGGGGGCGAGGAGTTCGCGCTGGGCGTCGGTGATGAGCGCGTCCAGCTGTTCCAGGCGGCGGTGGCCGGCGGGGGTGAGGGTGATGACGTTGCGGCGGCGGTCGGCGGGGTCGGGTTCGCGGCGGACGCAGTCGGCACCGGCCAACTCGTTGAGGACGGCGACCATGTCGCTGCGGTAGATGCCGGTGCGGCGGCTGAGTTCGGCCTGGCTGGCGGCGCCGGCCTCGGCGAGCGCGGCCAGCACCGCGAAGTGCCACTTGTGGGCCCCCTGGGCGGTCAGGCGCTCGCTGACGAGCCGGTCGCCGACGTTCGCGGCCCCGGCGAGCAGGCGGCTGGGGATGGCACGCAGCCGGGCCGGGGTGTGTTCGGGGGTCGCGCTCATGGGGGTCCTCCACCGTTGCGTTAGTGCCACTAACAGTCTACCTTCATTAGTGACACTAACGTTTGTGCTCCGAACGAATTGTGGAGTGAAGACCGTGATCAAGCCGTTCCGCATCGACATCCCCCAGGCCGACCTCGACGACCTGGCCGACCGCCTCTCCCGCACCCGCTGGCCCAACGAGGTCGCCGACGCCGGATGGGACTACGGCTTCCCGCTGGCGCGGCTGAAGGAGCTCGCCGAGTACTGGCGCACCGGCTACGACTGGCGTGCGCGGGAGGCCGAGCTCAACGAGCTTGCGCACTTCACCACCGAGATCGACGGCCAGAACATCCACTTCGTCCATGTGCGGTCCGCGAAGCCGGACGCGCTCGCGCTGGTCCTCACCCACGGCTGGCCCGGTTCGTTCCTGGAGTTCCTCGATGTGATCGAGCCGCTGTCGCGCGACTTCCACCTGGTGATCCCGTCCATCCCGGGCTTCGGCTTCTCGGGGCCGACCCACGAGCGCGGCTGGGACGCCACCCGGGTCGCACGGGCCTGGGCCGAGCTGATGCGCCGCCTCGGCTACGAGCGCTACGGCGCGCAGGGCGGCGACCTCGGCGCGGGCATCTCCATGGCGCTCGGCGCGGTGGCACCCGAGCGGGTCGTCGGAGTGCACGTCAACTACCTGCCGACCCGGCCGGACCCGGATGCCGGCCTCCACCTGTCGGAGGAGGACGAGGCCCGGCTGGACACGGTCCGGCAACTGATGGCGAACCGTCCGCCGTACCAGGCGCTGCAGGCCCTCACCCCGCAGACCATCGGCTACGCGCTGACCGACTCGCCGGTCGGCCAGCTGGTCTGGATCGCCGAGCGCTTCGCACAGTGGACCGACCCCCGGACGCCGGTCAGCGACGAGCGGATGCTCACCGACGTCTCGCTGTACTGGCTGACCGCCACCGCGGCCTCCTCCGCGCGGATGCACCACGACGCCCCGCGGGGGGCCCGGCAGCGCTGCCCGGTGCCGCTCGGCGTCGCGGTGTTCGCGCACGACATCACGCGGTCGGTGCGACCGCTGGCCGAGCGGCTGTACGACATCAGGCACTGGTCGGAGTTCGATCGCGGCGGCCACTTCGCCGCGATGGAGGTGCCGGAGCTGCTCGCCCGGGACGTCCGGGACTTCTTCCTCACCCCTGCCGAGGACACCCGGCGACCGGCGTCCGACCGCGGCGCGGCGCCACGCTGACCCGAGGCCGGCCCCTGGCGCCTCCCCCCGGCCGCCAGGCGGGCAGGTCACCGCGCCGGCCGCCGCCGATCCGTACGGGCGGGCACCCCTCAGGCCCGAAACGCCCGAGGGGCCCGTACCCCTGGTGGGATACGGGCCCCTCGCGCTGGATCGGTCAGACCGTCCGAGGCTCAGAAGCGACGCGTGATCAGCGCGCGCTTCACCTCCTGGATGGCCTTGGTGATCTCGATGCCGCGCGGGCACGCCTCGGTGCAGTTGAAGGTCGTACGGCAGCGCCAGACGCCGTCCTTGTCGTTCAGGATCTCCAGGCGCTGCTCACCGGCCTCGTCACGCGAGTCGAAGATGAAGCGGTGCGCGTTGACGATCGCCGCCGGGCCGAAGTACTGGCCGTCGTTCCAGAACACCGGGCACGAGGAGGTGCACGCGGCGCACAGGATGCACTTGGTGGTGTCGTCGAAGCGCTCGCGGTCCGCGGCGGACTGCCGGCGCTCGCGGGTCGGCTCGTTGCCCTTGGTGATCAGGAAGGGCATCACGTCGCGGTAGGCCTGGAAGAACGGCTCCATGTCCACGACCAGGTCCTTGAGGACCGTGAGCCCCTTGATGGGCTCGACCGTGATCGGCTTGTCCGGGTTGAGATCCTTGATCAGGGTCTTGCAGGCAAGCCGGTTGCGGCCGTTGATCCGCATGGCGTCGGAACCGCAGATGCCGTGGGCGCAGGAGCGACGGAAGGTCAGCGAGCCGTCCATGTCCCACTTGATCTTGTGGAGACCGTCCAGGACGCGTTCCTTCGGGTCGATCTCGACCTGGAAGTCCTGCCAGGTCGACTCGTCCGAGACCTCCGGGTTGAAGCGGCGGATCCGGAAGGTGACCGTGATGTACGGCGAAGCGGTGCCCTTCGCGCCCTCCGGGGCGGAGGAGGGCTTGTCGAGCGTTGCTGCGGTGCTCATCAGTACTTACGCTCCATCGGCTGGTAGCGGGTCTGGACGACCGGCTTGTAGTCGAGCCGGATCGACTCGGAGCCGTCTGCGTCCACCTCGCGGTACGCCATGGTGTGCCGCATGAAGTTGACGTCGTCGCGGTTGGGGAAGTCCTCGCGGTAGTGGCCGCCGCGGGACTCCTTGCGGGCCAGCGCGGAGACCGCCATGACCTCGGCGAGGTCGAGCAGGTTGCCCAGCTCGATGGCCTCCAGCAGGTCGGTGTTGAACCGCTTGCCCTTGTCCTGGATCGCCACGTTCTTGTAGCGCGCCCGGAGCTCGGCGATCTTCTCGACGGCCGTCTTGATCGTCTGCTCGGTGCGGAACACCATGACGTTGGCGTCCATGGTCTCCTGCAGCTCGCGGCGGAGCTCGGCCACCCGCTCGTTGCCGGTGGACTCGCGCAGCTGCTCGACCTGCTTGACCACCAGCTCCGCCGGGTTCTCCGGCAGCTCGACGAAGTCGGCCTTGGCGGAGTACTCCGCGGCGGCGATGCCGGCGCGGCGACCGAAGACGTTGATGTCCAGCAGCGAGTTGGTGCCCAGGCGGTTGGCGCCGTGCACCGACACGCAGGCGACCTCGCCGGCGGCGTACAGGCCCGGCACGACGGTGGTGTTGTCGGCCAGCACCTCGCCCTCGACGTTGGTCGGGATGCCGCCCATGGCGTAGTGCGCGGTGGGCTGGATCGGGATCGGGTCGGTGTACGGCTCGATGCCCAGGTAGGTGCGCGCGAACTCGGTGATGTCCGGCAGCTTGGCGTCCAGCTGCTCCGGCGGCAGGTGGGTGAGGTCCAGGTAGACGTGGTCGCCCTCGGGACCGCAGCCGCGACCCTCGCGGATCTCGGTGTAGATGGAGCGGGACACCACGTCGCGGGAGGCGAGGTCCTTCATGACCGGCGCGTACTTCTCCATGAAGCGCTCGCCGTCCTTGTTGCGGAGGATGCCGCCCTCACCACGGGCGCCCTCCGTCAGCAGGATGCCCATCCGCCAGATGCCGGTCGGGTGGAACTGGAAGAACTCCATGTCCTCCAGCGGCAGGCCCCGGCGGTAGACGGCGGCCTGGCCGTCACCGGTGAGGGTGTGCGCGTTGGAGGTGACCTTGAAGAACTTGCCGCAGCCGCCGGAGGCGTAGATGACGGCCTTCGCCTGGAAGATGTGGATCTCGCCGGTGGCCAGCTCGTAGGCGACCACGCCGGCGGACTTCTTGACGCCGTCCACCTCGGTGATCAGCTGGTCCAGGACGTAGAACTCGTTGAAGAACTCCACGCCCTCCTTGACGCAGTTCTGGTACAGCGTCTGGAGGATCATGTGGCCGGTGCGGTCCGCGGCGTAGCAGGACCGGCGCACCGGGGCCTCGCCGTGGTTGCGGCTGTGGCCGCCGAAGCGGCGCTGGTCGATGGTGCCGTCCGGGGTCCGGTTGAACGGCAGGCCCATCTTCTCCAGGTCCAGGACCGAGTCGATGGCCTCCTTCGCCAGGATCTCCGCGGCGTCCTGGTCGACCAGGTAGTCACCGCCCTTGACCGTGTCGAAGGTGTGCCACTCCCAGTTGTCCTCCTCGACGTTCGCGAGGGCGGCGGCCATGCCGCCCTGGGCGGCGCCGGTGTGGGAGCGGGTCGGGTAGAGCTTCGTCAGCACGGCGGTGCGGCTGCGCTTGGTGGCCTCGATGGCGGCGCGCATGCCGGCGCCGCCGGCGCCGACGATGACGGTGTCGTACTTGTGGATCTGCATGTGATTACCTCAGCCCCGGGGCACTAGCGGATGTTCGGGTCGAAGGTGAAGATCACCAGCGTGCCCAGCAGGATGGTGAAGGTGGCGGCCGAGTAGAGCAGCCCCTTCAGCCACAGGCGGGTGTTGTCCCGCTCCGCGTAGTCGTTGATGACGGTACGCAGGCCGTTCGCGCCGTGCAGCGTGGCGAACCAGAGCATCAGCAGGTCCCAGGTCTGCCAGAACGGCGAGGCCCAGCGGCCGGCCACGAAGGCGAAGCCGATCTTGCTCACGCCGCCGTCCAGCACCAGCTGGATCAGCACATGGCCCAGGACCAGCACGACCAGCAGGACGCCGGACAGGCGCATGAACAGCCAGCCGTACATCTCGAAGTTCGTACGGGTCGCCTTCGGCGTCTTCTTGGTGCGTGCCCGCGGCGGCTCGATCAGCGGTGCCGGGTTGTCCACGTCGTACAGGCGGACGGAGTCGTTCACGGTGTTCACGTCGCTCACGGAGGAAGTCTCGGTCGGCATCGTCAGCTCCCGAACAGCTCACGCAGCGTGTGCTGCAGAACGGGGTAGAAGGCACCGGCCATCAGGACGACCCAGATGCCGACCACGGACCAGAGCATCTGCTTCTGGTACTTCGGGCCCTTGGACCAGAAGTCCACGGCGATGACCCGCAGGCCGTTCAGCGCGTGGAACAGGATGGCGGCGACGAGGCCGTACTCCATCACGTTGACGATGGGGTTCTTGTACGTGGCGACGACGTCGTCGTATGCGCTCGGGGATACGCGGACGAGTGAGGTGTCGAGCACGTGCACGAACAGGAAGAAGAAGATGAGGACGCCGGTGACTCGGTGAGCCACCCAGGACCACATTCCTTCCCGGCCGCGGTACAGCGTTCCAGCCGGCACGGAAAACCCTCCGGGAGCGGGGATTGGGGCCTGCCGGCTTCTCTGTCGGTCTGGCCCGGCCGGGTACGGTCCACCGGCCCTCGCCATCGTAGCGACGTGTCGTCGGTTCGCTCGCGCGGGGTCCTCAGGTGTGATCAAACAGGCACGTACGGCCTATCAAGCTAGGTGAAACTGGGTGATTTCGGGCTGCCGGGAGGGGCTGGTGGCCAGCCTGGCCAGCCGGCCCCGGGCGATTCGCCGCAGTTCGTCCGCGGCAACCGCGGACTCCGTTTCCTTCTCGTGACCCAATCGAGTGCGGATCCCTACCAGTACGGCGTCCAATACCTCGTCCGGCCCCACCTCGTCCAGGTAGATCAGGAAGACATGGCCGAACCTGCGCTGGTACTCGGCATGGGCCGCGGTCAGCGCGGTGTGCGCGGCCAGCCGGCTCCGCGCCCCGGACGGCGGGTGCCGGCGCACCCAGGTCAGCGGCGACCGGCCGGCCGACTCCCCGGCCAGTGCCTCCGCCAGATCGGTGGCGGTCAGGTCGTAGCTGGCCTCGTCCCCGGCGGCGAGCAGTGACTCCAGATCCGGGTACGGCCGGTGTGTCGCGATCCGCCGCGCCCAGCTCCGGGATCCGCAGCAGCTCAGCAGGGCCGCCTCGGCGGCGGCCGGGGATGCCGCGTTGAACCGGGTCAGACCCGGCAGCGGGCGGGGCGCGGTGGAGGCCGCCGAGGGGGGCTGGGGGAAGCACGCCGGACGGGCGGTGGCGGAGGCGGCCTGCGGTACGCCGGTCAGGAGGGTGGTGCGGCCCGGTGCCGGTAT
>NZ_SRID01000173.1 GCF_004684805.1 Streptomyces palmae
GGCCGCGGGGACGGACACGGGCGCGGGGGGCGGATCCGTCGGCTCGCCCGTGTCCAGCCGGGCGGTGGGGTCGGCCAGCACCGCGGGCAGGGCGCGGAATGCCTCGCGCAGCGCGTCCAGGGCCTCGCCGATCCGCCAGGCCGCGCGGTCCCGGGGGCCCACCGGGTTGGAGACGGTACGTACCTCCAGTGCCGGCAGGCCGTGGGCGGCGGCGGCCTCGGCCACCCCGAAGCCCTCCATCGCCTCGGCGGCGGCGCCCGGGTGCCGGGTGCGGAGTGCGGCGGCCCGTTCGGCGCTGCCGGTGACGGTGGAGACGGTGAGCACCGTTCCGTACACCGCGCCGGTCGCCTCCGCGGCGGCCTCCGCCAGTGCGGTGGGCGGCCGGTGGGCCACGGTGCCGAAGCCCAACTCGGTGACGGGCAGGAAGCCGTCCGGGGTCTCGGCGCCCAGGTCGGCCACCACGATGGCGTCGGCGACCACCACGGAGCCCAGTGGGGCGTGCCGGAAGCCGCCGCCGATCCCGGCCGAGACGACCAGGTGGTACGGGGCCTGCCGGAGGGCGGCGGTGGCCAGCGCGGTGGCGGTACCCGCGGCGGCGGCGGCCGGGCCCACCCCGGCGTCCAGCACGTCCACGGTGAGCGGGAGCGGCGGGCCGGAGGCGGGGGCCGGGCTGCCCGGGGTCTCTTCGGCGCAGGTGGGCGCCGCTCCGGAGGGGGTGGCCCCGCGGTGCGGCGCGGAAGGGGCCGCCCCGTTGCGCGGCGCGGCAGGGGCGGCACCGGGGCGCGGCGCGGCAGGGGCGGCACCCGGGAACCGTGCGGCGGCGAGGGCGCGTACCAGCCGACCCGGGCCGTACCCGGGCAGGTCCAGACCCCCTCCGCGCGGGGTGGGGCCGTACGCGGGGAGTTTCGGGCCGTCTTCGGACAGGGCGGGGCCGCCAACCGACCCGGCGCGGCCGGCGACCGCCGAGGCCGTGCCGGCAGCCGACACGGTCCGATCGCCAACCGACGTGGTCCGGACGGTCCGATCGCCAACCGGCTCGGCCCGATCGCCGATCAGCAGGGCGTGGTCCGCGACCGCCGCGGCGGGGTCGGCCGCCGGCGCAGCCGGCCCGTGGGTCGACTCCGCCGCCGCGCGCAGCCCGGTGACCACCGCGTCGCGTTCCGCGGCGACCGCGGTGATGACCAGCACGCGGCGGACGGTCTCCGACTCGGGCGGCGGCACCCGGCGGACGGTCTCCGGGCCGGGCGGCACGCGGCGCACGGATTCCGGCCCGGGGCCGCTGGGGCCGCCGGGCGCGGGGTGGTGCTGGGGGCTCGTCAGGACTCCAGCTTGAGCTTGAAGTGCCAGACGCCCTTCGCGCCGCCGTTCTCGTCGATCTGGACGACCGCGAGGTTGACCTCCGGCACGGTCTCGGCCTGGCCCAGCGGGTTCTTCTGCACGAACAGCGACTCGCCGTCGAAGGAGCGGTAGGTCTCCTTGCTGGGCTTGCCCATCAGCGGGGAGGAGGCGGTCGCCGCGATCCAGCCGTACTCGGCGATCTTCGGGTCCACGCCGATGCCGACCCGCTGGCCCGGCTGCACCTTGATGGTCTTCCCGGTGTCCTTGTTGAGGCACTCCTTGAGCTTGCTCTGGGACAGCTTCTTGTCCTCGTCGAAGCAGCCCTTGGTGGCCTCGGCGGTCTTGGTCGTGGAGCCGACCGTGACGGTCGCCAGCGGAGTCGGCTTGTCGCAGGCGGTGAGGGCGACAAGCCCCAGGGTCACGGCACAGGCGGCGGCAGCGGCACGACTGGCCTTGCCCCGGGAAAACAACGCAGCGGTCATGCGGGCAGGCTACCCGGCCGTTCCGTTCATGCCACGCGGGGGTACGGCGAGCCGCGCCGGGCGGCGCTCAGCAGCCCCCGTACGGTGGTGGCCGCGCCCAGGGCGATCAGCGCGGCGCCCACCGACATGCCGAGTACTCCGTTCAGCGGCAGCGAGATGCCGATCGCGCCGCCCACCACCCAGGCCAGCTGGAGGGTGGTCTCCGAGCGCGAGAAGGCGGAGGTGCGGACCGCCTCCGGTACGTCCCGTTGGATCAGCGCGTCCAGCGACAGCTTGGCCAGTGCCTGGGCGATGCCGGCGGTGGCCGCCACGGCCGCCACCAGCACCGCGCCGTACAGGATGGTGGAGAGGGCCAGCACCGTCAGCGCGCCGGACAGCACCACCACGATGATCCGTTCCGGGCCCCGCGAACGCAGCCAGGCGCCGACCGCGGTGCCCAGCGCGTTGCCGACGCCGGCCGCCACCGCCACCAGGCCCAGCGACACCTCGGGACTCAGCCCGCCGATCGGATGCTCGCGCAGCAGGAAGGCGAGGAAGAGGGTGAGGAACCCGGAGAGCGACTTGAGCGAGGCGCACGCCTGGAGGGCGAGCAGCACCGAGGGCCCCACCGTGCGCAGCCCCGGCCGCTTGGACCTGGCGCCGCCCCCGGTGGCCTGCTCGACCTCCTCCGCGAACGGTTCGGCCTCCGGCCGGTCGGCGGGTGGTCCGGTTCCCGGCCGGTCGGCGGACGGTTCGGCTCCCGACCGGTCGGCGGACGGTTCGGCTCCGGGCCGGCTCCGCTCCGGGGCGAGCGGCCGGAGGAGGTGGTGCTCGCCGGTGGTCAGCCGGGCCCGGGCCTCGCCCTTCGCGGAGTCCACCTTGGGGCCCAGGGTGAAGGAGAGGAAGGCGCCCAGCGAGAAGATCACGCAGGCGCCGTAGAGCGGCCACTCCGGTCCGCCGACCTTGTGCAGCGCCGCGCCCAGCGGCGCGGCCAGACCGGTGGCCAGCAACCCGGACAGGGTCACCCGGGAGTTCGCCTTCACCAGGGAGAAGCGGGGTGGCAGCAGCCGGGGCACCACGGCCGAGCGGACCACCCCGTACGCCTTGGAGGCCACCAGGACGCCCAGGGCCGCCGGATACAGCTCCAGTCCGGCACTCGCCACGGTGGTGGACATGAGCAGCGCCAGTACCGCGCGGGCCAGCATCGAGGTGGCCATCGCGGCCCGTCGGCCGTGCGGGAGCCGGTCCAGCAGCGGGCCGACCACCGGCGCCAGCAGTGCGAACGGGGCCATGGTGATGGCCAGGTAGAGGGCCACCCGGCCGCGTGCCTCGTCGGTGGGCACGGAGAAGAAGACCGTGGAGGCGAGCGCGATGGTGATCATCATGTCGCCGGCCGAGTTCACGGCGTGCAGCTCGATCAGCTTGCCCAGGCCGGACTCGCCGGCGCCCTGCGCGTGGGTGGCCCGGCGGATGCTGCGGCCGGTCGCGGTGAACGGGTTGCGCAGCACTCGGCCGAGCTTCCGGCCCCACCCGGGCGGCCGGACACGCTCGCCGGAGCTCATGGCGCTCTTCACCGGTACCCTCACCCGACCATGTTCGCGCCAACCGGGCATCCGCGTCAGCCTTTCCGGACCCATCCGGAATGATCTGTTCCATTTGCCCGGGTGGGCGTGTGCGTACGGAAGGTCGGGCCCGGCCGAGTCGAACGGCCCCGGTATGGCGTACTGACGGCGTGTCGCGAGGAGCATCGTGGACAGGGGGTGGGGCCCATGGCGCGGGACAAGGTAGCGTGCTCAACGCGTCAGCAGCGGTCGTTCCTGGCCACGCGCCGAGTCTTCATCCCTCAGAATGGGACGTACTAGGTGCGCCCGAGGCCGTACGGGCGCGGACGTCGACGCGGTCCTCCGGTCCGCTCCGTCCGCCGTTCCGGCCGTCTGGATGGCGCACTCGTGAGACGGCGTAGGAGAGAATCGATTCTTGTGAGTGCTGCGATGCGAAGCCGTACCCCGGACCGCCTGTGCGCCGAGGCCGTCGATCTCGCCCGCGAGGCGGCCGAGGCCGCCGCGCTCCCCGGGGCGGTCGGCGACCATATCGCCGCCGTCGCCGACGGAGACCGCGTCGTCACACACCTCTTCGAGTGCCATGAGCCCGGCTACCGCGGCTGGCGCTGGGCCGTCACGGTGGCCCGCGCCTCCCGCGCCAAGGCCGTGACCCTCGACGAGACGGTGCTGCTGCCCGGCCCCGACGCGATGCTGGCGCCCGAGTGGGTGCCGTGGAGCGAGCGGCTGCGCCCGGGCGACCTCGGCCCCGGCGACCTGCTGCCCACCCAGTCCGAGGACCTGCGCCTGGAGCCCGGCTACACCGGCGAGGACACCCCGCCGCCGAACGCCGTCGTCTCCGAGGAGATGGAACAGCTGGTCGACGTCGAGGACGCGGACGTGTCCGCCGGCCCGCCGTCCGCCCAGCCCACCGTGCCGGCCCGCGGCAGCATCGCGGCCGTCGCCGAGGAGCTGGGCATGCGGCGCGCCCGGGTGCTCTCCCGGTACGGGCTGCACTCCGCCGCCGACCGCTGGGACGAGGCGTACGGGGCCAAGACCCCGATGGCCCAGGCCGCCCCCGCCCCCTGCGTGAGCTGCGGCTTCCTGATGCCGCTCAGCGGTTCGCTGAAGCAGGCGTTCGGGGTGTGCGCCAATGAGTTCAGCCCCGCCGACGGCCGGGTGGTCTCGCTGACCTACGGCTGCGGCGCGCACTCGGAGGCGGCCGTGATGCCCAAGCCACCGCGGCCGGCCGAGCCGGTCGTGGACGAGACCCTAGTCGAGCCGATGCCGTTGCACCCCGAGCGGGGCGGCGGTTCGGTCGAGCCGGACATGCCTACTGAGGAGCTGGGCCACTCCTGACGGGTTGCCCTGCGGGGGCGGGGCGGTGTGCGTGGGGGTGTCGTCGGCCGCGGGTTGGGTGTGGCTGGTCGCGCAGTTCTCCCCCGGACTTCGTCCGGGGGGACCCCAGCGCCCCTTTGGGGCGCGCCTTCCTGCCGGCGGCGCATCGTCAGGCGTGCGCCCGATGCGGCGCACCTGCCGTGACCGTACGGGCCCGGGGTGCGCGCTTGTGGCGTGCGCCCCGGGCTCGCTTGCGTGACGTGTTGACCGGTCAGCGGGTACCGGCGGCTACAGGTAGGTCACCGGCACCCAGGGATTGCCGCAGGTCAGCGCAGGTACCGCCGGGTCCACGGTGCACTCGGTCTCGAAGACCTCCCCGTAGTTGGTGATGATGTCGATGTACACCGGGTGGGGCTCGTCGGCCGGGCCGCGTTCGTGGATCGACGTACCGCAGGCCTGGTAGAAGAAGCCCGGCTGGATGCTCAGGTCGGTCCAGATGAAGGGGCCGGGGCCCCCGGCGTCGGTGTTGCTGCGGATTCCCACGAACGACCGACCGTAGGACGTCGCGGCCCGCAGGTCGTAGTCCCCCGTCGTCTGCGCCGCGTCGATGTCGAAGCACGGCTGCTCGACGACGACGAACTCTCCGGGCGGCCCCTGCGGCCCCTCCGGTCCGGGCGGTCCTTCGGGTCCGGGTGGGCCTTCCGCTCCGGTGGCTCCGGGCGGGCCTTCCGGTCCGGTCAGGCCCGTCGCTCCGGTGGGGCCGGCCGGTCCCTCCGGTCCGGGCGGGCCTTCCGCTCCGGTGGCTCCGGGCGGGCCTTCCGGTCCGGGTGGGCCTTCCGCTCCGGTGGCTCCGGGCGGGCCTTCGGGTCCGGTCAGGCCTGTCGCTCCGGTGGGGCCGGCCGGTCCCTCCGGTCCGGGCACGCCTTCCGGTCCGGGCGGCCCCTCGGGCCCGATCGGTCCCGTGGCTCCCGTAGCGCCGGTGGCTCCGGCAGGACCCGCAGGACCCTCCGGACCCGCCGGACCCGTGGCGCCGGTGGCTCCGGCAGGACCCTCCGGACCCGCCGGACCCGTGGCGCCGGTGGCACCGGCAGCACCCGCCGGACCCGTGGCACCCGTGGCTCCAGGTGGCCCCTCCGGCCCCTGCGGTCCCTCCGGCCCGTTCAGTCCGGGCGGCCCCTCGGGTCCCTCCGGCCCGGGCGGTCCCTCCGGTCCCTCCGGCCCCTCCGGTCCCTCCGGCCCCTGTGGTCCCTCCGGTCCGGGTGGTCCGGGCGGGCCGGGCCGGACCTTGCCGCCCTTGCACCGGTGGTCGCCCTTGCGGCTCTCCTTGCGCTCGCCCTTGTGCCGCTTCTTGTGAGGGCCGCCGTGCGCGGTGTGGTGGGAGTGCGTGCCGCAGCCGCCACCGCCGTAGGAGCCGGCCGTGGGCGCGGACATGCTCGCCGCTGCGGCGGGGGAGGCGATCCCGGCGGCCACCACCAGTGCGAGCGAGACGAGCATTCCGGCCTTCCTGGAGCCGTCCCGGACCAGTGGCCCGAGCAGCGAAGCCGCCCTGTGTTCAGGACCCATGTACGTGCTCCTTGCGTCAACCGTTTCGGGCAGGTCCCCCGATCCGTGAGCTTGACCGGCCACGTCCGATCACTCGGCCTTCCCTCCCACAACACGCGGGCACACCAACACATCGGACCAGCTGTCAGATTTGATGACGTAATGGACAGTGCGGACGGCCGCCGACGGCACGGACGGCCCGGTCCTGCTCGGCGTCCTCGCGGTGAAGGTGGCGAGGGTGCGGGCCCCGTGACCCGCCCGGCCGCGCTGCTCCCGGGAGACCTCCCTCCGCACGGCTTCCGGCGTGCGCGGCACCAGGGCGGCTCGGAGGGCGCACCCGGGGCCGGCCCCGGCGGCGCGGACGGCCCGTTCCCGGCCACCCCCCGTCCGCCGACTCGGGCGAGGAAATCGCAGTTCAGCCCCCTGTCGCTCAGGGGCGGGGCGAGCGCACGATCGAATGGGCGGTACGTTCGCGGCAGGCGGTGCGCGCGGGCGGGGCTCGCGCGGGGGCCGGAACAGTGATCCAGAACCCGGAGGCGATCGTGGGCAGCACGGCGATGGTGCGGAGCGTGACCGAGGACGCGGACCCGTTCGGGACCGCGCGGCTGCGGCGCGGCGTGCTGGACGCGTGGGCGGCCTCGCCCGCCCGTTTCCGCGAGGACGCCAACGCCGAGGAGGATCTCGCGCTCGGCGGATACCGCGACCGGCTGGTGGTGGAGCTGGCGCAGAACGCCGCCGACGCCGCCGCCCGCGCCGGAGTGCCGGGGCGGCTGCGGCTCACCCTCCACCCGGCCGGCGAGGACACCCCCGCCGTACTGGCCGCCGCCAACACCGGCGCCCCGCTGGACGCCGCCGGGGTCGAGTCGCTGGCCACCCTGCGCGCCTCCGCCAAGCGCGAGGAACCCGGGGAGGGCGCGGCCGGCCCCGGGGACGGCGCGGGACCGGTGGGCCGCTTCGGGGTCGGCTTCGCGGCCGTGCTGGCGGTCAGCGACGAACCCGCCGTGGTCGGCCGCACCGGGGGCGTCCGCTGGGCGCTGGCCGAGGCGCGCGAGCTGGCCCAGGAGGCATCCCGGGACAGCGCCGGACTCGCCGACGAACTGCGCCGCCGCGACGGGCACGTACCGCTGCTGCGCCTGCCGCTGCCCGCCGCCGGCACCGCGCCCGAGGGGTACGACACGGTGGTGGTGCTGCCGTTGCGCGACGGCGCCGCCGAGGACCTGGCGCGCCGGCTGCTCGCCGGTGTCGACGACGCGCTGCCGCTGACCCTGCCCGGGCTCGCCGAGGTGGTGGTGGAGACCCCGGAGGGCGTCCGCACCCTGCGCCGCCGCGAGGACGGCCCGTATGTCCTGATCGAGGACAGCGCCGCTCCGCGGGGCGTCACCCGCTGGCGTACCGAGCGGGCCGGCGGGCGGCTGGACCCGGCGCTGCTGGCGGACCGCCCGGTCGAGGAGCGACTGCGTCCCCAGTGGTCGGTGACCTGGGCGGTGCCGGTGGACTCCGAGGGCGCCCCGGTACGTCCCGGCACCGCGCCCGTGGTGCACGCGCCCACCCCCACCGACGAGCCCCTGGGCCTGCCGGCGCTGCTGATCGCCTCCTTCCCCCTGGAGCCGACCCGCCGGCACGCCGCGCCCGGCCCGCTCACCGACTTCCTGGCGGAGCGCGCCGCCGAGGTCTACGCCGCGCTGCTGCGCGACTGGCATCCGGTGGGGGTGGGCACCATCGACCTGGTGCCGGGCCCGCTGGGCCGGGGCGAGCTCGACGGCGCGCTGCGCCGCGGCATCCTGGAGCGGCTGCCCCGGGTGGCCTTCCTGCCGAGCGCGGCGGCGCCGGCCGACTCGGCGGCGGGTGGCACGCCGTACGCGACGCGGCTGGAGGCCGATGAGCCGGCCCCGGGCGCCTGGCCGGAGGAGTTGGCGTTCGGCGGGGCCGACGGCGAGCCGTACGCGCTGCGCCCGGTGGACGCCGAGCTGGTGGAGGGCGCGGGCGCGGAGACCGTACGGGTGCTGGCCGAGCTGTTCCCGGCGCTGCTGCCCGCGGGCCTGGAGCGCCGGCCCGAGCTGCGCGCCCTGGAGGTGGCCCGGGTGCCGCTGGGCGAGCTGATCGACCGGCTGGCCGGGGTGGAGCGCTCGCCCGCCTGGTGGTGGCGGCTGTACGACTCGCTCGCCGGGGTGGACCCGGAGCGGCTCAGCGGCCTGCCGGTGCCGCTGGCCGGCGGCGGCGCGGAGGAGGGCGCCGGCGTACGGACCGCCATCGGGCCCCGGCAGGTGCTGCTGCCGCTGCCGACCGGCACCCGCGAGGAGAGCGGCGAGGGCGGCGGGGACGGCGACCGGCACGGCGCGCTGTCCCGGCTCGGCCTCAAGGTCGCGCACCCGGACGCCGCGCACCCGCTGCTGGAGAAGCTGGGCGCCACCCCGGCCACCCCGCGGGCCGTGCTGACCACCCCGCAGGTGCGGGCCGCGGTCGCCGCCTCGCTGGATGCCGAGGAGAGCTGGTACGACGGCTTCGACGGCCCCGGCGGGGCGGGCCTGGACGCCGAGGAGCTGGCCGAGACCGTACTGGGCCTGGCCAGGGACGCCGCGCTGGCCCCCGGCGACGAGCCCTGGCTGGCCGCCCTGGCGCTGCCCGACGAGGACGGCGAGCTGGTGCCGGCCGGCGAACTCGTACTGCCCGGCAGCGACTTCGAAGCCGTGATCGTGCCCGGCGAACTCCCGCTGTGCGACCCCGAACTCGCCGAGCGCTGGGGCGAGCAGCCGCTGACCGCGGTGGGCGTGCTGGCCGGGTTCCAGCTGGTCCGCGCCACCGATGTGGTGCTCGACCCGGACGAACTGGAGCCGCGCGAGGGCGACTTCGCAGAACCGGACGACGCGGGGCTGCTGGACGCGGTCGACGTGTGGTGCGAGGACCTGCTCGACCGGCTGCCGGACACCCCGGTCCCGCCGGTCGCCACCGAGATCATCGCGGTGCGCGACCTGGACCTGGTGGCCGACGACGCCTGGCCGCGCGCGCTGGCCATGCTGGCCCGGCCGCCGCTGCGGGACGCGCTCACCACCCCGGTGCGGATCCTGCTGCCGGACGGCACCACCGAGACCGTCCGCCCGTACACCGCCTGGTGGCTGCGCGGCCACCCGGTACTGGACGGCCGGCGCCCGGCCGGACTGCGCGCGGCCGGCGGCGACCCGCTGCTGCACGGGCTCTACGAGGCCGCGGACGCCACCGGCTTCGAGGACGAGCAGGTGCTGCGCGCACTCGGGGTGCGCACCTCGGCCGTCGCGCTGCTGGGCGAGCCGGGCGGCGCCGCCGAGTTGCTGTCCCGGCTGGCCGACCCGGACCGCCCGGTGACCGCGCCCCAACTGCACGCGCTCTACGGGCTGCTGGCCGAGCTGGACCCGGAGCAGGTCACCCTCCCCGACGAGCTGCGCGCGGTCCTCGACGGGCGGGTGGCGGTGGTGGACGCCGCCGAGGCGGTGGTGGCCGACGCCCCCGATCTGGTCCCGCTCGCCGCCGGCCTGCCGCTGCTGCCGGTCCGCCCGTCGGCCGCCGCCGATCTGGCCGAACTGTTCCAGGTGCGCCGGCTCGGTGAGCTGTACGCGGACGCCGGGGTGCCAGGCGGCGGAGAGCCGCGCGAGGTCCCGGACGCGGTGCGGGTGCTGCTGCCGGGCGCCCCCACCTCCTATGTGGAGCACGAGGAGCTGGTGGTGGCCGGCGTCGAACTGGACTGGCGCCGCACCCCCGACGGGGTGCTGCACGCCGCCACCCTGGAGGGCGTCGCCGCGGGTCTCGCCTGGGCCGCCGGCCACTGGCACCGCCGCTTCGAGGCCGCCGCCCTCCTGGAGGACCCCACCCGCACCGAGGAACTGGCCCAGGCGCGCTGGTTCGACTGACAGGCGCGAGCCACCCACCGTGCCCCGGGGCGCACAGAGGTGCGCCCCGGGGCACACCTCTGCGCACCCGCGGGGCCGGGGAGGCGGGTTCGGACTCGCCCGCAGCCCCTCGGACATGACGTGGCGTCAGGTGCAGGCTGGGTGCCGGTTGGGTGCATGTCGCAATTGTTGTGAACTTGTGGTGAAGATCGTAGGGTGACGCCGAAACCGACACTGTCGAGGTCATGACCGAATGAACCGGGCAGTGTCTCGTCATCCCGTGGGGGAACAGATGACCAAGCGCACCACCATGGCCGTACTCACCGCCACCGCGGCGGCGGCCGGCCTGATCGGTCTGGCCGCGCCCGCCGCCCAGGCCGACGGCTACGGCGACACCGTGATCAGCAAGGTCGTGGTCAACGGCGGCAAGCCGGTCGTCGTGGACACCACTCATGCCACGACCTTCTCCGTCTCCGTCACCGCCCGCGACAACTCGGGCATCAAGGGCCTCAGCGTCCTCGACCTGGAGGGTCCGGCGTACGGCTTCGCGCAGCCCAACTCCCGTCCCGTGTGCACCGCGGTGAACGACACCACCTCGACCTGCACGGCGAAGTTCACCTTCGACCCGCGCGCCGACTTCTACGACAACAGCCCGGCCGGCACCTGGTACGTGGACGCCTGGGCCGACGCCAAGGACGGCGACTTCTTCACCAGCGAGAAGGCCGGCAGCTTCAAGGTGCAGCGGCACGCCAAGCTGACCGTCAACGCCTCCCCGGAGCCGGTGAAGAAGGGCAGGACCATCACCGTCACCGGCACCCTCAGCCGCGCCGACTGGCGGATCGGGTACCAGAAGTACGTCGGCGTCAAGGACCAGTCGGTCAAGCTGCAGTTCCGCAAGAAGGGCAGCACCAAGTACGTCGACGTCAAGAACGTGAAGTCCGGCACCAACGGCGCGCTGAAGACCACCGTCACCGCGTCCGTGGACGGCTACTACCGCTACACCTGGGCGGGCCTGTCCACCACCGCCCCGGCCACCGCCACCGGCGACTTCGTGGACGTCCGCTGAGGCGTGGCACGAAAGACGCCGGACGGGACGTCCGGTGAAGGGCGTCCCGCGAGGCGTCCGGTGAAGTACAGCCGATGACGGGCAGTACCCGGCACCACCACCGCGTGGTTCCGGGTACTACCCGCGGGGGAGCGCGCGAGCCGGCCTCTCCCCCCGGGCGGTGATCCAGCGCCAGACCAGGTCCAGCACCGCCCCCGCGACCAGCGCGATGCCCGCCGCCGTCCACGGCATCGTGGTCCCCACCAGCTTCAACGCGAAGAAGCGCTGGAGCCACGGGGTCACCAGGACGATCAGGAAGCACAGCGCCATCGCCAGCACCAGGGTCACCCGCCACCAGGTGTACGGCCGGGCGATGATCGCCAGCACCCACAGCGAGATCAGGAAGAGCGTCAGCGTCGCCGCGCTGGTCTCGGCGTCCTTGGCACCCGGCCCGGTGTAGTAGGACCGGGCCAGCAGATACGTGGTGAAGGTGGCCGTGCCGGCGATCAGCCCGGCCGGGATCGAGTAGCGCATCACCCGGTGGACGAACCGGGGCCGCGCCCGCTCCAGGTTCGGAGCCAGCGCCAGGAAGAACGCCGGCACCCCGATGGACAGCGTGGACAGCAGCGTCAGATGCCGGGGCAGGAACGGATACGGCACCCGGGCGCAGATCACCAGCACCGCCAGCAGCACCGAGTACGCGGTCTTGACCAGGAACAGGTTGGCCACCCGCTCGATGTTGCCGATCACCCGGCGGCCCTCGGCGACCACCGAGGGCAGGGTGGCGAAGCTGTTGTCCAGGAGCACGATCTGCGCCACCGCCCGGGTCGCCTCGCTGCCCGCGCCCATGGCCACCCCGATGTCCGCGTCCTTGAGCGCCAGCACGTCGTTGACCCCGTCGCCGGTCATCGCCACGGTGTGGCCGCGCGTCTGGAGCGCCCCGACCATGTCCCGCTTCTGCCGCGGGGTGACCCGCCCGAAGACCGTCCCCCGCTCCACCTCGGCCGCCATCGCCTCCGGCTCGGCGGACAGCCGCCGGGCGTCCACCGGGCGCTCCGCCCCCGGCATCCCCAGCTTCCCGGCGACCGCGCCCACCGAGACCGCGTTGTCCCCGGAGATCACCTTGGCGGCCACCCGCTGCTCGGCGAAGTAGCGCAGGGTGTCCGCGGCGTCCGGGCGCAGCCGCTGCTCCAACACCACCAGCGCCGCGCCCCGCGCCCCGTCTGCCACCCGCGGATCGTCCAGCGCCCGGTCCGTACGAGCCAGCAGCAGCACCCGCAGCCCCCGCGCGTTGAGCTCCTCGACCCCGGCCAGCGCGGGGTCACCGGGCGGCAGCAGCACATCGGGGGCGCCCAGCAGCCAGCTGCCGGACGAGGCGCCGTCCGGCTCGCCGGCCGGTGCGCGCAGGGCGGCGCCGCTGTACTTGCGGGCCGAGGAGAACGGCAGGGTCCCGGTGGTCTCCCACCCCCGCTCGGCCGGACATGCCTCGATGATGGCCAGCAGGCTGGCGTTGGGGCGCGGGTCCGCGGACCCCAGCGCGCCGAGCACCGCGCGCAGCTCCTCCTCCCGCGCGCCGCCCAGCGGACGCAGCTCGGTGAGGTCCATCCGGCCCTCGGTCAGCGTGCCGGTCTTGTCCAGGCAGACCACGTCCACCCGGGCCAGCCCCTCGATCGCGGGCAGCTCCTGCACCAGGCACTGCCTGCGGCCCAGCCGGATCACCCCGACCGCGAAGGCGAGCGAGGTGAGCAGCACCAGCCCCTCCGGGACCATCGGCACGATGCCGGCCACCATCCGGCGCACCGCCTCCCGCCAGTCGTGCCCCTCCACCACCAGCTGGCTGATGATCAGGCCCACCGCGGTCGGCAGCATCATCCAGGTCACGTACTTGAGGATCAGGCTGATGCCGCTGCGCAGCTCGGAGTGGACCAGGGTGAACCGGGAGGCCTCCTCGGCGAGCTGGGCCGCGTACGCCTGGCGGCCCACCTTGGTGGCGGTGAAGGCCCCACCGCCGGCCACCACGAAGCTGCCGGACATCACGGTGTCCCCGGGCTTCTTGAGCACCGGGTCGGCCTCGCCGGTGAGCAGTGACTCGTCGACCTCCAGGCCGTCCGCCTCGGCCACCTCGCCATCCACCACCACCTTGGCCCCGGGGCCCAGCTCGATCAGATCGCCCAGCACGATCTCGGAGGTGGGCAGCTCGACCGGTGCGCCGTCGCGGCGCACCGTCGGTCTGGCCTCGCCGATCACCGCCAGGTTGTCCAGGGTCCGCTTGGCGCGCAGCTCCTGGACGATGCCGATCGCGGTGTTGGCCACGATGACGAACCCGAAGAGTCCGTCCTGGATCGGCCCGACGACCAGGATGATCAGGAACAGCACGCCGATGATCGCGTTGAACCGGGTGAGCACATTGGCCCGGACGATCTCGGTGAGCGACCGCGAGGAGCGCGCCGGTACGTCGTTGACCTCGCCCCGAGCCACCCGCTCGGCGACCTCCGCCGAGCTGAGCCCGCCCGCCGCGGGCAGACCGCGGCCAGGGGTTTCGTCCTCCGGATCCCCGTCACCGGGCCGCGCCTGACGCGTCATGCCTCCGACGGTAAGGGCCCCCGTGCGGCCCCACCCCTCGACGTTCCGCCACCCGCGACCCCGGGTGGCGAACGCGGCGGCCTCGGTCCCTGCTCGCGGTGCGCGGGGGATCGGGCCGGGGTTCACCCCACGATGCGGGCCGCGCGAGACCGGCAGGGCCGGGGGCCGGCTCGCGCTGCGGTGCGCTGCGGTGCGGTGCGGTGCGGTGCGGGATCACCCGGGCCGGGGGCAGCTCGCGGTGCGGGCGGGATTACCGG
>NZ_SRID01000174.1 GCF_004684805.1 Streptomyces palmae
CCCGCCCGCAGGGCGTTGTCGACCAGGCGCAGCGCCGCCTTCGCCTGGGCCTCGCCCCGGGCGTCGCCGAAGCGCACGGTGAAGACGGCGGCGGCCGCGGCCCGGCTGCCGTCCGCCGAGACACCGCTCTCCGAGGCCATGCCCAGGTGGGTGCCGCCGTGGAACCAGATGCCCTCGCCCCTCGGCCCGCCGGGCCGCCAGGCGATGCCCATGCCGTAGCGCACGCCCTCGGCCGGTATCCAGTCGTCCGCCGCCACGGTCCGCCGCATCGCCTCGAACTGGGCGGGGCGCAGCAACCGGCCGCCCAGCAGCGCGCGGAGGAAGACGGTCAGATCGCGGGTGGTGCTGATGATTCCGCCGTCCGCGCCGCCACCGGTGGTCAGCGAGGTGTCGATCAACCGCGGGCTGCCGGGGAAGCCCGTGTACGCGGTCGCGGTCGGCTGGGGTACGTATGCCGAGCCGCCCGGGATGAGGGTGTGCCGGAGCCCGAGCGGCCCGATGAGCCGCTCGTGCACCTCCTGCGCCCAGGGGTGACCGGTGACCTCCTCGATGATCTGCCCCAGCAGCACGTAGTTGGTGTTGGAGTAGCCCCAGCGCCGCTCCTCCGCCGGGTCGGTGGCGTCCGGCAGCCACAGCGGGGGCCGGCTCAGGGCCGCCGCCACCTGCTCGCGCGGGGAGGAGGACCGGAAGCGGGTCCGGAGATAGCCCTCGGGGGTGAGGATGTCGCCGTCCGCCGCGGTGAGGTAGTCGCCCAGGCCGCTGGTCTGGCGGAGCAGGTTGGCGACGGTGACCCGGCGGCCGTCGTGGCCCTGGCCTCGTACCAGACCCGGCAGCCACCGCTCGACGGTGTCGGTCAGTGCCAGTCGGCCCTCGCCGGCCAGCTGGAGGACGACGGTGGCGGTGAACGTCTTGGTGTCGCTGCCGATGCGGTAATAGGCGTCCCAGGGCACCGGGTGGCCGGTGCCCACCGCGGCGGTGCCGGCCCGGGCGACGGTACGCCGCCGGGCGGTGCCCACCTCGGCGAGGACGCCGGTGGCGCCGGTGGCGCGGATCGCGTCCGTATCGGCCTGGAGCCGCCCGCCGGCCGGTGCCTCGGCGGCGCCGCTCGGCGCGGCGGAAGCGGTGCCGGTGCCGGTGCCGGTGCCCACCAGGAGGGCAGCGGCGGCGGCCACACCGGTACGCCGGCTCAGCACCGGCCCCCGCGCGCTCACCGGGCCGCTCCCGTCGGGGCGCACTCGATGTCCTGGGCGGGCAGGGTTCCGCCGCGCAGGTAGGCGTTGACGGCCTGGTCGGCGCAGGGCACCGGCTCATGGCCGTCGATGGCCCGCCCGTAGACGCCGTGCGAGCGAATGTCCGCGGTGACCAGGCGGGACCCGGTGAGCCTGCGGTGCAGGGCCAGGGCGCCCTCGTAGGGCACGTTGTTGTCGCGGCGGGCCTGGAGCATCAGCACCGGTACGTCGTTGCCGATGGCGGTGCCCGGCTCCCGGGGCTCCGTCCCCCAGAACGCGCAGGGCGCGATCATGTCGTTGACCACTGGGCCGAAGACCGGCTGGTCGGCGCGGCTGCGTTGGATGTTGCGCCAGTAGGTCTCCGGGTCCTTGGGCCAGCCGCCGGCCGGCCAGCCGCCATCACCGCACATGAACAGCGCCCCACCCACCATGCTGTCGCCCAACTCCGGCGAATTGAGCAGTTCCAGCAGGGCGGTGAGCTCCGGTCCGGGCTCGATCGGCCGGCCGGCGGCGGCGTCGACCAGATCGCGCACCACGGAGGCCAGCGCCGGATCGTTCTCCTGGTGCTGCACCAGTTGCCTGAGCAGCAGCCGCAGGACGGGGGCGTTCAGCCGCTGCCCGGCCACGGCGATCGGCCGGTGCTCGGCCTGGCCGAGCAGCCCCTGCACGGTGGCCCGCACCTGGGCCCCGGTCGCGCCGAGCCGGTAGGTGCCGTGATGCCGGGCGGCCCATCCGGCCCACTCGTCCAGCCCCGCCTCCAGGGGCGCGCCCGCCCGCTGGAACAGCTCGTACTGGGTGGCGGCCGGGTCGGTGGAGGAGTCGATCACCATACGGTCGGTGCGGCCGGGGAACAGCTGGGTGTAGACGGCGCCCAGGTCGGCGCCGTAGGAGACGCCGTAGTAGGAGAGCCGGGACTCGCCCAGCGCGGCCCGGACGGCGTCCATGTCCCGGGCCACGTTCCGGGTCGAGGCGTGCGGCAGCAACTCCGCGTTGTCCCCGTACTCCTGGCAGCGCCGTGCGGCGTCCCGCGCGGAGGCGACCGAGGCGTCGAAGTCGCGGCGCGGGCTGGTGACCGGACCGGGCGGCGGCGCCGGCCGGGCCGGGGCGCAGCGGACGGGGGTGCTCTCGCCGAGGAACCTCGGGTCGAAGCCGATCAGGTCGTACTCGTCCGCCACCTCGCGCAGCGCCGGGCGGAGCGCCAGGGTGCCGGCGAGGCCGGTGCCGCCCGGACCTCCGGGGTTGGACAGCAGGATGCCGCGCCGCTTGGCCCCGGACGCGGCCTTGATGCGGGAGATGGCGATCCGGATCGTGCGGCCGCCGGGGTCGGCGTAGTCGAGCGGGACGGTCACCTTGGCGCACTCCGCGCCCGCCGCGTTCAGCTCCTTCTGCGCGGCGGAGCAGGGCCCCCAGTCGAGGGGTTGTTGGCGCGGGGCCGGCGCGGGCCGGGCGGCCGGCTCGGGGGCCGCGGCGGCGGGTACGGCGGCGGCGAGTAAGCCGGCCAGGCCCAGGCCGAGAGCGGTACTGGACGGGATGCGCATGGTGCTCCTCGGGTCGAACTTCAGTGCGTCCCTGACGCTAGAAGTCGGACTCCTGCCCCACCATGCGGCTGCCTGGTCGGTGATCGCGGGGGAATTCCCCCTTGACAGCAGGGCTGGACGCCGCCCGATCGCCGCTCTCGGTCCTGCCCCTCAGCAGTCGGCGAACCGGTATCCGGCCGCACCCTTCGAGGTGACGTCCACGTCCCGGCGGACGATCGAGAGGCGGTCGCCCCAGAGGCGGCAGCTCTTGGCGAAGTCCGCGTCCCGGTACTCGATGACGAAGACCCGGTCGCGATACGCCTTGGCGTACGCCCCGCACTCGTCGTACCGGCCGCACTCCTCCGCGACCGCGAAGTCGAAACCGATGGCGGCGCGCCGGTCGAGCATCTCCGCGGTGTTCTTCTGACCGATCGCCAGGCCCGCCGCGTGGGAGCGGTGTGCCAGCAGCCGGGCGAAGGCCGCGTTGTCCGACTGCCGGAGCAGCCCCTGGGACCGGTCGTAGCTGTCCAGGTTGTCGGGCTCCACGGCCTGGAACCCCGATGCGGCGCAGCCCTTGATCCAGCGGCCGACGATGGCGGCCAGCCGTTCGCGTTTGTCCGCGGTGGAGGTGTCCAGGAGGACCTCGTCCCAGTCCTTGTCGATGACCGGCCGGCCGGCGGCGTCCTTCAGCAGCAGATCCGGGTGGTTCGCCCGCCACCAGGGGAGTTCGTCGGGCTGCGCCTGGAAGGCGTTGACGTAGCAGATGTTGTAGAGCCCGCGGGCCGGCTCGGCGGCGCGGTCGCGGGAGACCGCGCGGACCGCGGCGGCGGGCCGGTAGGGGCCACCGATCTGGTAGTCGAAGCGGGCGTTGGCGGTCGGCGGCACCACCTGGGCGGGCGTGCCGGTGACGGTGCGCGCGGAGGGCTGGGAGGAGTCGCCGCCGGAGGGTCCGTACAGCAGGAGTCCGCCCGCGAGGGCTCCGGCGACGGCGCAGGCGGCGCCCGCCAGCAGCACGGGCCGGCGGAGCAGGGGGGAAACACGCTGGGGCACGCGCACTCCTGACGTTGCGGGGCGGGTCGCGCGGCCACCTGCGGCGCGCGCGGCATCAGGATTTCACGAGCGGTCGCACCCCCCGGGCCCCTCCCCGATGTCCCGGCCCGACGCCCCAGCAGAGCCCGCCGTGCGCCGTGTACCCGGGCGGTGGCGCACGAGCGGGCGGGCGGCGCTGAGGCCGCCCGCCCGTACCGCGCGGGACCGGTGGGGCCGGGTCAGCCCTCGATGCGGTGCTGCTGCCAGAAGGTGGTCAGGTCGGTGCTGGTGGTGGCCTGCGCCGCCGCCTTGAACTCGGCGGTGGTGGAGACCCCGTACCAGTGTCCCTGCGCGTAGTCGCGCAGCAGCTTGGTCATCGCGGTGTCACCCACCACCCGCCGCAGGTCGTGCAGGCTGCACTTGCCGTAGCCGTAGACGACGGTGGAGTACCGGGAGGAGTGGGCGTCCCAGTAGGCCATCGAGTTGGTGATCTTCTCGTCGGGCGAGGCCCAGGAGACGTTGTTCCAGCAGCCGGAGCCGGTCTTGCCCAGGGCCAGGTCGGTGGCGTAGTCGGTGAACGCCTCGTCCAGCCAGGGGTTGTTGTACTCGTCGTCGCCGACGATCCCGTAGAACCACTGGTGGCCGATCTCATGGGTCAGCGCGGTGGTGCTGACCAGGTCGAGCACGAACCCCGGGTACTCCATGCCTCCGAACCAGAAGTTGTTGTCCAGCACCGCGTCCAGTTCCTGGTACGGGTAGGCGCCGAACCGCTGGGCGTGCGCGTCCACCGCCGAGGTGGAGGTGTTCAGCATGGCCTGGGCGCTGGAGGAGCTGATGCCGCCCGCCGAGTAGACGTTCACCTTGACCCCGGCGGCGGAGGTCCCGGAGATCTTGGTGAACGGTCCGGCCGCCCAGGCGAAGTCCCGGACCTTGCTCGCGGTGGCCGTGGTGACCGTGCGGCCGGCGGAGCCGGGAGTGTCCACCGAGGTGCCGGTGGCGGGCACGGAGAGGGTCGAGGGGTGATCCAGCGTCACGGTGAAGTCGGACGCCAGGGAGTAGAAGGACTCACCGTTGTTGGTGTACGGATCGAGGTGCCAACCGGAAGCGTCCTTGACCGCGAGCACCGGCAGCGCGTTGCCCAGGAAGTTGTACTTGCCGTCCCGGCCGAACCGGTCGGCGCCGACCGGGACGGTGATGCCCAGGTCGAAGTCGACACTGGCGCGCTCCCCCTGGGCCAGCGGCTGCGGCAGGGTGATCTTGAGCGCGGTGCAGTTGACGGTGGGGGCGGCTGCGGTGCCGCCGGTCACGTTGGTGACCTTGATCGGCATCGCCGAGCAGGTGCCGTGCGCGTTGTCCCACAGCCGCAGGTACACCTCGTTCAGCGGGTCGGCCGAGGTGTTGGTGAAGCTGACACTCTCGTGCCCGGTCCAGTTGGCGCCGGTGCTGTCGCTGGTCAGACTGACGGTGTAGGCGGGCGAGTCGGGGGTACGCGCCCCGACGGCGGAGACGGCCTGGGGGCCGGCACCGACCGCGGTTCCCGCTGCGGCGATGACGGCGGCGCCGGCTCCGGCGATGAAGGCGAGCAGTCTGCTTTTCATACGGTCCTCTCAGGAAGGCCGAGGCGAACCGCTCGTGGGGGAGCGGTGGGGGGCGGTGGTCAACGCCGGTCGCGGCGGCCCCGCACGGCGGTCGCGCGGAGCAGCCTCGCGACGCCGCCACTCACCCTGGAGTCTGCGGTCACCTGCGGAGACGGGGGAGATCGCACACCTCTATAGCTCGGAGGGATATCCCTGCCGGCCGCCCGGCCGCCGCCCCGGAGAGCGGAGGCGCGCGACTCGCCTAAGGTATTGGTCATGTCTTCGTCACAGATCCACCAGCACCACCTCATGCACCACCCGCAGTCCCCGGTACCGCCCCGCCGCGTCAGGAAGGCCCTCTTCGGGGCCGTGGGCCTGGGCATGGTCCTCGCCCTGACCGGTTGCAACGACAGCGCCGACGCCGACGCAGGCAAGAAGGACGGCGCCCCCGCCGCACAGTCCAAGGCCCCCTCCCAGGCGCCCGCTTCGCCCGGCACGGGAAGCCCCGCCGACCCCGCGGCGACCCCCGGGAACGACCAGCCCACCGTTCCGGGATGGCAGACCCAGGCGCGCGCGGAGCACCACTTCCGCTACGACGTGCCGGGCACGGCCGACAAGTGGAACCTGATCGACCAGGACAGCGCCATCTCCTACACGGACGCGAACGGCAAGCCGATCGTCGTCATGACCGGCGCCTCCCACTACCGCGAGGGCGGCTGCGCCTCCAACCCCAACCCCAAGGCGCTGGGCGAGGCGGGCAAGGGCCAGCTCGCCACCATCGGCACCACCGGCGGCGGCACGGAGGGCACCCTCCAGGAGAACGCCCGCAACTGGGCCGGAAACTGGGGCTTCATGGCGTACGGCGGCCCGGACAACAAGCCCAAGATCGAGGTCAGCCAGGCCAAGCCCTGGAAGCACGGCGGCATCGACGGCTACACCGCGACCGCCAAGGTCACCGTTGTCAACCGCCCCAGCTCCTGTGTGCCGCCGACCGCCATCGTGCACAGCATCGCGCAGAAGCTCCCCGACGGCACCATGCACGGCTGGGTGATCTACGCGGACCAGGGCGTGCCGAACGCGCTGACCGAGGCGGAGATCCAGAAGATCATGAACACCGTCCGGCCCACGGGCAGCTGACGTCCGACCGGCCACCGCACACCGGCCGCGCACCGGAGCCCCCGGGGCCCGGCGCGCGGCCGGGGCCATGTCGCGGAGCCGGCGCGCGTTCTCGGCGCCCCGCGGACGGTCGCGCCGGGGAATGCCGCGCTCGGGCCGGACGGCGTGCGCAGGCCGGTCCTGGCCCACGGTGCTCCAGGCCGGTGTCCGTGAGCGTCAGGGCCTGGTCACCGGCGCCTGCAATTCGGTCACCCACTCGTCCCGGTTCGGCGGGCACTCCAGGTTGATCTCGCGCGGATAGCCGGTCGACCGGTAGCCGTTGCCGTCGATCCAGCGGGCCAGGGCCTGGGCCGTGGGCAGCACCGTGTCCATGGAACCGTGGTGCACGATCGTCGCCGCCTGGTCGACGGGCGGCAGGTCGAGCACGCGGACGGCACCGTCCTGGAGCGGGGCCGCGACCTCGACCGCGGCGTGCACGCGGATCCGGCCGCCGCCTTCCGGGGCGTCCTCGTAGTAGGCGACCCCGGGGCCCGAGGGCGTGACGCCCGCCGCCTCCAGGCGGCGGAACAGTTCCTCGTAGAGCGGCCCGATGACCGGGCCGATGTCCTCGGGGTCAAAGCTCGCGGCGGTCGCGGTCAGCTCCGCCACCCGGACCGCCGGAAGACTCTTGATGACAATCTCGTTCGCGGGCATGCGCCCCTCGCTCTCGATCGATCGGAGCCTCGCCTCGACCTGGACGAGCCGCGCGGCGGCCGCCGCCATGTCGGCCTCCAGCTCGACCCGCCGCAGCCGCAGCATGGCACGCAGTTCGTCAGTGCTGACCTCCTCGTCCAGGATCTGCCGGACCTGCTGGAGCGAGAGTCCGAGATCCTTGAGCGCGATCACCCGGTTGAGGCGGGTCAGCTGGGCGGCCGTGTAGGAGCGGTAGCCGGTGGCGGGGTCGACATGGGCCGGGCGCAGCAGGCCGGTTGCGTCGTAGTGGCGCAGCATCCGGACCGAAACGCGGCCGTGGCGGGCGAAGTCTCCGATGGTGAACATGGTGTCTCCCAGTTCAGCACCTGACACGGTGTGAGGGTCAACAAGCGCCTCGCCCGGCGACCAGGCCGACGGTAGCCGTCCGCATCCTCAGGGGCGCCCGCGTGAAACCCCCGCGGCCCGGCCGGCAGCGGCGCCGCCAGGGTCCGCGCTCGGCTACGACCCGGTCGCCACCGCCCCCGGCATGTCCCCCGAGACCGGCTCCCCGGCGGGCTCCGGGGCCCGTCGGCGGGCCGCCTTCCGGCGTTCATGATCATTGTGCGACACGGCTGTATAGGTTACAGTCCTGATGAGTAGTTTTCTTTACGAAGGTGTAGTCACTTTCCAGAACCCAGACCGCGAGAGCGAAGTCGGCGGTCGAGTGAGATGAGAGATGGCCGGTCACCCCATGGATGAGCCACCTGCCGAAGACCTCACCGCGCGCGCCCGCATCAGGAACGCGGCGCTGCGCCTCTACGCCGAGCGCGGCACCGAGAAGGCCACCATCCGGGAGATCGCCAAGGTGGCAGGGGTCTCCGCGGGACTGGTCAGGCATCACTTCGGATCGAAGGAAGCCCTGCGCGAGGCATGCGACTCGTATGCGCTCGAACAGATCATGGACGCCAAGCAGCAGGCCGTCGACGACCAGCAGGTCGGCAACGTCGCCTTCCTCCAGGCGGTCCATCCGCGCCTGATACTGCTGCAGCGCTATCTGACCCGCGCGATGATCGACGGCTCGCCGGCCGCCGCCACCCTCTTCGACCGCATGGTCGACTTCACCGAGCAGTGGGTGGCCCTGCACAACCCCGAGGTCACCGAGGACCGCCGGGCCTACGCCGCGGTGCTGGTCGCGATGGCCGCCGGGCCGACCATCCTCTCCGACCAGCTCTCCCGGGTGCTGGGCGGCGATGTACGCAGCCCCGAGGGGCATCTGCGGATGAGCAGGGCCGTGGTCGACATCCACTCGCACACCCTGCTCAGCCCCGAGCTGGCGGCCCAGGCACATGCGACCCTGGGCGACCTCCAGGCCCAGGAGGCGCCGACCGGACCCCGCGCCGGCGCCGACCACAGCTGAGCCCCCGGCCGCGCCGCCCGGGTGGGACGGCCGCCCGGGGGCCGGCTGGAACCCCGCTCGCGTCTCGCGGGGCTACTCGCCCTGCGCCGCGCGCTTCTCCTTGATGCGCACCGCTTCCTTGCGGACCTCGGCCTGGGTGGCACGCTCCCGCCGCAGCCACTCGGGGAGCTCGTCCTTCAGCGCGTCGATCTGCTCCGTGGTGAGCGGCTCGGTGATGCCCCCACGCGCCAGGCCGGCGATGGAGACGCCCAGCTTCGCGGCGACGACCGGTCGCGGATGCGGACCGTTGCGCCGCAGCTCGCTCAGCCACTCGGGCGGGTCGGCCTGCAGCGCGTTCAGCTCGGCGCGTGAGACGACACCCTCCTGGAACTCGGTGGGGGTGGCCTGGAGGTACACGCCCAGCTTCTTCGCCGCGGTCGCGGGCTTCATCGTCTGGGCGGTCTTGTGCGTCGTCATAGGACAAGGGTATCGAGCGTGTGCACGACCCTTGACCACGACCGGCTAACCTGGCGGGGTGACTGGCTCGGACGCAACCCCCTCGTTCCGGCTCGCATACGTCCCGGGAGTCATGCCCACCAAGTGGGTGCGGATCTGGAACGAGCGGCTGCCCGACATCCCCCTGATCCTCACCTCGGTCTCCGCCGCCGAGGCCGCCGACGTGCTGCGGAACGGCGACGCCGACGCCGGTCTGCTGCGGCTGCACGTCGACCGGACGGGACTCAGCGTGATTCCCCTGTACACCGAGACGTCCGTGGTCGTCGTCCCCAAGGACCACCTCGTGGCCGCGGTGGACGAGGTGTCCACCGCGGACCTGGCCGACGAGATCGTCTTCCATCCGCTCGACGAGACCCTCGACTGGGAGCAGCGGCCGGGCCGGCCCGCCCTGGAGCGCCCCGCCACCACGGCGGACGCGATCGAACTGGTGGCGGCCGGGGTGGGCGTGCTCGTCGTCCCGCAGTCGCTCGCCCGGCTCCACCACCGCAAGGACCTCACCTACCGCCCGGTGTCGGACGCCCCGCAGTCGCGCGTCGGGCTGTCCTGGCCGGAGGAGGAGACCACCGACATGGTGGAGGACTTCATCGGGATCGTCCGCGGACGTACGGTCAACAGCACCCGGGGCCGCCGCCCGGCCCAGGCCGAGCCCCAGCGCAAGAGCTCCGGGACCGGCGGCGGCCACCGCAAGCCCGCCGCCGGCACCTCGGCCGGCAAGAGCGCACGCGGCGCCTCCCGTGGCTCCCGGCCCGGCAAGCGCGGCAAGCCCCGCCGTCGCTCATAGCCACCGCACCGGCCGCCCCCCCCGCGCCGCGCCCGCCCCGCGCTCGGCCCGGAAATCCAGGACCGGCCCGTGCCGCTGCCGCCGCACGGAACCGCGCCCCGGAGAGTGCGACACCCTCCGGGGCGGGGCTGACGGGACTCCGCGGACAGGACTAGTCGGCGACGGGCCGGCGGCGGAAGCCCGCCAGCCCGGCGGCGGCCATCGCCACGGCGATGACCAGCAGTGCCACGAACGGTGTGGCGCTCACCGAACCGCCCGGCAGATGCGGGATGTGGGTGAACGGCGAGAGATCCAGCAGCCACTGGTCCAACTTCATCGCCGACCCGATCAGGCCGAAGAACAGGCACATGCCCAGGCCCGCCCAGGCGAGCCCGGTGAGCCGGGGCAGCAGGCCGAACAGGGCCACCGTGAACGCCGTCAGCACCAGGACCGCGGGGATCTCCGCCACCGCCGCACCGAACACCCGGGGCAGCTCATGTCCCATATCGCCGGTGTTGACGCCATGCGTCACCCCGGCGGCCAGTCCGGCGGCGGTCAGCGCGGCGACCGGACCCAGGATCGCGAAGACCAGATGGCTCGCCGCCCACCGCAGCCTCCCGACCGGGGCGGCCAGGATCGGCTCGAGGCGGCCGGCACTCTCCTCGTACCGGAGCCGCAGCGTGGACTGGATCGCGTACCCGGCCGCGAAGACGCCGAGGATGCTCATGATGGTGGCGAGATAGGCGTCGACCAGCCCGGAAGCGCCGCCGGTGCGGGAGAAGATGTCCTCCAGATCCTGGTTGTCGTTGAGCATGTCCTTGATGCTCTCGGCCAGGCTGCCCAGCACCACACCGAGCACGACGAATCCGGCGACCCAGCCCCCCAGCACCCCCCGGTGCAGCCGCCAGGCGAGCGCCAGCGGACTGCGCAGCGAGGGCGCGGCCGTGGCGCTGCCCAGGCGCTGCGGCAGCAGCCCGGCCCCCAGGTCGCGCCGGTCGGACAGCCTGAAGGCCAGTGCCAGCAGCGCCCCGGTGGCCCCGATGATCAGGGCGAGCACCCACCACTGCTCGTCCGCGTAGGGGCGCAGCCGCTGCACCCAGCCGATGGGCGACAGCCAGGACATCCAGGCCACGGTGCCGTTGGACTCGGCACTGAGGTCGCCGACGATCCGCAGCAGGACGGAGAGGCCGAGCGCGATGGCCGAGATGGCCCAGGCCCCACGGGCGCTGCTGGTCAGCTGTGCGGCGACAGCACCGATCGCGGCGAAGAGGATCCCGGCGCCGGCGCACTCCAGGCCGAGCGCCAGCGAGCCGCCGCCGGGCAGGCCGCGCGCGGACATCGCGACCGCCACCAACACACCCAGGACCAGGTTGGCGATGAACGAGGCGAGGAAGGCGGCCGTCAGCGGTGCCTGCCGGCCCACCACGGTCGCCCCCAGCAGCTCGCGCCGGCCGGCCTCCTCCTCGCTGCGGGTGTGCCTGATCACGACCAGCAGGCTGACCAGCGCGATGACCACCGGAAGGAAGCCCGCCCGCCAGGCGACCAGCTCACCGAGGGAGGAGCCGTACAGCCGCCCGTAGAGCGTGGTGAAACCGCCGTTGCTCCGGTTGATGTCGGCGTAGTCGGCACGCTCCCGGGCCGTGGGGTAGAGCTCCTCGAAGGAGCTCACGAAGCTCACCACGACGATGAAGAACACCAGGTAGATCGGTGGCACCAGCAGCCGGTCGCGCCGCATGACCAGGCGCATCAGCCGACGGGTGCCGGCGAGGTCGTTCACCGGGAGACCCCCAACTGCCGCTCGCTGTTCGGCCGACGGTTGTACTGCTCGATGAACAGCTCCTCCAGCGTGGGCGGCCGACTGATCAGGCTGCGCACCCCGGCGCCGGCGATCCGCCGCAGCACCTCGTCGAGTGCGTCGTTGTCGACCTCGAAGCGCAGATGGCCGCCCTTCTCCTCCTTGAAACCGTGGACCCCGGGCAGCGTCCTCAACTCCTCGGGCACGGTGTCCACGGTCGCCTCGATCGACGTACGGGCCAGCCGCCGCAGCTCCTCCAGACTGCCGCTCTCCACCGCACGCCCGTCGCGGATGATGGTCATCCGGTCGCACAGCGCCTCGACCTCGGAGAGGATGTGGCTGGACAGCAGCACCGTGCGCCCGTTCCGCTCGATCTCCTCCTGGATCACTTCCCGGAACACCTGTTCCATCAGCGGATCCAGTCCGGACGTCGGCTCGTCGAGCAGCAGCAACTCCACATCGGAGGCGAGCGCGGCGATCAGCGCCACCTTCTGCCGATTGCCCTTGGAGTACGCCCGACCCTTCTTCCTCGGGTCCAGGTCGAAGCGCTCCAGCAACTCGGCGCGGCGCTGCTGGTTCAGCCCGCCGCGCAACCGGCCGAGCAGATCGATCACCTCACCGCCCGAGAGGTTGGGCCACAGGGTGACATCGCCGGGCACATAGGCCAGCCGGCGGTGCAGCTCCGTGGCATCCCGCCAGGGATCACCACCCAGCAGGGTGACGGACCCGGCATCGGCGCGCATCAGGCCGAGCAGGATCCGGATGGTGGTGGTCTTGCCGGCACCGTTGGGGCCGAGGAACCCGTGGGCCTCCCCGGTCCGCACCGTGAGGTCCAGCCCGTCCAGGGCCCGGGTCTGCCCGAAGGTCCTGACCAGCCCGGTCACCGCGATGGCGTCAGTCATGGCTGCTCCTGTGGTCCGCGGAGCGCGGCTCCGCGTTCTTCGACGGATGGTCTGTGTCGATGCCCGCGGGGCCGATACGGCTCGACTGCCGTCGCCCGCTCCGCAGCGCTTCGGAGTGGGGAAGGGACCGCGTCTCCACACCGTGGGCGGGCGGTCTGCCGATGCGCTTGCGCACCGTGTGTTCTGACGTCCTCATCACGCGACCTATCCAGGTGCATCGGATGCTGTCCACGTGTGCAAAGTACCACGCGCGCGTATAGGTGGCCGGTGGTCCCGGCGAACTTCTGACGGTCCCTTCACCTCTTCCGGCGGCGCTCACACATGGCGGACGATCAGACACCGATGGCCTACCACCGGGCGGATGTTCCGGCCAGTGGTCGTGCGGGAGCCAACCGGTGGTTAGGCCGACTTAAGGAGCCGCGCCGACGATGGGCTCACCTCGGACGCGCATGGGTGCCTGCGGTCCCCAGCGCTCACCTGCGTACGTACTGGTCGGCATGCGCCGGAACGCGTCACGGCAGATAGGTGACCCCTGGCGCCCGTTTGCGGAGAAAGTGGGTGCGCCGGCGATGGCGAACGACGAGGCGAAACTCCTCGAGAACCTCAAGTGGGTCACAGCGGAACTGCGCGACACCCGCCGCCGCCTGCGGGAGGCGGAGTCCGCGGATTCCGAACCGATCGCCATCGTCGGCATGGCCTGCCGCTACCCCGGCGGAGTGACCGGCCCGGACCAGCTGTGGGACCTGGTCGCCGAGGGCCGCGACGGCATGGGGGCGTTCCCCACCGACCGCGGCTGGGACCTCGACACCCTCTTCCACCCGGACCCCGACCACCCTGGCACCAGCTATGTGCGGGAGGGTGGCTTCCTGTACGACGCGGGGGATTTCGACGCCGGTTTCTTCGGGATCAGTCCGCGTGAGGCCCTGGCGATGGATCCGCAGCAGCGGCTGCTCCTGGAGACCGCCTGGGAGGCATTCGAAAGCGCCGGCATCGCCCCCCGCAGCCTGCACGGCAGCAGCACCGGCGTCTTCACCGGCATCAGCGCCCACGACCACCTGGTGCTGAGCAGCATGTCCAGGACCGAACTGGAGGGCTACGTCGGCACGGGCACCGCCGGCAGTGTGGTGTCGGGTCGTGTGTCGTATGTGTTGGGGCTTGAGGGTCCGGCGTTGACGGTGGATACGGGGTGTTCGTCGTCGTTGGTGACGTTGCATATGGCGTGTGGGGCGTTGCGGTCGGGGGAGTGTTCGTTGGCGTTGGCTGGTGGTGTGACGGTGATGTCGACGCCGGGTGCGTTTGTGGAGTTTTCTCGGCAGCGTGGGATGGCGGTGGATGGTCGGTGTAAGGCGTTTGCGGGGGCGGCGGATGGGACGGGGTGGAGTGAGGGTGTGGGGTTGGTGGTGTTGGAGCGGTTG
>NZ_SRID01000175.1 GCF_004684805.1 Streptomyces palmae
GGACGGGGTGGATGCGGGCAGGCTCATGTGTTCCTCCGGGGCGAACGGCTGGTTCCGGTCGTGTCCCGGGTACCCAGGCGGTCGGCACCTCGTGGCGTTCTGCCCGCGCGCCGCTTCCTCGTGGTCGGTTCCACGCCCGCGTGGCCCTGCCACGCTCGCCGGCCGGACGTCCGCCAGGCCGGTGTTCGCCAGTCACGGCGCGCGGCACCAGTTTACGGGTGCGGGGGCGGCACCGGGGTCAGCGAATCGACCGACTCCCGGACGCACCGGGGCGGCGGACCGGAGGACCGGCGGGACGGCACCGGGGCCGGCGCACCGGCTCACCGCCGAGACGGCAACGGCCCCGGGGCCCGGGCCGGCGGAACGATCAGCCCCGCTAGGTCACCGGGCCGCGGCGGTCAAGACCGTCGATCACCGCAAACTCCCTTCGCATTCCTCCCGAGCGACGATAGAAAAGAGCACAAGTCAGTCGTCAGACCGAACGGAGCTCACGTTGACGTCAACCGAACAGGCGATCGCGGCGGCGGACGCCCACAGCGCGCACAACTACCATCCGCTGCCGGTCGTCGTCGCGTCCGCGGAGGGCGCCTGGATGACCGATGTCGAGGGCACCCGCTACCTCGACATGCTCGCCGGCTACTCGGCACTCAACTTCGGGCACGGCAACGCCCGCCTGATCGCCGCCGCCAAGGCCCAGCTGGACCGGGTCACCCTCACCTCGCGGGCCTTCCACCACGACCGGTTCGCGGACTTCTGCACCGAACTCGCCGCGCTCTGCGGCATGGAGATGGTGCTGCCGATGAACACCGGCGCGGAGGCCGTGGAGACGGCCGTGAAGACGGCGCGCAAGTGGGGCTACCGGGTCAAGGGCGTGCCGGACGGCCGCGCCAAGATCATCGTGGTGGACAACAACTTCCACGGCCGGACGACCACCATCATCAGCTTCTCCACCGACCCGGAGGCGCGCGCCGACTTCGGTCCGTACACCCCCGGCTTCGAGATCGTGCCCTACGGCGACCTGGCCGCCCTGGACGCGGCGATGGACGCGGACACCGTGGCCGTGCTCATGGAGCCCATCCAGGGCGAGGCGGGCGTACTGGTGCCGCCGGCCGGCTATCTGGCGGGCGTACGCGAGTTGACCCGTACCCGGAACGTGCTCTTCATCGCGGACGAGATCCAGTCCGGCCTGGGCCGTACCGGCAAGACCTTCGCCTGCGAGCACGAGGGCGTGGTGCCCGACATGTACGTGCTGGGCAAGGCGCTGGGCGGCGGTGTGGTCCCGGTGTCGGCGGTCGTCTCCTCCCGCGAGATCCTCGGCGTCTACCAGCCCGGCGAGCACGGCTCCACCTTCGGCGGCAACCCGCTGGCCTGCGCGGTGGCGCTGGAGGTCATCGCCATGCTGCGCACCGGCGAGTACCAGCAGCGCGCCACCGAGCTGGGCGACCACCTGCACCGGGAACTGAACCTGCTGGCCGGCGGGCCCGCGGTGGACACCGTCCGGGGCCGCGGCCTGTGGGCGGGGGTGGACATCAACCCGACGTACGGCACCGGCCGGGAGATCTCCCAGAAGCTGATGGCCCGGCGGGTGCTGGTCAAGGACACCCACGGCAGCACCATCCGGCTCGCGCCGCCGCTGGTGATCAGCAAGGAGGACCTGGACTGGGGTCTGGAGCAGCTGCGCGCGGTCCTCAGCGCCTAGCCGTCCGGCGGGGAGCGGGGGCGCTGCCCGCACCCCGCTCCCCGCATCCGGGCGGCGGCCCTGAGGCCCCCACCCGGATGCGGGCACCCCGCGGTACGCCTCCCGCCCCGCCCGCGCCGCCCGGTCAGGGCTGACGCAGGTCGCGGACCATGACCGCGTAGTCCGAGCCGTCCGGCCAGGGCCGCTTCACCCCGATGCACTGGTAGCCCCAGTCCTCGGAGAGCCGCTGCACACCCTGCTGGTCGGTGTCGACCAGGAAGGACATCCGCTCCTCCAACCGCGAGGCCATCAGGTTGTCGTGGATGCGCCAGGCGGTGTCGGTCTTCCGCCAGCGCTCCCGCACCATCAGGTCGAAGAGGGCGAAGGTGCGGAAACCGGTCTCCCGGCAGAACTCCGTGTCCGGCCGGGGCCGCACCGTGAACCAGTGGTCATCACCCCCCGCGGGCAACGGAGAGCCCTGGGCGAAGCCGACCGGCTCCCCCTCCTCGTAGCCGACCACCGCCTCCCAGGCCGGGTGCGCACTCTGCTCCGCCAGCCGCTCGGCGTACCCCCGCACGTCCGCCTCCCGGACCCCGGCCGCCTCCACGCCCGCCGCGTACACCTCGGCGTACACATCCAGCAGGATTCCCCGCACCTGGGGTAAATCGCCCTTCCTGTAGTGCCGGAGTTCGACGCTCACCGCACCGTCCCTTCCACCTGGGCGAGTTCAGAACACTTCACGGTACCGGCGGCGTCCTTGGGCCGGGCGGGCGGAGACCTCGCGCAGGGGGCTCCGGGGCTCGGGGCGGCGGGCCGCACGTCATGCCCGGGTCACGGCGTTCATATCCCCGTAACAGTGCGGTCATGGGACCGCTGCTGTCCCGGGAATCCGGCAGTCACCGCTGGTCGTGCCGCGTCTTACCATCGCCAGGAATCGGAACCACCGCCGCGGAGCACGACGCGGGCCAGAGCGCCGGCGCACACCGGGGCGGGCGCACGCGCGGCCGCGTCGGCGACCGTGAGAAGGAGACCGCCCGTGCCCACCCTTGTCGAGCTCGCCATGCTTCCGGAGCCCACCGGAGAGCCGGGTGGCGCCGTCCCCGAACCCTCGGCGGCGCTGGGTCCGGCCCTGGTGGAGGCGCGGCTGCGGGGCGAGCGGGAGCACGGGCGGCAGTTGGCCCGGCTGCTGGAGCAGGCCCGGGACCAGGGGACCGTGCAGGAGCGGATCGTCCGGGTGGTCCGCCGGCTGGCCGGCGCCCTGGGCGGGATGGCCACCCTGACCACCGAGTGCGGGCAGCGGCTGGCCGCGACGCCCGAGGAGGCCGTGGACATGCTCCCGGTCAACGACCTGACCTGGGACGTGCTCTCCGGCCGGCTGGCGGCGGCGGCCGTGGAGGACGGAGCCTGGCGGATCCGGCTGATCGCGGTCGGCGGCACCCCGCCGCGGGCGGTGCTCACCCTCGGGCTGCACCGGCCGTTCGACGAGCACGCCGCCGCGCTGCTGTCGCAGGCGGCGCAGATCCTGGCGCTGCTGCTGGAGATCCGGGGGGCGGCGGTGGAGGGCGAGCAGTTGCTGCGCACCGTCTCCCAACTGCGGCTGGCGGTACTGCAACTGCTGATGACGGGGCAGGTGACGGCGGCGCAGCGGACCGCCGAGGGGCTGCGCCCGGGGCTGCTGGACGCCGAGTACGCCCGGGTCTACATCGTGGAGGGGCCCGCGGCCGAACGGCCCGCGCTGGCCCAGGAGTGCGGGGCGGCCATCTCGGACCGGGCGCTGGTGGTGCCCTGCCCCGCCTTCGACTCCCATCTGATCGTCGTCTGCCCGGTGCGGCGGCCCGTGCCGGGGGCGGCCCACGAGGACCGGGCGGTCGAGGAGCCGCTGCGCCAGATGGTCGGTGCCCGGCCGGGCCACTACCTGGGCGGCAGCGGGGTGCGGCCGATCGGCGAGGCGGCGGGCGCGTACGGGGAGGCCGTCCGGGCGCTGGCGGTCGCCCGCTTCCAGCCCGAGCGGAGCCGTCTCTACAGCCCCCGGACCGGGCTGCACGAGGTGCTGGAGCCGGACGCGTGGGCCCGCTGGGCGGCAGGGGTGCTGCACCCCCTGGACACGGTCCCGTACGCGGCCCGGGACCCGCTGCTGGGGACCGTGCGGCTGGCGCTGGACTTCCCGGCCACCGCGGCGGCCCGGATCCTGGGGGTCAGCCGGAACACGGTGCGGGCCAGAACGAGCAGAGCGGGGGCGCTGCTGGGCCTGGACCTGACGGAGGCGGCGGACCGCGCGACCGCGCACCTGGCCCTGCGCACCGCCCGCAGGCTGCCCGCGCAGGGGCCGGCGCCGACCCTGGACGCGCTGCTGGCGGCGACCCCGGTGGTCTCCTGGGCCAGGGCACTGCTCCGCGGGCTCGACGCGGACCGCCGTGATCTGCGGAGCACGCTGCGGGCCTGGATCGCCGCCAACACCCATGTGGAGACCACCGCCGACCGCTTGGGCGTGCACGTCCAGACGGTACGCGAGCACCTGCGCTCGGCAGAACGCCTGCTGGAGCAGCAACTCCTGGCCGGGGGCGGGGGCGTACACGACCTGGTGCTGGCCTTCGCGGCCCTGGAGGCGGCCGGTGAGGCGCCGAACGCGACCGGGAGCCGGCGGGACTCCGGGCAGGCCCGGAAGGGGCAGCGGTAGCTCCAGGGCACCATCGGAAGGGCACCATCGGAGGAAGATGGCGGCAGAGCGTCGCAGGTTGAGTGCCCTCGGTGAGAGTGGCCGGATTATGGTCAAGGTAAGAGAAAAAATGATGCGGATCCGGCCACCGAGCAGCGAGAATACCGACGGTAACCGTGCACTGGTGACAGTTTACGAACCTGAATCTGTGCACATCTGAGGTGTGCCGACGCTCCCCGACCCGCCTAGGGTCGGCTTATCGGCCGCCCGGCGGGACCAGCAGTGCTCACACCCCGCCGGGCGGCTCTCCGAACCTGCCGGCGCCGCCGACCTGCCGGCAGCACAGGGGAGGCCCTGGTCTACGGGGGAGGCCAGGGCCTCCCCCGCACCCACCACCTTCCCGGCGCCGCCGCCGTACGGCCGTCACCGGCGCCGTGTTGGTCAGCCCCTCCCCCGACGACCGGCGCCCGGCTCGCCGTCAGGGGAGCGCCCGCAGCAGGGCGTCCAGGGCGCCGGAGAAGGAGTGGTCGGGGGGCGTGCCGTAGGCGAACACCAAGGCGTCCTGGACGGTGTCCAGGCCCGGCCCGGCGGCGTCCGGGTGGCGGAAGGCCGAGAGACCCTGGAGCGCGAGTCCCTGCCAGGCGGCGCCCTGGACCACGGACCGTTCGGTGCCGGCCGGGAGCTGGAGCACCGCGTGCAGCCCGGCCGCGATGCCGGTCACCCGGATGTGCGGGGCCTTCTCGGCCAGGGCGGCCACCAGTTGGTCCCGGCGGCGGCGGTAGCGCACCCGCATGCCGCGCACATGCCGGTCGTACCCCCCGCCGGCGATGAACTCCGCCAGGGTCAACTGCTCCAGGGTGCCGGTCCCCCACTCCCCGGTGCGCTGCTCCAGTACCTCATCCACCATCCGCTCCGGCAGCACCATCCACGCCAGCCGCAGCGCCGGGGCCAGGCTCTTGCTGGCGGTGCCCAGGTAGACCACGTGCTCGGGGTCCAGTCCCTGGAGGGCTCCCACCGGCTGCCGGTCGTACCGGAACTCGCCGTCGTAGTCGTCCTCCAGCACCAGCCCGCCGGTGCGGTTGGCCCAGTCCACCACCGCGGCCCGGCGCTCGGAGTGCATCGGGACGCCGGTGGGGAACTGGTGCGCCGGGGTGAGCAGCACCGCCCCGACCCCCGGCATGTCCTCCAACCGCCCGGTGCGTGCCCCGTGTTCGTCCACGGTCAGCGGTACGGTGCGCAGCCCGCCCCGGGTGAACACCTCGCGGTGGATGTCCAGACCGTACGACTCCACCGCCACCGCGCCCCTCCCGCCGCGGGCCCGCAGCACCCTGCCGAGCAGCGCGAGGGCCTGCATGAAGCCGGTGCACACCACGATGCGCTCGGGGTGGGCGCGCACCCCGCGGGCGCGGGCCAGGTAGTCGGCCAGCACCCCGCGCAACTCCGGCCTGCCGCGCGGATCCCCGTAGCCGAAGGCGTCGCTGGGGGCGGCGGTCAGGGCGCGCCGGGCGGCGGCGAGCCAGTCGGCGCGCGGGAAGGCGGACACGTCGGGCTTGCCGGGGGTCGCGTCATAGCGGGGCCGGGTGGCCGCCAGTGCCGGGCGCATCACCCGCGGGCCGGCGGGCTCGGGGGGTATGGCGCGCCGGGCGACGCGGGTCCCGGAGCCCTGACGCGCGGTCAGCCAGCCCTCGGCGACGAGTTCGCCGTAGGCGTCGGCCACCGTGTTGCGCGCGATGCCCAGGTCGGCGGCGAGCGTCCGGGAGGACGGCAGCCGGGTGCCCGGGGCGAGCCGCCCGCCGCGCACCGCGTCCCGCAAGGCCCTGATCAGGGTGGCCCGCACTCCGCCGGTGGTCCCCGCCCCGGTCAGGTCCAGGTGCAGATCGCTGCCGAACCGCGCCTCCGCGTCCGGACCGGGCTCGGCCGCCCGTGTACTCCCCCGCCCAGTGGCCCACGTTTCCGCCATGGCAATGGACCATACCTCCGGGGTGTGACGAGCCTAGCCTCGTGTCCATGAGCACTGAGACGAGCAAGGAAGCAACCGCCGACGCCACCACCCACGAGCCCCGGATGAACACCCTCAAGCTGGCACCCGACGTCTACCAGGCGATGGTCACCCTGGAGCAGGCGGCCCGCAAGGGCCTCGACCCGGTTCTGGTCCACCTGGTGAAGATCCGGGCCTCGCAGATCAACCACTGCGCGTTCTGCATCGACATGCACACCAAGGACGCCCGGCTCGAGGGCGAGACCGAGGCGCGGCTGTACCTGCTCAGCGCCTGGGAGGAGGCGGCGGGCTACTACACCGAGAAGGAGCGGGCGGCCCTCGCGCTCACCGAGGCGGTCACCGTACTGACCGACGGCTTCGTCCCGGACGAGGTGTACCAGCGCGCCGCCAAGCACTTCGACGAGTCGGAGCTGGCCCGGCTGGTCTCGCTCATCGTGGTCATCAACTCCTGGAACCGGATCGCGGTCACCAGCCGCATGGCGCCCGGCGCCTACCGGCCCGGGACGCACAAGTGACCGCGGTCGAGACCTTCCGGGCCCTGCACCGGGACCGCGAGCCCGGTGACCCGCTGGTGCTGCCCGGCCCCTGGGACGCGGCCAGCGCGCGGGTCTTCGCGGATGCCGGCTTCCCCGCTCTGGCGACCCCGAGCGCGGGGGTCTCGGCGTCGCTGGGCTATCCGGACGGGGGCGGCACCCCGCCCGGGGAGATGTTCGCCGCGGTGGCCCGGATCGTACGCGCCGTGGACATCCCGGTGTCCGCCGACATCGAGGACGGCTACCGTCTGCCGCCCGCGGAGCTGGTGGAGCGGCTGCTGGAGGCGGGGGCGGTGGGCTGCAACCTGGAGGACACCGACCTGGCCACCAGGCAGCTCAAGGACCCGGCCCGGCACGCGGACTGGCTGGCCGAGGTACGGGCCGCGGCCGGCGACCGGCTCTTCCTCAACGCCCGGGTGGACACCTTCCTGCGCGGGGTGACCGACCCCCGGGCGGCCGTCGACCGGGCCCGGCGGTACGCGGCGGCCGGCGCGGACTGCGTCTACCCCCTCGGCGCGCCGCCCGAGCTCCTCCCCGAGCTGGCCGCCGAGATCCCGGTGCCCCTCAACGCGGCCTGCGCCCCGGACCCGGCCCAGGTCGCCCGGTTGGCCGAACTCGGCGCCACTCGCGTCACCTTCGGCCCCGGCCTGCACCACCGCGCCATGGCCGCCCTCACCGAGACCGCGACGGCCCTGCGGGCGGGGTGAGCCTCGGATGCCCGGGCCCGCCGGTCGACCGCCGGTGGGCCCGGGCTCTCGCGTCAGCCGCTCACGGTGCGAAGGCGGCCGCGACGATCCGGTTGACCAGGGCCATGTCGTTGCCCCCGCCGGTGACGGGGTTGAAGCAGTAGACCAGGCGGCGCCGGAGGTCGGCGGTGGTGAACATGCCGTCGGTGTAGCCGTAGGTGCTGCCGGTCTTGCCCCACACCGTCACATCGGGGCGTCCGTCGCGGCCCGGAAGGGTGACGCGCATCAGGCCGGCGCTGTAGTAGGCCCGGCCGTGGCCCGGGTCCCCTGCGGAGCCGCCCGGATAGGGGACGTCGGGCACGGCGAGCAGTTCCTTCATCTGGGCCGGTGCGAGGAGCCGCCCCCGGAACAGGGCGGTCAGGAACCGGTCCAGGTCGGCGGTGGTGGAGAGCATGCCGCCCGCCCGCGGATTCTGCTCGGTGACGTCGACCAGCTCGCCGCCCCCGTCGGGCCGCGGCACCGCCAGGTACCCGTGGGCGTGCGGGCCGGGGATCGTGGGATCGGTCTCGGGGGCGGTGGTCTGCCGCAGGCGCAGGGGGCGCAGGACGCGCTGTGTGATCTCCTGCTCGTAGCTGTGTCCGGTGAGCTTCTCGACCAACATGGCGGCGACGTAGTAGCCGGTGGCCCCGTAGACCTGCCGGCTCCCCGGCTCGGTGAAGGGCCGGTCGTGCCGGACGGCCTTGGCGACCAGTTCGGAGAGCGGGTGGTCGTCGAAGCGGTGCCGGACGATGGCCTCGGGTGTGGACGGCATGTCCTCGGCCGTCAGTTCGGGCAGGCCGCTGGTGTAGTTCAGCAGGGTGCGGACCGGGATCGGCGGGTAGTTCGCGGGCAGCAGGTCGGGCAGGTAGTCCTGGACGGGCCGGTCGAGGTCGACGCGGTGTTCCGCGGACAGTTGCAGCACCACGGTGGAGATGAAGACCTTGGTGACGCTGCCGAGGCGGAAACGGCCGTCGACCGGCACCGGTTGCCGTGTCGCGGTGTCGGCGACTCCGTAGGTGCCCGTCCAGTGCCCGGCCGGTCCGCTGACCCGCGCCAGCACCCCGGTCACCCGGTCCGGCGAGGTGGCGAGTGCCTGCTGGAGCGCCTCGGGGTCCAGCTCCGGCAGCGAGCCGTGGGTGCGCTGGGCGGCGGTGGCGGAGTGCTCGGCGGGCGCGGCCAGCGCGGGTGCGGCGGCGCCCAGCGCCATGGCGGCGACGGCCGTACACGACAGCACGGCCCGGGTGCACCGGCGCCGCCGGTTCCCCGGGGTGGTCGCGCGGCGGGCGGAAAGCGGCTCGAAGATCATGTCCACGAGACTGCTACTCCCCGGCGCCCCGCTCATCAGGGATCTCCCCGAGGTCATCCCCCAGCAGCCCCTGAACCGGCCTCGTGGTGCGGCGACTTGTCGTCCACACAGCCCTCGGGGTTCGGCATGACGGTCGGCGACGGGTGACGGCGTCGGCCTGCCCTGGCCGCCCGGCAGACGTCCGAGGTGATCCGGCGAGGGGATGGACCGGCCGGGTGACGACCGGCCCATGGGTGCGGGTGCCGCTCAGCCGCAGAGGAGAATGCTGACCGCGCTCTCCATGTCGCAGGTGAGGAGGCTGCCCTCGCTGGCGGGTGCCTCACCGCTGTGCTTGTCGTCCACGTCCAGGTTCTGCAGGTCGAAGATCACCATGGTGGTTTCCTTTCGTGCCGTCCTATACCGCAGGACAGGGGATCGCAGCCGCACGGATGTGGGCTGCCGCCGGGGTGTCCTGCCGCGGGGGCAGGAACGGGAGGTGGGCCGCGCGATCGCCGAGCGCCGCGCCCAGGGCGAGCAGGCAGCCTGCGGTGCCGGTGGCCAGGTCCATGGACAACCGCAGGTTCTGGTGGCCGGGGAAGGCGGTGGCACCCCGGTAGTCCATGCGGTACCAGCCCAGGGCGGCGGTCTGGGCCGCCAGTTCACCCGGGGGAAGCCCGGGGGTGGTTGTGCGGGCGAGATACCAGACCACGCCGGCCAGGCCCTGGAACAGCCCGGACTGGACGTAGAAGCGGGAACTTGCGGCCAGCAGGATGCCGGAGCGGGTCTCGGCCAGTTCCTCGCGGCGTTCGGGGGCGTGGACGAGGTAGTCGTCCAGTACGGCCCCGATGCCGAGGCTGCCGGCGCCCAGGTAGGGCATGGTGCGCCAGCCCTCGTCCACCTGGAGGGCGTTTCGGGCGGTGCGGACACATCGGGTGAGGTCTCGGCGCAGGGCGCGGTGGGCGAGGTCGAGCAGGGCCGGATCGCCGAGGTGTTCGTACCGGCGCAGGAAGAACAGGGCCGGTCCGGTGGCGCCGTGGAGCAGCCCGGCCCGCGGGCGGACGGCCCCCTGCTCCCGCTCGGCCGCTGCCAGTCGGTCGGCGAGCAGCTCCGCGATCCGGGTGGCGGGGCCGTGCAGGCCGCTGTGACCGGTGGTGTGGGCGAGGTGGTCGAGGACCAGGCCGATACCGGACAGCCCGCCGTGCAGGTCCGAGGGCAGCCGCTCCCAGTCCGTGCCGAGCAGGGTCTCGGTCAGGGTGAGGGCGCGCCGCTGGTGGCCGAGGCGGTCGAGGGTGAGGATGACGCCGGCCAGGCCGTCGTACAGGCCCGGTGGCATCCGCGGTGGTGGCGGGTCGGTGTGGTCCAGCAGCCACTGCTCGCCCGTCTCGTACCGGCCTGCCCCTGTCTCGGCCAGGGCGTGGAGGACCCCCGCGGCGCCGTGCGCCAGGCCGAGTCCGCCGCCCGCGGTGAACTGCGCGATGTCTCCGGGGAAGAGCCGGTCGTCGCGGTCGGGGGTGGCGGAGGAGAGGATGGCCCGCACCATGGAGTCCCGGCTGCGTGGCCAGTCACCGGGCTCGGGCAGCCGTCTCGACCACCAGCCGAGGGGTGTCCTCCGGGTGGACGGGGTGGGACGTGGCGAGTCGGCGGTGGGGCGTGCCGAGGTCGGGGGCGCCGGTTCGGCATCGCGGGTGATCTCGGCCACGGCCTCCGCCAGGAAGGCGGCGGGTACCTCCGGGAACTGCACGGAGACGATCTCCGCGAGGTGGTCGGCCTTGCTCCGGTCCATGGCCAGGAGCATGGTGACCGGGAGGAACAGGGCGAGCCTGAGGCAGGCCAACGCGTAGCGGTCCACCTCCGTACCCGTACGGTTCCGCGGGGCGAGGAAGCCCGGGTGGGCGAGCACCTGGCGGCCCCGCTCGCCGTCCAGGGTGGCGGCCTCGAAGTCGAGGAGGCGTACGGTGCGTTCGTCCGGCTCGACCATGATGTTGAACATGTGCAGGTCGTTGAAGCAGACCTGGCGGGAGTGCAGGACCGCCACCGCCTTCTCCACCGCCTGGTGGACCTCCAGCGCCCAGCGGGTGTAGCGGGTGAGGGCCGACGGGTCGGGTGCGGTGGACAGCAGCGGGTGGCGCTCGGCGAAGCAGGAGTTGAGGGTGCGGCCCTCGACGAACTCCATGGCCAGGAAGCGGTGGTCGCCGACGGTGAACCAGTCGTGTCCGGCGGGGGCGACGCCCAGCCCTGCCAGCCGTTCCAGGGCCGCCTTCTCCCGCTCCAGGCGAGCCACGGCGTCGGAGCCGTCGATGGCGAGCCCGGCGTGCGCGCGGGCCTCCTTCAGAACCACCGTGCGCCCGTCCCGGGTGTCGGTGGCCCGGTAGACGCCTCCGCCGTTGGAGTAGTGCAGGGCCTTCTCGACGCGGTACGGCATTTCGGCGAGGGTGGTGGCGTTGCGGGCCGCGAGCTGCGGGCGGAGGAAGGGCGGCAGCGTCACCCACGCGGGGACGTGGAAGACCGGCGCCCTGTGGTCGGGGACCAGCCGCCCCTGGTCGTCCTCGATCGCCGGCACCGGATCGCCGTGCTCGTCGGCGCAGCGCCGGGGCGCGAAGGCTCCGTAGCGCACGTACAGCGGGCCCTCCTGCCAGCGCAGATCCGTGAGGACGTACGGCCCGGGGCGGCCGCCGACGATCGCGTGCAGCTCGGTGAGGATCGTGTGCAGCCGGTCCTCACCGGAGGGGTAGACGGTCATGAACTTGCCGCTGCCGTCCCGGCCGGCGTACTTGCCGTTGCGCAGCAGCAACTGGTGCGGCGTGGGCACGAATTTGAACGGGATCGCCCGCGGAACGCAGTAGTCCCACACATCGCGGGCGGTCTTCTCCGCGTCCTCCGCGGTGGCCGACACATGGATCTTCCAGCCCTGCGCGGGCCGCGCCTCCGCTCCCGCCACCGACGGGCCCGGGACCAGGTGCAGCCAGTCGCCGCTGCGGAAGGACGCCCACCCCTCAGGGACGGGCCGCCCGGCCGCCTCGAAGGGTGCGCGGTCCACGGCGTCCGGCAGCCGGTCCAAGGGCTCGTAGAAGTGCCTGTCCGCCAGGCAGTAGGCCACGTACCGGTTGTCCACCGCGCACTCCTCATCCGCCGACGAGCCGGGAGTCGCCGGGACCCCAACGTCGCACACCCGACGGGCGAAGGCACCCATACTCGAGCAAACAGGTGTACGGAGGTGAAGCGACCGGACCACCGATGCGCTCGGCCGGTCGGTGGCACGCCAGCGAGCTGAGACTGCGCCGGACCGCCTGCCTCCGGAGGAACGGATCAGCTCGGCGTTCGGGTACTCCGAGGCCCAGCCGCGCTTACCCCGCCGGGTTCCGGACTCAACAGGGGCCCTAGTAGCCGATGGTGAACCGGCGCTGGACGAACCGGGGCAGCTCGGCCTCGTCGACGAGTGCCACGGCGGCGTCCTCGGCCGAGATGCGGCTCCGGCCATCGGCGTCGAGGATCGGCTGGTCGCCGCCGACGCGGAAGCGGCCGGTGCGCTCACCAGGGGCTATCTCCTCGGCGGGACTGAAGTAGGTCCACAGCCGGTTCGAGGTGCGCAGGACGTTCAGGGCGTCCCGGTGGCCGCGGACGGCGGCCGCGTACTCGCGGGGGAGCCCGAGGGCGTCGAGCGCCTCGTGGAGGAGGTCGTCATGGTCGGCGCGGACGACCCCTGGAGCGATTTCGAGGCTGCCGGCGCCTCCGATGACGATGAGTCGGGTGCGGGGGTGGCTCTCCAGGGCGGTGAGGAGCGCCCGGGCGGCGGTGGCGTAGACGGTCGGGTCGGCGATGGAGCGCCGGACGGTGTCGGCGATGTCCTTGGCGCCGTTGCCGGGCTGGTATCCGCTGATGAGGACGTCCAGGCCGGGCAGGACGGCGGCGATGTCGGCGCTGTCCAGGACATCGACGCTCGCCCAGGTGAGGTGTTCGCGCGGGTCGTCGATCGCGGAGGCGTCGCGGCTGAACGCGGTGACGCGGTGCCCGCGGCCGAGGGCTTCGGTGACCACACGGCTGCCGATGGTGCCGGTGGCTCCGATGACTCCGATGTGCATGGATCTCCCCTTGGTCATGCCGGATGGACGGCGCGAGCCCATCGCTTCGAGCGCCGTGTAGGAACTATACGCCGTGAAGTTTCAATACGGGGCCCAATCACGTGACGCTGTAGAGTGAGCGCATGGCAGGAACTCGAAGCACCGGGCGGCGCGAGCGGCTGCGGGCCGAGACGACCGCCGAAATCAAGAGCACGGCCCTGACGTTGATGGGCTCCGGCGGCCCCGACGCGATCACCCTGCGAGCGATCGCCCGCGAGATGGGCATGACCGCCAACGCCATCTACGGCTACTTCGCCACTCGCGACGACCTCGTCACCACACTGATCGCGGACGTCTACACCTCACTCGCGGACGCGGTCGACGCCGCCTGGGCCGCCTCGGCGCAGGCCGATCCGGCGGCCCGGATCCAGGCATGGGCGCATGCCTTCCGCGACTGGGCGCTGGCCAATCCGGAAGGCTTCCGGCTCATCTACGGAGACCCGGTCCCCGGTTATCGCGCCCCCGAGGGCGGCGCCGCACCGCAAGCCGCCCAGCGGGTCTGCGTGGGCATCGCGGCGCTCGCCGCCGCGGCCTGGGACCCGGCCCGACCGCCGTACGAGGACGGCGACTTCACCTGGGCGGACTTCGACCCGGGCCTGCTGGACAAGGTCCGCCCGGCCTTCCCCGATCTGCCACCGGCCGGCGTGGCCCTGGCCCTGAGGATCTGGGGGCACCTCCACGGCCTGGTCGCCCTGGAGGTCTACGGCCACCTGCGCGCCCAGACGCTCGCACCGGCCAAGCTCTTCAGCGCCGAACTGACCCAGTTGACCCGGTCCTTGGGCTTGGACGGCCAGGGCGTTTCCTCCGGAGCGTCCGGACGGCCGGGCGACGCCCACCCTGGGGCGCGTGCGGGGTCGTGATCACGGCATGGGGGTTCGCCTTCGCGGCGAGGCCGGGGCCGGGG
>NZ_SRID01000176.1 GCF_004684805.1 Streptomyces palmae
GCGGGAACCGGTCCGGTCGTGGCGGCGGGGTCGGCGGGTCGGGCGGCCGGCGCGGCACCGGTACGGGCCGGATCGCCGGGCACACCGCACCCCTGGGGCTTCACAACGGAATGCGTCATGTGCATCCAGCATCGTGCCGGGCGCCGGCCGGTTCGAGTGGCAGTACTGACAGCACCCGCTACATTCCTGCCATACAGTGCCCTCATGCCGACCATCGCCGTAGCGGTCACCGAGGGCATGCCGTTCTTCGAACTGGCCATCCCCTGCCATGTCTTCGGCACCGACCGCCCCGAGATCCCCGACCCCTGGTACGAGCTTCGGCTGTGCGCCGTGGGGGCGGAAGGCGGCCCGGTCGCCACCCGTTCCTCGTTCGCGGCGCAGGTCCCGTACGGCACCCGGGAACTGCTGGAGGCCGACACGGTGATCGTCCCGGCCACCGCCGATGTCCGCGCGGAGCCGCCGGCTCCCCTGGTCGAGGCGCTGCGGGAGGCGCACCGGCGCGGTGCCCGCATCGTGTCGCTGTGCTCGGGTGCGCTGACGTTGGCGGCCACCGGCCTGCTCGACGGCCGCACCGCCGCCACCCACTGGATGTACGCCGAACTGCTCGCCGAACGCTATCCGGCGGTACGGGTCGATCCCTCCGTGCTCTATGTCGACCACGGCGACGTGCTCACCGGGGCCGGCTCGACGGCCGGCATCGACGTCTGCCTGCATCTGGTGCGCAAGGACTTCGGCAGCGCGGCGGCGAACACCGTGGCCCGGCAGTTGGTGGCGCCCGCGCACCGGCCCGGCGGGCAGGCCCAGTACATCGAGGCGCCGCTGCCGCCGCACCACGACGACTCCCTCGCCCCGCTCCTGCACTGGGCGGCCGAACGGCTGGACCAGCCGCTGACGGTGGCCGCGCTCGCCCAGCGGGCGCACACCAGCCCGCGCACCCTGGTCCGGCGCTTCCACGCGGCTACCGGCACCACTCCGCTGCGCTGGCTCCAGGCTCAGCGGATCGCACGCGCCCGCGCCCTGCTGGAAGGGGGCGATCTGGCCATGGACCAGGTGGCGGAGCTGTGCGGGTTGGGCACCGCGGCCAATCTGCGACGGCAGTTCACCCGCGCGATGGGGGTGCCGCCCTACGACTATCGCCGCTCCTTCCGCACCCGAAGCTCGACGGACGGCACACCACTCAGGGCGACCCCGCAGGTGGGCCCCTCAGGCCGGCACAGCGGAGAGTCCGCCCGGACCAAGGCGGCGGGCCGACTGCCCGAGCCGGCGCGGTAAGCGGGCTCCCAGACCACCCGCCCAGCGGGCAGGCCCCAGCCGACTCCGCGGACCGCCTGAACCGGCCCGGCAGCCCTGCCGCCCGGTCAGCGCGGTGGACGCACCCCCCGGGCCGACCCGGCCGGCCGACCGCTCAGCTCAGCGCCTGCGCCACTTCGGCGATGCGGTCCGGGCCGACCCGGCAGCAGCCGCCGATCAGCCGGGCACCCGCCGCCCGCCAGCCGGCGACCCGCTGCGGGCCGAAGGTGGCGGGGCCCCGCCACCCCCGGGCCGCCTCGTCCCACCGCTCCCCGCTGTTGGGGTAGACCACCACCGGCTTGCCGGTGATCTCGGCCGCCCAGCGCACCGCCTGGTCGGCGTCCCGCGGAGCGCAGCAGTTCACCCCCACCGCGATCACCTGGTCGTCCGCGGCGGCCAGCGCGAAGGCCTCGGCCAGCGGCTGCCCGGCCCGGGTGGTGTCCCCCGCCACGCTGTAGGAGAGCCAGACCGGCACTCCGCAGCCACGCACCGCGCGCAGCTGCGCCTCGGCTTCGTCGATGTCGGGGACCGTCTCCAGTGCCAGCACGTCCGGCTCCGCCTCGGCCAGGGTCTCGATCCGGGGCCGGTGGAACCGCTCCAGCTCGGCGACGCTCAGCCCGTATCGGCCCCGGTACTCGCTCCCGTCGGCCAACATGGCGCCGTACGGGCCGACCGAGGCGGCGACCCAGATCGGCCGCTCCTGACCCGCGGCCGCCCGCCGGGCGAGCCGCACGCTGCTGCGCAGCAGCGCCGCCGCCTCCGCCCGCCCGATCCCCCGTTGCGCGAAGCCCTGGTAGCTCGCCTGGTAGCCGGCGGTGATCAGCACCCGCGCACCCGCCCGCAGATAGGCGCGGTGCGCCCTCTCGATCTGCCGCGGATCGTCGGCGAGCAGCCGTGCCGACCACAGCGCGTCGCCGAGGTCGCAGCCTTGCGCCTCCAACTGGTTGGACAGTCCCCCGTCCAGGACCAGCGGGCCCTGCCGCAGCGCCTCGGCCAGCGGCAGGGCGGGCGGCGGAGCCGTCTCAGGGGCGGCCGACATCACGGTGCACACTCCCTCCGCTCTCCCAAGGCGCCCTCGACTCCCCGCTCCGGGCCACGGGGCACCGGGCTTCGGGGCCTCGTCCTTGCTCCGATTCTCCGCTCACCACCGCACGCGCCGGCTCCAGGACCCGGCCCTCAGGGCTCCCGGTCCTCGCGGTCGCGAGCATCGATCCCCAGGCGCCGGGGCCTCAGCTCGCCGACCCCGGCTCGGTGCCCCTCGCCGATGCCGACCCACGGACGGGCCTCGCGCCCCGCGCCCCGCGCCCCGGGCATCCCCTCAGCCGAGCTGGGAGCCCACGGCCGAGGAGATCAGCTCCAGGTGGTCCAGGTCGCCCAGATCCAGGATCTGGAAGTAGATCCGGGAGGATCCGGCCTCGGCGTAGCGGCCGATCTTGTCGACGACCTCGGCGGGCGACCCGGCCAGGCCGTTCGCCTTGAGCTCGACCACCTCGCGGCCGATGGCGGCGGCCCGCCGGGAGACCTCGGCGTCGTCCTTGCCCACGCAGGCCACCAGGGCGTTGGAGTACACCAGGTCGTCACCCTTGCGCCCGGCCTCCTCGGCCGCCTTGCGAACCCGGCCGAACTGCCGCTCGCTGTCCTCCACGGAGGCGAACGGCACGTTGAACTCGTCCGCGTAGGCGGCAGCGATCCGCGGGGTGCGGGTGGCGCCGAGTCCGCCGACGAGCACCGGCACCTTGACCTGCGCGGGCTTGGGCAGCGCGGGCGAGTCGGTCAGCTGGTAGAAGTCCCCCGCGTAGCTGAACGTCTCGCCGACGGGGGTCTGCCACAGCCCGGTGACGATCGCCAGCTGCTCCTCCAGTCGCGCGAACTTCTCCTTCGGGAAGGGGATGCCGTACGCGGCGTGCTCCTCCGCGAACCAGCCGGCTCCCAGCCCCAGCTCGATCCGGCCGCCGGACATCTGGTCGACCTGCGCCACCTGGATGGCCAGCACCCCGGGGAGCCGGAAGGTGCCGGCGGTCATCAGGGTGCCCAGCCGGATCCGGCTGGTCTCCCGGGCCAGACCGGCCAGGGTGATCCAGGCGTCCGTGGGCCCGGGGAGGCCGTCGACGTCGCCCATCTTCAGATAGTGGTCGGAGCGGAAGAAGGCGTCGAAGCCCAGGTCCTCACTGGCCTTGGCGACGGTGAGCAGGGTGTCGTAGCTCGCCCCCTGCTGGGGCTCGGTGAAGATTCGCAGATCCATATCTTCTATCCTGCCTGCTCTCGCTGACCGCGGCTCACCAGGTCCGATCCAGGGGGCGTACCGGGGCATACCGATCCCCCGCCGCACCCCGCACCTCACGCCCCTGCCGGCCTCCGCTACGCCGCGCCGCCCCGCTCCCGCACCTCCAGGTGCCGCAGGATGCCGCGCACCCGGTCCCGGCACTCGTCGGCGGCGTCCATGGACTCGACGCACTGCCAGTACAGCGCCTCCTCCTCGGTACCGGAGGCCACCTGCACCAGGGCTATGCCCGCGTCCCCCAGCAGCTCGGCCAGCGCCGGCAGTGCCCGCCGCAGATCCCTGACCTCGGTGAGCTGCACGGCCCGTATGCCGCCGCCCCGCACCACGGGGTGCCGAAGGGCCGGGTGGTGCAGCGCGCCCCGCGCCCGGCCCGCCGCCTCGCACAGTCCACTGGCCTCGGTCCGCGCCTCGGGCGGCCCGTGCAGCGTGAGGTGACCGCCGATCGCCTCCGCCAGGGCATGGGCCTGCCACGCCTCGACCACGACGTCCTGTTCGGTCCCGGCCTGCGCCAGGGCATGCCGGTTGGCATCGATTAGCCGCATCGCGTCCATGCCCCGTGCCCCTTCTTCGTTCACTCAGCACCCCGTCAAGCTTTCACTACCCAGAGTGATGGTCAACAGCCAGAAAAGCTAGGGGAATTCAGAAATCTGTTGACAGAAGTTGCGCTGTGGATAACTCGATCACTACAAAGAGTGACGGTGCGAGATCTTGGGATCCCCGACGGGGAAGCGCTGCTCGTTGCGATCGATCTTCGCGGCCAGCGCCGAGAGCGGATCGACACCCAGCACCCCGCAGAACTGCAGCAGATAGGCGAGCACATCGGCGACCTCGTCCTCGACCCTGGAGGCGGTCTCGGGGTGCTCCATCACCCGCGCCGACTCCTCCGGGGTCAACCACTGGAAGATCTCCACCAGTTCGGAGGCCTCGACGCTCAGCGCCACCGCCAGGTTCTTCGGGGTGTGGAAGGGCTGCCAGTCGCGGGCCGCGGCGAAGTCGGCGAGGCGGCGCTGGAGGGCGGCCACATCAAGGGCCGGCGCTCGTTCGGGCTCGGGTACGTCGTTCACGCCCCCAGGTGTACCACCGTCACGCCCTCGCGCGCGTCGCGCCCCGGCCGCGCTCCCCCTGCTTCCGGCGCCGGTACCAGGTCCTCGGCACGGCCCACCGCGGCCACCAGCCGGATGTGCCCGCGGGCGCACATCCGCCTGGCCACATCCAGCAACTCCCGTGCCTGCCGGCCGTCCATGCACCGGTCGAAGCCGTCGGCCAGCACGGTCAGTGCCTGCTGCGCCGGGAGCACGTCCGCCACCGGATCGACCTCCAGCACCCCGGGCCCGGTCATCAGCACCAGGGCCAGCGCCAGATAGCGCAGTTCCCCGTCGCCGAGCCGGTCGATCGGCATCACGCCCAGCTCGCCCTGCTCCAGCACGGCCCGTACCGAGCCGCCCGAGACCTGCTCGGTGCCCAGTCCGTGCACCGGGCCCGTACAGCCGGCGCGCACCGCGGCGACCAGCGCGGCATGCCGGGTGGCGCACTCGGTGCGGGTGCGCAGCAGCACCGAGGCGAGGTTGTCGCAGCCGCTGCGCAGCCGGCCCTCGCCGCGCTGGGCGGGGACCCGCATCCGCTCCGGCCGCGGGTCGCAGGAGAAGACCGCGCGCAGGGCGATCAGTACCTGCTCGGCGGCGGCCAGGGTGAACAACTGCCCGGCCGTCTTGCCGGCGATCCGCAGCGGCAGCAGCGCGGTGGCCAGCCGGTCGTCGGGCAGCGGCGCACGGGTGACCTGGGCCGTACCGGCGGTGTGCCAGGCCGCCTGGACGCTGCGCCGCCCCGGGTCGCGCAGCGCGGTCTCCAGCAGGGTCTCGCCCCCCGCGGTCAACCGTTCGCCGACCACCCGCAGTTCGGGCTCGGCCTGCACCGCCAGATCGAGCCGCACCTCCCCCACCGGCCCGTCCACCGTGCAGCCGATCCGGAATCCGCGCCGCCCCTGCGGGTCGGGCCGGGAACGCCGGGGCACACACGCCGCCGGGTCGGGAAACACGGACTCCAGGAACTCACCGCCGGCCAGCCGGGACAGCGCCGCGTACGCCTCCAGCGCGCTGGACTTCCCACTGCCGCTGGCACCCGTGAACAAGGTGAGCGGCCCCAGCGCGAAGGCGGCGCCCGAGTGGGCCTTGAACGCGGACAGCCTCAACTCGGTGACCACCGGCCGCAGCGTCGATGTGCTCATCACCGGAACGTATCTCGCGATTATTCTGCCGAACCGTTCCGGCGAGCGGTTCTTCCTACCTACGGGGGACGGAGCCCGGCATCGGCTGCTCCGCGACCTCGGTGCCCGCCGGGGCGAGCAGGAACACATTGGTGTCCACCCGGTGCATCCCGCTGGCCAGTCCGAAGACGACACCGCTGGAGAAGTCGAGGATCCGCTTGGCCACATCGCCGTCCGCGGCGCTCAGGTCGAGCAGGACCGGAATCTGCGCGAGGAGGTACCCGGCGACCTCGCGGGCGTCGGCGAAGCACTGGGCCCGGATGACCACGAGGCGCCGGGAGTCCTCGCGCGGGGGTTCGTCCTCGGGCAGCGCCCGGTGGTTGGGCCAGGAGGGCCACTCGTTCCGGCCCCGCAGCGGAACGACCTCGGCGAGCCCCTCCCACTGCTCGTCGGTGACGTCGAGGCGGCTCACCGGACCACCTCGCGGGCGTACACGCTGGATATCTGCATCCCGCGATTCTAGGGACAACCCCGCCGATTCCCGGCTCCGCGACACGGGCCCGGAGGCAGGGCCGAGCGGGCCGGAGGCCGTCGCCGTGCCGTGAAAACGAGTGGACCGCTCCGGTCCGGTTACTGGAGGCTGCGGTCGTGTGCGCCGGGTCGGTCCGGTGCCCCGGTGCCGAAACACCGGACGCGAGCGGGGAGATGGCAATGAGTGGTGCGGAGCGCACGGGCGTGCTGGGCGAGGGCGAGCAGGTCACGGTCACCCTGGTCAAACACCTGCGGCCGGAGGTGAGGTATCCGGCCCGGGTGATCGCGGACGACGGCACCCGCGTGGTGGTCCGCGCCCCCTGGGCCAAGCCGGACGCCCGCGACTTCGGCTTCGTACGCTTCGAGCCCGGCGATGTGTTCACCGAGCGCTACTGGCGCGACCGCTGGTACTCGATCAAGACCGTACGCACCGGGGACGGCGTGCTGAAGGGCTGGTACTGCGACATCACCCGGCCCACCTCGGTGGAGCCCGAGGGGCTGCTGGTGACCGACCTGGACCTGGACCTGTGGGTCTCGGCCGACGGGCGGACCATCCTGCGGCTGGACGAGGACGAGTTCCTGGAGAGCGGGCTGCCGGAGCGCGACCCGGAGGCGGCCGAGCAGGCCCGCCGGGCCCTGGACGAGCTGGAGCGCCTGGCCCGCGAGGGCGGCCTCGACCGGCTCACGGCATAGCCGCCCCCGGAGGGGCACATGGCCGGGTAGGCGGCCCGGGCGGAGGTGTGTGCGCCCGGGCCGTCAGTCCCAGGCGGTGGGCCCCCGGCAGGGGCCAGGTGACCGGGTAGGCGGCCCGGGCGGAGGTGTGCACCCGCGGGCCCTCACTCTGAGGCAGTGGGCCCCCGGCAGGGGCCAAGTGACCGGGTAGGCGGCCCGGGCGGAGGTGTGCACGCCCGCGGGCCCTCACTCCGAGGCGGTGGGCACGCGCCCCGCCCGGGCCGCGTCCCGCAGCGCCCGGTGGTCGCGCTCGTTCTGGTCGGCGTACGCCTCCGCGAAACGCACGATGGCCCCGTCGAAGACCTCACCCCGGCCCAGGTAGGCCGCGAGCGCGATCCGGTCGCCGGCCCTGGCGTGGGCCCGGGCCAGGGTCGCCCCGCACAGCGCGGCGAAGCGCTCCATGGCGACCGGGGTCATGCTCTCCGGTTGCGCGATCCCCTTCCAGTCGCGCAGCTGGCGCACGTAGAAGTCGCGCTGCCGTCCGTCGATGCCCCGGACCCGCTGCCAGCCCAGGAAGACATCGCCGGCCGCCTGCATCATCCGCTGTCCGGCGACCACCCGCTCCCCCTGGTTGGCGTACCGGCTCGCCCCCGCGTACGGCGCCAGCGCCGACTCCTCCGCCTCCTTGGCCTGGAGCAGCAGCGGGTCGTCCGCGTCCTTGCCGAGCAGCAGCACGACCCAGCAGCGGGTCCCCACGCTGCCGACCCCGACGACCTTGCGCGCCATGTCGACCACCCGGTACTGGTCCAGCAGCCGGTGGTGGTCCGAGCGCAGGGTGCGCCCGTAGCTCTCGACCAGCTTGCGGATGGTCTGCTCAGTCCGCTCCCGCTCGCCGGACGGCAGCAGGTCCTCCAGCGGCACGATCAGCGGCGGATCGGGGACGAACCGGACGCGGCCGCCGGATGTGCGGGTGAGCTTGTGGAAGGCCTGGAGGGTGTCGTGTCCGCGGGCCTTGTCCATCGCCCGGGTCAGCCGCTCGCGCCCGACCCGGTCCAGCTCCCGCGCCTCGCGTACCTGGACCTCCGCCATGTCGGTGTGGGCGTACCAGACGTCCAGGGTGCGCATCCGGGCGTAGGTGCGCAGGTGCTCGCGGTAGGTGGCGCAGGCGGCGCGTACGATCCGGGCGCGCACCGGGTCCGCGAAGCCGTTGTCCCGGGCGGCGATGACCAGGCTGGTGGCCAGGCGCTTGACGTCCCACTCCCAGGGCCCGGGCAGCGTCTCGTCGAAGTCGTTGACATCGAACATCAGATGGCGTTCGGGCGAGGCCAGCAGGCGGAAGTTGAGCAGGTGCGCGTCCCCGCACAGCTGGGTGGTGAGCCCCGTGCTCGGGGTGCGGGAGAGGTCCGCCGCCATGATCGCCGCGGCGCCCCGGTAGAAGCGGAACGGCGATTCCAGCATCCGGCCGTAGCGCAGCGGCACCAGCTCCGGCACCCGGCGGGCCGACTGCGCCTCCAGCACGTCCACCGGGTCGGACCGGTCGGGTGGCGGCTGGTACTCGGCATGGCTGGACCGCGGCACGGCCGCCCGCAGCGCCCTGCCCCGCCGCGCCCGCTCCCGGGGGCTGGGTCCAAGGAGGCCGGCGGAGGCCTCGGCCGCGCAGCACATCACATGGCCCGCGGTCCGCGGCGTACGCCCCGCGCACCGCGGGTACGCCGGATGATGCCTCGCTGACCTGCCATGACCGCTCCTCGGCGAGAACGGCGCCGCCGATCGGCGGCCGCTGCCGTCCCCTCCACGCTTCCACAGCTCGGGCCCGGCCGCATCCGGCCCCGGGATTGCTCCGACCGGCCGCACCCCGGATGCCGAAGGGGCCGGCCGGCGGGAGTGTGGTGCCACCCGGGCGGAGCGGACAGCCCCGCCCGGCAGCCGCCGCACAGACGAGGAGCGCGCCCCATGAACATCCGTCCGCGCCATACGCTCCCCGCAGCATCCCTGCTCCTGGCGTTCGGCGCCGCGGGGTGCACCGACGCCACGGACAACGCGGTCGGTACCGTCCAGTACCTCGCGAAGGACGGCAGCACGAACCAGATCGAGGACCCCTCCCGGGGCCCCTGCCACCCGCTGTCCGGCGGCGGCGCGACCGAGCTGGCGAACAACACCACCGGGGACTTCTGGCTCTACTTCACCCCCGACTGCCGGGGCGACGGCGGCAACGAGCGCACCTATCTGGGCTCCATGCTCACCAACAACCCCGCCAGCGCGAACCAGCCGTGGAAGAGCTTCAGCGTGGTGGGGTGGTGACGTGCCCGAGGCGCCCCCGGACCGACCCCCGAGGACCGCGCCCGGCGTCCGAGCCGCCGGATCACCCGGTTCGCTCGGCGGCCCCGGGGGCCTTCGCGGGGGCGGGGTCCGCGGTGTTCCCCGGGGTCGGCGGCTGTGACACGCCCGCGATCTCGTCGTACGCCTTCTGGAGGTGGTCCGGGCGCCCCGCCTGGACGGTCAGAAAGCCCCCGATCCCGAACAGGCCGCTCTTCCTGCGGGCGGCGAGCTTCTCCTCGAACACCTCGCGCGGCATCCCCTGGGTGTAGAGGGACTTGCCCATGAGCGGGAGCTGGATCCGCTCGTTGGCCGAAGGGTCGCGCACCGTGCCGGGCGGGTCCTCGCCCCGCTCCACCTGCCGCATCGCCTCGAAGTACCTGCGCCGCAGCAAGGTGATGCCCTTGTCGCCGCGCCCCAGGTTCTCCGTGGTCCGGTCCGCCACGACGCCCTGGCCGATCCAGGCGGCGAAGTCCTGGTTGCCGGTGTGCGACAGGAGGAGTTCGCCGGTCTCCGGATCGGTGAGCGGGCCGTACCAGTACGGGATCTCGTCGGGGTCCTGCCTGCCCGCGGGCACGTCGTCCGGCAGGACCGAGTACTGCCAGGTGATGTTGAGCGTGCGCGTATCGTCCACCGGGACCCGGAACTCGATCGTGTTGCCGGAGGCCAGGGTGTAGGGCCACAGGCAGAGGATCCCGCCCTCGCTCACGTCGTTCGTGCCCGCGTACGTTCCCTTCGGCGGGATGGCGGGCTCCTCCACCACCCTTCCGTTGACGAAGCCGTACTCGAACTCCAGGAAGTCGATGGACAGGTGCCGCGGTACGTACTCGGGGTTGTCCCGGTCGCCGCGCACGGCGTTCCCGTTCAGGTGCAGCCACTCGAAGTGGACCGGGTCCATGCCGTTCTCATGGCACTGGAACCAGTTGCACGGCAGCTCGGTCATGATGATCTCGACGAAGCCGTGCCCCCAGCCGAACATCTCGAAGTCGGGCAGCAGCGGGGCGGGGTCCGGGCCCAGGTAGGCCCAGACCAGCCCACCGAGCACGGCCGTGGGGTAGGAGGCGACGGCGACCTTGTCGTGGAAGCCGCCGGAGGGCCCCGCCTCCTCGAAGGGCTGCCGGGCGCAGCGCCCCTGCGCGTCGAACGCCCAGCCGTGGTAGGGGCACCGCATCAGATCGCCGTCGACCCAGCCCTGGCCGAGGTCCGTGCCGCGGTGCGGGCAGTGCCGTGAGATCAGCCCGTGGGACCCGTCCGAGGTGCGGAACAGTACGAGGTCCTCGCCCAGCAGCCGGACCGGTTTGACCCGTCTCCGGCTCAGTTCCAGGACCGGGGCGACCGGGTGCCAGTACCGGCGGAGCAGTTCGCCCATCGGCGTGCCGGAACCCACCTCCGACAAGATCCGGTTCTTCTCGGCTGAGAGCATCGTGGTCCCTTCACTGTGCGGGGTGCGGTCGTGCCGTCAGGTGGCGTCCCGCTGTCGAACGGGCGGCTCGGTGAGGCGGCCCCGGCGGCCGGGGGTGTGCGGTCTCGCCGCCGCGCCCACAGCACCGCTTCCGGACGGGCCGGCGCGGACACGGGCGCCGCGACGCGCCGTCACGGACAGCCCACGAGGCCGGAGACCCACCTCGGGCCGGGACCGGGCTCGGGGTCCCGGGTCCCCCCATCATCGAGGCGCCGGCCGGGTGTTATCCACCGAAAGCTTTTCCACCCAGAAACCGTGCGTGATATTGCCCTTGCGTCGCCCGACGGCTTGGGATATCGACGTGCCGGGAATCGCCGCGGCCCGTCGGCACACAGCTTCCCGTGGCACATACAACGGCCTTGTTTCAACGACCGACACGCGCGAATCACCAAGTGTTCCACCGCCGCTCCGTGCAGATCAGGACGGATCTCGGATCTCCTCGAAAAAATCACTCCGCGAATCGCCCGACAAAAGATTTTGCGCACATACTGGTCGCTTGGCTGGGGGGTCGGGACCGGACACCACCCGGTCGCCCTGCGGCCGGCAGGGCGGCACTCGTCCGGCCCCTACGAGGGCACGTCGCGCACGTACCGCGCCATGCGCACCACCCCTGAGCCGGAAAGGCCATGCACTGCGCCATCCCGGACGCGGATGAGGCTGCGAGACCGCGCCGAGAACGCCCGGGAGGCCCGCGTCACAAGGGGCAACACTGATGAATGCTCAGGCACTACGGGTACTCCTCACCAAGCGACGGGCTGCGGTCGCGCCGGAATCGCACGGACTCAGGCGTCCCACCGGAAAGGGCCGGCGGGCGCCCGGACTGGCCCAGCACCAGGTCGACCAGCTGCTCAACCGCGGCCCTGGGACCTATCAGCGCCTGGAGTCCGGCAAGTACCGGAATCCGCCGGTCGACCTGCTCCACGATCTGGCGCTGCTGCTGCGCCTGTCCGAGCTGGAGTGGGTCGCGCTGTGCCGCTACGCCGGCATCGGCGACCCGCCCTGCCCGCTCAACCCGCGCTCCGGGGAGCAGGTGCCGAACCTCTGGAACGACGCCGTCGAGGGCATCTCCCACGCGGCCTGTGTCATCGACGCCTCGTGGAACGTGCTGGCGCACAACCCTCCGTTCGCGGACTTCTTCCCGGTCGGTCAGTGCCCCGCCAACATGATGCGGTGGATGCTCTTCGACGGCCGGCATGTGCTGGACGAGTGGTACACGGCCTGGGCACCCCACGTCCTGTCCACGCTCCGCGCCGACCTCGCCGCCCGCCCCGAGGACGACGTGCTGCTGCGGATCGAGGCGGCGGTACGGGCCGACTTCACGGCCGCTCAGCTCTACGAGTCGGCCGGTGCCGTCGTCCACCCCTACGAGCAGGCGCGTCCTTTGACACACGCCCGGTACGGACCCGGGCGGGTCAACATGTGTGTGGCGCAGCCCCTGTCCTGTCCGGGAGCGCGCCTGTTCATCTTCCTCTTCGAACCGGAAGCCCAGCACCCGCCCCGCCCCGCGGCGGACCGCGTCCGCGATCTGAGGCGGAACCGCGTGCCGGAACCGGTCCGAGCGGCTTCCGATCGGATGCGTTCAGCCATCCTCGCACCGATCGGGAGCATATGAACGGCTGCCTTTTGGGCCGAAAACTTTTCAGTGGATAACACCGCGCCGGTGCCGTGATGATGAGCCGGGACGAGCGCTCCACCTGGCCGCCGCTCTCCCTTCGGCGTCGGACTTCCCTGTGTCCGACCTCTTGCCGGCAGTGTTTTCCCACGGAGGACTCACCCTGATGCGAACTTCTGCTGTCACGAGCGTGCTGTTCGTCGGAGGAAAGCGGACGGAGGCATTGGAGGCGGCTCGGAACGCCGGATTGCGGGTCGTCTACACCGGCCCCGTATCCGATATGAGCGAGCGGCATCGTGAGCTGGTCGACGCCGCCGTACTGCTTCCCGAGTTCTCACCCCGGGTGGCGGTGCGCGTCGCCGTGGCGCTGCACGGAATCGTCCCGTTCGATCTCGCGTACAGCGCCGGCGACGCGTACCTCCAAGCCGCCGCGCAGATCAACCAGGAACTCGGGCTGCGGGCGAATCCGCTGCGTACCGTCTCCTCCGTCAACGACAAGTCCCTCATGCGGGAGGTCCTGCGCGGAATACCGGTCGGACAGGTCGCGGCGGCCCAGGTCGAATCCCCTCTCGACCTGGCCGAGTTCACCTCCGCCAACGGCTTTCCGGTCATCCTCAAACCGAGGGGTGGCAGCGCCAGCGAGGACGTCCACCTCATCTCGGACCAGGACGGGCTCACCGCCCTCGCCGAACGGTTGGCGTTCCCCGGTGGCGGGAGGGGCGCGGCGCCCTGGGTGGTCGAGGAGTACCTGGAGGGAAGGGAGTTCAGCGTCGAGACGCACAGTGCCGCCGGTGAGCACCTGATCCTCGCGGTCACCGAGAAGTTCAAGAACGAGAACTTCGTCGAGATCGGCCATGTGGTGCCGGCGCGGATCACCGAGGAAGAGCGTGCCGCGCTCGCCGAGGAGACGCGGTCGGTGCTGACCGCCCTCGGGGTGGAGGAGGGGCCGGGTCACACCGAACTGATCCTGACGGCCGCGGGGCCCCGTCTCGTGGAGACCCACACCCGTCCCGGCGGGGACGCCATCGTGGAACTCGTCAAGCTCGCCGCGGGTTACGACATCCACGAGATGACGTTCTCCTGGCTGTCCGGCAAGCCCGCGGACGTGTCGCACGAGCCGGTGGCCGGCGCCGCGGCCATCTGGTTCCTCACCGCCGAACAGGGCAGGGTGACGGCTGTCGGCGGTGAGGCGGAGGCCGGGGCGGGCGAGGGCGTGCGGTTCGCCGGGCTCTCCGCGGCGGTCGGCGACACGATCCCCGAGGTGCGCGGCTCCGCCGACCGGCAGGGCGAGGCACTGGCCGTCGGCGACGACGCGGACAGCGCGCTGCGGCGGGCCCGGGCGGCCATCGGCCGTCTCCGGGTCGAGGTCGAACCGCTCACCCCGGCAGCAGCCCCGGACCAGGGCTGACCCTGCCGAGTCCCGCCGGCCGGCGGGCACCGGCGGCCCCGCGGCGACCGCCGCCCCCCGAC
>NZ_SRID01000177.1 GCF_004684805.1 Streptomyces palmae
GTGCGGGGCCATCCGGGCGCAGTCGCCGCGCAGCTGGGCCAGCGACTCGGGCTCGGCGGCCTCCGTCCGGGTGGCCCCGCGCGCGTCGCGGGCCGGACGGGTGGGGGTGGCGTGCTGGGGCATGGCGGCTCCCGATCCTAGGGGCACACACGGTGCGTGCCCCGACAAAAGGCACCGTATGCATCGAGCAGGCAACGAAAAAAGACCTACTATCAGGTAGTTTCCTCTGATCGATACGGGGTGGCGGACCCGGTAGCGTGAAGAGTCAGCTTTCCTTCAAAGCCTCGCAGGAGCAGATCAGCCGTGCGTATCGCAGTCACCGGCTCCATCGCCACCGACCACCTGATGACCTTCCCCGGTCGCTTCACCGATCAGCTGGTCGCCGACCAGTTGCACACGGTCTCCCTCTCCTTCCTGGTCGACACGCTCGACGTGCGCCGCGGCGGCGTCGGCCCCAACATCTGCTTCGGCATGGGCGTGCTCGGGCTGCGCCCGATCCTGGTCGGCGCGGCCGGCTCGGACTTCGCCGAGTACCGCGCCTGGCTGGACCGGCACGGCGTGGACACCGCCTCGGTGCGGATCTCCGAGGTCCAGCACACCGCGCGCTTCGTGTGCACCACCGACACCGACCACAACCAGATCGCGTCCTTCTACACCGGCGCGATGAGCGAGGCCCGGCAGATCGAGCTGCAGCCGGTCGCCGACCGCGTGGGCGGGCTGGACCTGGTGCTGATCAGCGCGGACGACCCGGAGGCCATGGTCCGGCACACCGAGGAGTGCCGGACCCGGGGCATCCCCTTCGCCGCCGACCCCTCCCAGCAGCTGGCCCGGATGGGCGGGGAGGACATCCGCCGCCTGGTCGAGGGCGCCGCGTACCTGTTCACCAACGAGTACGAGAAGGCGCTGGTCGAGACCAAGACCGGCTGGAGCGAGGAGGAGATCCTCGGCAAGGTCGGCACCCGGGTCACCACCCTGGGCGCCCGCGGCGCGCGCATCGAGCGGGTCGGCGAGCCGGTGATCGAGGTCGGCTGCCCCGAGGAGGAGGCCAAGGTCGACCCGACCGGTGTGGGCGACGCCTTCCGCGCGGGCTTCCTGGCCGGCGTCTCCTGGGGCCTGGGCCTGGAGCGTGCGGCGCAGGTCGGCTGCATGCTGGCCACCCTGGTGATCGAGACTCTGGGCACCCAGGAGTACGAGCTGCGCCGCGGCCACTTCATGGAGCGCTTCACCAAGGCGTACGGCGAGGATGCCGCCGTCGAGGTCAGCACCCACCTGGTCTGAGACGGGCAGCCGTCCACGGCCGGCCGAGCGGGCAACCCCCGCCGGCCGCGGACGGCTCACCCCCGCTCCCGGGGTACGGGCCCCTTGCCTGAAGCCCGCCACCCGCGAGGTGCCGCCGGCCGGCGGTTCAGGCGCGGCGGGCCACCCGGTAGGCCGTGCCGCGTTCGGCCGGTCGCTCGCCCAGGTACTCGTGGCCGCGCATCTCGCACCAGGCCGGAATGTCCAGCCGGGCCGCCTCGTCGTCGGAGAGCACCGTCACCACGCCACCGGTCGGCACCTCGCCGATCACCTTGGCCAGTTCGATCACCGGGATCGGGCACCGCTTGCCGAGCGAGTCCACCACCCGCTCCGCGGCGGGGGCGGCAGCGGCGGGAGCGGGTGTGCCGGGCGCGGCCGCGGCCGGGGCGCCGAACCGCTCCCGTACCGACCGCACCAGGCCCGGCAGCAGCTCCAGGAACCGCTCCACGTCCGACGGGTCGGTACCGGTCGGCAGCGAGACGCGGACGTTGCCCTCCGAGAGCACGCCCATCGCGCGCAGCACATGGCTGGGCTCCAGGGTGCTGGAGGTGCAGGAGGAACCGGAGGAGACCGAGAAGCCGGCCCGGTCCAGCTCGTGCAGCAATGTCTCCCCGTCGACATAGAGACAGGAGAAGGTGACCAGATGCGGCAGCCGCCGCACCGGGTCGCCCACCACCTCGACCTCGGGCACCAGCCGCGGCACCCGGGTCCGGATCCGGTCCACCAGCTCCCGCAGCCGCGCCGCCTCGGCCGCCGCCTCCTGCCGTACCACCTGGAGCGAGGCGGCGGCGGCCACGATCGCCGGCAGGTTCTCGAAGCCCGGCGCCCGTCCGGACTCCCGCTCGTCCCTCGGGCCCTGCGGGGCGTACCGCACCCCCTTGCGCACCGCGAGCAGCCCCACCCCGGCGGGGCCGCCCCACTTGTGGGCGCTGGCGGTCAGCAGCGACCAGCCGCCCGGCACCGGACCCCAGCCCAGCGACTGGGCCGCGTCCACCAGCAGCGGTACCCCGGCCGCCCGGCACTCCTCGGCGACCTCGGCCACCGGCTGCTCGGTGCCCACCTCGTGGTTGGCGGACTGCAGGCAGGCCAGCGCGGTGGGCTCGGGGGCGTCCGCCAGCGCCGCCGCGTACGCGCCCGGTGCCACCGCGCCGGTGCGGTCCACCGGCACCTCGGTGACGGTGCCGCCGCCGGCCCGGTGCACCTCGGCGGCGTGCAGCACCGCGGAGTGCTCGACCGCCGAGACGACCAGGTGCCGGCCGACCCGGCGCCGGCCGGCCAGCGCCCCCGCGATGCCGTCGTGCAGCGCCCGGGTACCCGAACCGGTGAAGACCAGTTCGTCGGGGCGGCAGCCGACGGCCGCCGCGGCGGCTTCCCGGGCGGCGTCCAGCAGCAGTCGGGCCCGCCGGCCCTCGCGGTAGAGCCGGGCCGGATCCGCCCAGCCCTCGTCGAGTGCGGCCAGCAGGGCCTGGCGGGCGACCGGGTGCAGCGGGGCCGAGGAAGCGGTGTCGAAGTAGGGCACGTACGGCACGCTATCCGGTCCTCGGCCCCGCTCCCCGGCGGCGCCCGCGAAGGGCCCGGCGACGGCCCGTCAGGGCAGGGCCCCACGAGGGTGGAACCGCTGGCGGAGGCGGCTGTTCCACCCCTTCGGGGAGTGACCCGGCGCGTTGGGCACCCTCCCCGCGCGGCCCTAATTGGCGTCCAGTAGGGTTTGGTCCGCATAAACATCCAAACCCCTGCCCGTACTGGGCCGGCGACCGACCAGCGAGACGGCCGCAGCCGGCCGAAGGCGGGCGAGACTCTCGGGAAGGCGCTACGTGAGTCCCAACGGCTCCGACCGCTCGTCGCGGCGCCCGGTGCGGCGGAAGCTGCTGCAGGCGCTGGCCGCGGGCATGGTCCTGGCGACCGCCACCGGTTGCACATCGAAGGACTTCCCCCGCCTCGGAATGCCAACGCCCGTCACGGACGAGGCGCCGCGGATCCTCTCCCTTTGGCAGGGCTCCTGGGCCGCCGCTTTCGCGGTGGGCATCCTGGTGTGGGGCCTGATCATCTGGAGCGTCATCTTCCACCGGCGTGGCAGGACCAAGGTGGAGGTTCCGCCCCAGACCCGGTACAACATGCCCATCGAGGCGCTGTACACCGTGGTCCCCATCATCATCGTCTCGGTGCTCTTCTACTTCACCGCGCGTGACGAGAACGAGCTCACCAAGGTCGACAAGAAGCCCGACCACGTCATCAACGTGGTGGGCTACCAGTGGAGCTGGGGCTTCAACTACATGGAGAACGTGGACGGCAACCCGTCCACGCCGGGGAAGCCCTACAACAAGATCCCGAACATCGCGAACATCCCGGACCGCATGCTCGACACCGTGCCCAAGGGCGCGGAGGGCGTGTGGGAGGCCGGTGTCCCGGGCGACCGGAACCCGGTGACCAAGAACCCGGGTCCGACCCTCTGGCTGCCCAAGGGCGAGACCGTCGAGTTCATCCTGACTTCCCGCGACGTCAACCACTCCTTCTGGGTGGTGCCGTTCCTGATGAAGCTGGACGCCATCCCGGGGCACACCAACCACTTCCAGGTGACCCCCAGCAAGGAGGGCATCTTCATGGGCAAGTGCGCCGAGCTCTGCGGTGTCGACCACTCCCGGATGCTCTTCAACGTGCAGGTCGTCTCCCCCGAGCGCTACCGGGCGCACCTGAAGGAGCTCAAGGACAAGGGCCAGACGGGCTACATGCCGTCGGGCATCGAGCAGACTGAGCATGCCAAGAACTCGGAGACGAAGCAGAAGTGAGCATCCTCAACGAACCTCAGGGTGCCGACGCGGCCGCCTCGTATGAGGACGAGGTGCCCGTCCGCACCAAGAAGCCGGGCAACGTCGTGGTCAAGTGGTTGACGACCACCGACCACAAGACCATCGGCACGCTCTATCTGGTCACCTCGTTCGTGTTCTTCTGCCTCGGTGGCGTGATGGCGCTCTTCATGCGCGCCGAGCTCGCTCGCCCCGGCACGCAGTTCATGTCGAACGAGCAGTTCAACCAGGCGTTCACGATGCACGGCACGCTCATGCTGCTGATGTTCGCGACGCCGCTGTTCGCGGGCTTCGCGAACTGGATCATGCCGCTGCAGATCGGCGCGCCCGACGTCGCCTTCCCGCGGCTGAACATGTTCGCCTACTGGCTCTACCTGTTCGGCTCGCTCATCGCGATGGGCGGCTTCCTGACCCCGCAGGGTGCGGCCGACTTCGGCTGGTTCGCCTACTCCCCGCTGACCGACGCGGTCCACTCGCCGGGCATCGGCGGTGACATGTGGATCATGGGTCTGGCCCTCTCCGGCTTCGGTACCATCCTCGGCTCGGTCAACTTCATCACCACCATCATCTGCATGCGCGCCCCGGGCATGACGATGTTCCGGATGCCGATCTTCACCTGGAACGTCCTGCTCACCGGTGTGCTGGTGCTGCTGGCCTTCCCCCCGCTGGCCGCCGCGCTGCTCGCCCTGGAGGCGGACCGCAAGTTCGGTGCGCACATCTTCGACCCGGCCAACGGCGGTGCGCTGCTCTGGCAGCACCTGTTCTGGTTCTTCGGCCACCCCGAGGTGTACATCATCGCGCTGCCGTTCTTCGGCATCGTCTCCGAGATCATCCCGGTCTTCGCGCGCAAGCCGATGTTCGGTTACGGCAGCCTGATCGCCGCGACCATCGGTATCGCGGGCCTGTCGGTGACCGTGTGGGCGCACCACATGTACGTGACCGGCGGTGTGCTGCTGCCGTTCTTCTCCTTCATGACCTTCCTGATCGCGGTACCGACCGGTGTGAAGTTCTTCAACTGGATCGGCACCATGTGGAAGGGCTCGCTGAGCTTCGAGACGCCGATGCTGTGGGTGCTGGGCTTCCTGGTCACCTTCACCTTCGGTGGTCTGACCGGTGTCATCCTGGCCTCCCCGCCGCTGGACTTCCACGTCTCCGACTCGTACTTCGTGGTGGCCCACTTCCACTACGTGATCTTCGGCACCGTGGTGTTCGCGATGTTCGCCGGTTTCCACTTCTGGTGGCCGAAGTTCACCGGCAAGATGCTGGACGAGCGGCTCGGCAAGATCACCTTCTGGACGCTGTTCTTCGGCTTCCACGGCACCTTCCTGGTGCAGCACTGGCTGGGCGCCGAGGGCATGCCGCGCCGGTACGCGGACTACCTGGCCGCGGACGGCTTCACCACGCTGAACACCATCTCCACCATCAGCTCCTTCCTGCTGGGCCTGTCGATGCTGCCGTTCTTCTACAACGTGTGGAAGACGGCCAAGTACGGCAAGAAGGTCGAGGTCGACGACCCGTGGGGCTACGGCCGTTCGCTGGAGTGGGCCACCTCCTGCCCGCCGCCGCGGCACAACTTCCTCACCCTGCCGCGCATCCGCTCCGAATCCCCGGCGTTCGACCTGCACCACCCGGAGATCGCGGCGCTGGACCAGCTGGAGAACCAGGGCTCGCTCGAGTCCGACAAGGCCCTCGCGGGCAACAAGGAGGCCGGCAAGTGAAGTTCCAAGGCCGGTTGTTCATCTGGCTCTCCGTCTTCCTGCTCGTCATGACCGCCGTGTACGGCCTCTGGTCGAGGGAGCCGGCGGGCACCACCGCGCTGGCCCTCTCGTTCGGCCTGTGCATCATGGTCGGCTACTACCTGGCCTTCACGGCTCGCCGGGTGGACACCGGGGCGCAGGACAACAAGAACGCGGATGTCGCGGACGACGCTGGTGAGCTGGGATTCTTCAGCCCGCACAGCTGGCAGCCGCTCTCCCTGGCCTTCGGCGGCGCCCTGGCCTTCCTGGGCATCGTCTTCGGCTGGTGGCTGATGTACTTCTCCGCCCCGATCATCCTGGTCGGCATCTTCGGCTGGGTGTTCGAGTACTACCGAGGCGAGAACGCCAACCAGTAATCCCCGGGGGCGCTCCCCGCGCCGCCCGTGACCAGGGCCCGGACACCTCCTCAGGTGTCCGGGCCCTGGCGTTTTCCCGGCCCCCGGGGCGGCACTGGGCCGTTCGGGGGCCGCTCGTTTGCAGTCTTTCGGCGCGCCGCTGCCGGTGTTTCTTCCTAATTTGTGGTTATGAGCCACAGATCTCGTCATCGGGTCGTCCCGGTCTCCGCCTTGCTCCTGGCGCCGCTCGCGGTGGGCCTGGCGGCCTGCACCGGGCAGTCCGACCCCCTCGCCGACAAGCCGTACGACGCCGGAGGGCAGCTCGCCTTCGAGGGCATCGGAGACAACCATCGGGCCAACCCGGACAAGCCGCTCCGGGTGACCGCCAAGGGACGCAGCCGCATCACCGACGTGACGGCCACGGACGCCGCAGGACGGTACGTACGCGGCGAACTGAGCGCCGATGGCAGGAAATGGCACAGCACCACCCCGCTGGCCGCAGGAACGCACTACACGCTCCGGGTGAGCACCGAGAACGCCGCAGGCAAGCCCGGCCGCCGGGCCGTCGAGTTCGACACCACCTCGGCCGACCGCCGGCTGCGGGTCACCTTCGGCCCGGCGGGCGGCACCTACGGCGTCGGCCAGCCGATCACCGCCTCGCTGAGCGCCCCGGTCAAGGACCCCGCGGCCCGGGCCCTGGTGGAGCGCTCACTCAAGGTCAGCTCGCAGCCCGCGGTCGAGGGCATGTGGCACTGGGTGGACGACCGGACCCTGCACTACCGGCCGCGCGCCTTCTGGCCCACGCACGCCGCCATCGACGTCCGCTCCACCCTGGACGGCGTCAAGGTCGGCCAGGGGCTGTACGGCGGCCCCGCCAAGCCGGTGCGGCTGTACACCGGCGACCGGGTCGAGGCCGTCACCGACGCCTCCGCGCACCAGATGTCGGTGTATCGCAACGGCGAGCTGCTCCGCACCATCCCGGTCACCGCCGGTCGGCCGGGCTCCGACACCCGCAACGGGGTCAAGGTCATCCTGTCCAAGGAACCCACCGTACGCATGACCAGCGCCAGCATCGGCGCCCCCGACTTCTTCGACCTGCCGGTGCACTGGGCCGCCCGGGTCACCTGGAGCGGGGAGTACCTGCACGCCGCGCCCTGGTCGGAGGGCGCCCAGGGCGCCGTCAACGTCAGCCACGGCTGCGTCGGGATGAGCACCGAGAACGCCCGCTGGCTCTTCGGCCAGGTGCGGGTGGGCGACGTGGTCAGGGTGGTGAACAGCGGCGGCAACACCATGACCCCGTTCGACAACGGCTTCGGGGACTGGAACGTGTCCTGGGCCGACTGGACCAAGGGCAGTGCCCTGACCGGCGCCCAGGCGCTGGGCAGCAAGCCGGCCGACACGGCCCGGCTGCGGCCCCGGGTGTGAACCCCCGGGCCCGGGCGCGGCCGTACGCACCGCCCGCGGGCGTACGGGCCGTACCCGGGCCAGGGGTTCGGTTCCGTACCCGGCGCGGCCGCGGGCGCCGCCGGCGGTGTGCGGGCCGCGCCCGGGCCCGGGGCTCAGGCCGCGCCCAGCTCCAGCCGCCTGCGCAGCAGTCGGGCCAGCGCCTCCGCGAACTCCACGGGATCCACCGGAAGGGTGACGGCGGCCTCCGCCCGGCTCCAGGTGGCCAGCCAGGCGTCCTGCGGACGGGCGATGAGCAGCAGCACCGGCGGGCAGCGGAAGACCTCGTCCTTGATCTGCCGGCACACCCCCATGCCGCCCGCGGGCACCGCCTCGCCGTCCAGCACGCAGACGTCGACGCCGCCCTGCTCAAGGGCCGTCAGCACGGCCGGAAGGGTGGCGCATTCCAGGAATTCCACCGGCGGGACATCGGCCGCGGGTCGCCGCCCGGCGGCCAGCCTGACCTGCTCGCGGACGGTGGCATCGTCGCTGTAGACCAGCACCGTGGCGGTCGGCTGCATGGTTCCTCCACGCTCGTAGACGGCACAGCAGCGGTCGGGCCCACCCCGTGTCGTGCGGGGCGTCCCCACCGAACCTGGGCTGGGATGCTACTCCGTTCGCCCCCCGCGGGCACCGGTGCGAACGGTGCGGCGCTGGGCCGTTCGGGCAGCGCACAGGCCGCTGACACACCGAACGGCACCCCCCGGAGTGAGGGCTGGATAAGCGACCGACATAATGTCGGTCGTGGCGACAGCAACAGCAGTAGATACCGGGCACGCGCACCCGTCGGTCAACCGACCGAACCTCACCAGCGTCGGAACCATCATTTGGCTGAGTTCCGAGCTGATGTTCTTCGCGGCCCTCTTCGCGATGTACTTCACCCTCCGATCGGTGACTGGTTCCGCGCACTGGAAGGACATGGCAGATGCCCTGAACTTCCCGTTCTCGGCGACCAACACCACGATCCTTGTGCTCTCCTCCCTCACCTGCCAGCTGGGCGTCTTCGCCGCTGAGCGCGGCGACGTGAAGAAGCTCCGCATGTGGTTCGTGATCACCTTCATCATGGGTGCGATCTTCATCGGTGGCCAGGTCTTCGAGTACACCGAGTTGGTCAAGCACGAGGGTCTCTCCCTCTCCTCCGACCCGTACGGCTCGGCGTTCTACCTGACCACCGGCTTCCACGGACTGCACGTGACGGGCGGACTCATCGCCTTCCTGCTGGTCCTGGGCAGGACGTACGCGGCGAAGAGGTTCACCCACGAACAGGCGACCGCGGCCATCGTCGTGTCCTACTACTGGCACTTCGTCGATGTCGTCTGGATCGGCCTCTTCGCCACGATCTACATGATCAAGTAATCCGGTTCCACAACCGGAGCAACGTCCTTAAGCATCGACGCAGAAGATCCTGACACCGGGGTAATCCGTGAAAAAGCTCTCCGCACGACGACGCCATCCGCTGGCGGCGGTCGTCGTCCTACTCTTCGCGCTGGCGGTCACTGGGGGGCTGTACGCCGCGTTCGCGCCCGCGGACAAGGCGAAGGCTGATGACAGCGCCCAGTCCCTGACCATCGAGGAGGGCAAGAAGCTCTACGCCGTCGGGTGCGCAACCTGCCACGGCACCGGCGGCCAGGGCAGCACCGACGGTCCCAGCCTGGTCGGCGTCGGCTCCGCCGCCGTGGACTTCCAGGTCAGTACCGGCCGGATGCCGGCCCAGCAGCCCGGCGCGCAGGTCCCCAAGAAGAAGCGGATCTACTCGGACGCCGACATCGAGAAGCTGTCCGCGTACATCGCCTCGCTCGGTCCGGGCCCGGTGACGCCCACCAAGGAGCAGTACAACCCCGAGGGCGCGGACATCGCCAAGGGTGGCGAGCTCTTCCGTACGAACTGTGCGCAGTGCCACAACTTCACCGGTAAGGGTGGCGCCCTGAGCAACGGCAAGTACGCGCCGCCGCTCGACGACGTGGATCCGAAGCAGATCTACGAGGCCATGCAGACCGGCCCGCAGAACATGCCCTCCTTCCCGGACACGACCATGCCGACGAAGGAGAAGCAGGACATCATCGCTTACCTCGGCGAGGTCAACAACAGCGACAAGACCAGCACGCCTGGCGGCATGGAGCTGGGCGGGCTCGGCCCGGTCACCGAGGGCCTGTTCGGTTGGATCTTCGGCCTCGGCGCCCTGATCGTCGTCACCATCTGGGTCGCCGCCCGGACCGCAAAGGCCAAGAAGTCATGAGTACCCAAGACATTCCAGAAGAAGAAAACCTGCCGGCAGAGCAGGGCGCCAAGGACAGCGGCGAGGTAGCGGTCCCGGCGGACCCGTTCGCCGACCCGGGCGTGCCGCCGCACGAGCTGCGCATCCAGGACATCGACGACAAGGCCGCTCGCCACTCCGAGCGCGTCGTCGCGACGCTCTTCACCGTGTCGATGCTCGCGACGGTGGGCTTCATCGCCTCCTTCGCGGCCCTCTCGGTCGACAAGATCATCTACGTCTTCCCGCTCGGCCACGTCAGCGCGCTCAACTTCGCGCTGGGCCTGTGCCTGGCGGTGGCGCTGTTCAGCATCGGCGCGGGCGCGGTCCACTGGGCGCGCACCCTGATGTCCGACCACGAGATCGTCCAAGAGCGTCACCCGATCGAGGCCACCCCCGAGGCCCGCGCCCAGGTCTTCAAGGACTGGCAGGACGGCGTCGCGGACTCCTCCTTCGGTCGTCGCAAGCTCGCCCGCAACACGCTGTTCGGCGCGCTGGCCCTGGTGCCGCTCTCCGGCATCGTGCTCCTGCGCGACCTCGGCCCGATGCCGGAGGACAAGCTCCGGCACACCAAGTGGGCCAAGGGCAAGCGGCTGATGAACCAGAACACCATGCAGCCGCTGCGTCCCGAGGACATCCCGGTCGGTTCGCTGACCTTCGCCATGCCCGAGGGCATGAGCGAGCACGACCACGACTTCCAGAACCAGATCGCCAAGGCCGCCCTGATGATCGTCCGGATCAAGCCGGAGGACATCAAGGACAAGCGCTCCCTCGACTGGTCGCACCACGGCATCGTGGCGTACTCCAAGATCTGCACCCACGTCGGCTGCCCGATCAGCCTGTACGAGCAGCAGACCCACCACGTGCTCTGCCCGTGCCACCAGTCGACGTTCGACCTCGCCGACGGCGGCCGTGTGATCTTCGGCCCGGCCGGTCACGCCCTGCCGCAGCTGGAGATCAGCGTGAACGCCCAGGGCTACCTCGAAGCCAAGGGTGACTTCGCGGAGCCCGTCGGCCCGGCCTTTTGGGAGCGCGGATGAGCACCACGACCAACGACACGCAGCGCAGGGGCAAGGCCCCGGCGGGCGAGCGCGTCGCCGACTGGATGGACGGTCGGCTCGGCATCTACGGTGCCGCCAAGAAGAACCTCCGCAAGGTCTTCCCGGACCACTGGTCCTTCATGCTGGGCGAGGTCTGCCTCTACAGCTTCATCATCATCATCCTCACGGGTGTGTATCTGACGCTGTTCTTCCACCCCAGCATGGCGGAGATCACCTACGAGGGTCCGTACGTCCCCATGCAGGGCGTGCGGATGTCGGAGGCCTTCGCGTCCACCCTGGACATCAGCTTCGAGGTCCGCGGTGGTCTGCTGGTCCGGCAGATTCACCACTGGGCCGCGCTGATCTTCATCGGCGGCATGATGGTCCACATGATGCGCGTCTTCTTCACCGGCGCGTTCCGCAAGCCGCGTGAGATCAACTGGCTCTTCGGATTCCTGCTGTTCGTCCTCGGCGTGTTCACCGGCTTCACCGGTTACTCGCTGCCGGACGACCTGCTCTCCGGTACCGGTATCCGCTTCATGCAGGGTGTGCTGCTGTCGATCCCGGTGATCGGCACGTACCTGTCGATGTTCCTGTTCGGCGGCGAGTTCCCGGGGACGGACATCATCCCCAGGCTCTACTCGATCCACATCCTGCTGCTGCCGGGCATCATGCTCGGCCTGGTGGTGGCGCACCTGATCCTGGTCTTCTACCACAAGCACACCCAGTTCCCCGGTCCCGGCCGGACCGAGAAGAACGTCGTCGGCATGCCGCTGCTGCCGGTCTACGTCGCCAAGGCGGGCGGTTTCTTCTTCCTGGTCTTCGGTGTCATCGCGTTCATCTCCGCGATCGCCACCATCAACCCGATCTGGGCCATCGGCCCGTACCGGCCGGACCAGGTGTCCACCGGCGCCCAGCCCGACTGGTACCTGGGCTTCGCCGAGGGTCTGGTGCGTGTGATGCCGGGCTGGGAGATCAACCTGTGGGGCCACACCCTGGTCCTGGGCGTGTTCATCCCGATCGTGCTCTTCCCGCTCGTGCTGTGCGCCATCGGCTTCTACCCGTTCATCGAGTCCTGGGTCACCGGCGACAAGCGTGAGCACCACCTCCTGGACCGGCCGCGGAACGCCCCGACGCGTACCGCCTTCGGTGTCGCCTGGGTGACGGTGTACCTGATCACCCTGATCGGTGGTGGCAACGACCTGTGGGCCACCCACTTCCACCTGTCGATCAACGCGATCACGTGGTTCGTGCGGATCGGGTTCTTCGTCGGTCCGGTGATCGCCTTCATCGTGACCCGGCGGATCTGCCTGGGCCTGCAGCGGCGCGACCGCGACAAGGTGCTGCACGGTCGGGAGACCGGCATCATCAAGCGCCTGCCGCACGGTGAGTTCATCGAGGTGCACGAGCCGCTCCCGCAGGACCAGCTGCACAAGCTGACCGCGCACGAGCAGCCGCAGCCGCTCGAGATCGGCCCCGAGGTCGACGAGAACGGCGTGCGCCGCAAGATCAAGCGCTCCCAGAAGCTCCGTGCCCGGCTCTCCAAGAGCTACTACGGAGAGGGCGCCTACATTCCGAAGGCGACTGCCGAGGAGTACGAGGAGATCACCAGCGGCCACGGCCACCACTGATCCAGCGCTCACCCAGCTGACGCCACAGCGGAGGGCCCCGGCCCGCCCCCTCGGGGGTGGACCGGGGCCCTCCGCCGTTCCCGGAGTCCGGCCCGTGGGCAGCGCGGCGGCCGACCGGGCCGCGCCGCTAGGCTGGCTCCGCCGGTGGTATCCGGCCTCTTCCCTGCCCACCCGCGGATCCAGGAGCGGACCATGGACGTTGTGACCCCAGTCGGAGGCGACAACCAGGCGGCCCGCACCTGGCCGGGGGTACTGAACGCGCTGATGCGCGGCGAGGACCTGAGCGCCGACGACACCGCCTGGGCGATGGACCGGATCATGCGCGGCGAGGCCACCGACGCGCAGATCGCCGGCTTCGCGGTGGCGCTGCGGGCCAAGGGGGAGACCGTCGACGAGGTCTCCGGCCTGGTCCGCGCGATGTACGGGCACGCCAACCTGATCCGGGTGCCGGGGCCGGCCGTGGACATCGTCGGCACCGGCGGCGACCAGGCCAGGACGGTCAACATCTCCACCATGTCGAGCCTGGTGGTGGCCGGCACCGGGGTGCGGGTGGTCAAGCACGGCAACCGCGCCTCCTCCTCAGCCAGCGGCTCCTCGGACGTGCTGGAGAAGCTCGGGGTGAACCTGCAGCTCTCGCCCCGGCGGGTGGCCGAGGTGGCCGAGGAGGCGGGCATCACCTTCTGCTTCGCGGTGGCCTTCCACCCCTCGCTGCGGCATGTCGCGCCCGCCCGGCGGGAACTGGGCATCCCCACCACCTTCAACATCCTGGGCCCGCTGACCAACCCGGCGCGGGTGGGTGCCCAGGCGACCGGTGTCGCGGACGCCCGGATGGCGCCCATCATCGCCGGGGTGCTCGCCGACCGCGGCACCTCGGCACTGGTCTTCCGGGGCGACGACGGGCTGGACGAACTGACCGTCACCGCGCCCTCCCAGGTGTGGGTGGTGCGGGACGGCACGGTGCGCCGGGAGTCCTTCGACCCGCGCGAGGTCGGCATCGACCTGGTGCCGGTGGAGGCGCTGCGCGGCGCCGACGCCTCGTACAACGCGGATGTGGCGCGGCGTCTGCTGGCCGGTGAGACCGGGCCGGTACGGGACGCGGTGCTGCTGAACTCGGCGGCGGCGCTGGTCGCCCTGGAGCCCGGCTCGGGCTCGCTGGCCGAGCAGATCGCGGGGGGCATGGCGAAGGCGGCGGAGTCGATCGACTCGGGGGCGGCGCGGGGGGTTCTGGAG
>NZ_SRID01000178.1 GCF_004684805.1 Streptomyces palmae
GGGCGGGACAGCAGGCAGCGCCTGGGGCAGGAGGGGATGGTCGAGATCCTCGCCCGGCAGCTGGGCGCGGGCCTGACCGGCGAGGCACTGCTGGACTCCACCGTCACCGAGGTACGCGCCCTGAACGGCGGCGAACTCACCGACGACCTCGCGGTGCTGCTGCTCGACCGCGGCTGAGCCGGGGTGGCCGCGGGCGGCCGGTCCGGGGAGTTCGTACGTCCTCGGCCGAGGCGGCCCGCGGTGCCGGGCCTGGCCGGACATGGCTGTACGCGCCTGGCCGGAGGCGGCCCGCCGTACGCGCCTGGCCGGAGGCGGCCCGCCGTACGCGCTTGGGCAGGAAGGGGCCCGCCGTACGCGCTCGGTGCGAGGGGGCCCGTCTCAGCGTCCGCCGTTGTACGGGCCGTACGGGCCGTCGGAGCTGGAGGGCCGGCGTCCGCCGCGACCGCCGCGTCCGCCGGAGACCTGCTGCAGCGCCGGCCGCACATCCACGAAGTACACGATCGTCGCGATCAGGCCGATCACCGGCAGGAAGCTGAGGATCGAGAACAGCTTCATCACCACGGCCGAGAGACCGAGGATGATGAGCCAGAACCCCTTGGTGTTCTTGTCCGCGGCGCGGAAGGCGTCCTCGCGGTGGAGCGCCGCGTCGATGAACGCGGCCAGGGCGAACAGGCCGAGTGCCAGGGAGATCAGCCCGACGACACCCCAGAATCCGAAAACCAGCACGTGGTCACCCGCCTAGTCGGTTTGTTCGACTGCTTCCCTCTGTCGCCACCGTACCCCCTGATCGTCCTGGTATCCGGGCTCCGGGAAGCACCGGCCGGTCCGGCCACATTCAGGGTGCCCGGACCGGCCGACCGCCGTGCGCCGCCCGCTCACTCCGCCGGCTTGGGCGCGGTCTTCTTCGCGGCCGCCTTCCGCGGCGGGGCCGACTTGGCGACGGGCTTGGCGGCGGGCTTCGCCGCCTCACCGCGGGTGCCGCCCGCGGGCTTGGCGGTGCGCGCGCTGCCGTTCGCGGACCGGGTGGTGCTCGCGGCCCCGCCGGTGGTCTTGGTGCTCCGCCCGGCCCCCGCGTCCGTCCCCGTACCGGCGCCGGCCCGCTGTGCCGGAGCCTTCTTCGGCTGCTCGGCCGGGGGCTCGATCTTCTCCGCCACCTCCACGACCTCGTCGGCGGCCTCGCCGCGCCAGGTCCGTACCGCCTCCCGGCCGTGCTCGGCGACCTCCTCGTAGGTGTCCCGGGCGCGGATGGCCAACTCGGCGGCCCGGCCGACTCCCTGGAGGGCGAGTTCCTGGGCGGTGTCGCGGAGCTTCTTCAGGTCGGTGTCCAGCGACCCGAGCAGCTCGGTGAGCTTCTCCTGGGCCTCCTTTGCCTGCTGGGTGACCCGCTCCTGCACCGCCTGCGGGTCGGTCTTGCGCACCGCCGCGAGGCGCTCGGGGGCCTCCGCGCGCAGCTTCTCCACCAGCGCGGGCACCTCCCTGAGCTTCTGGGCGGCGAGGTCGGCCGTGCCCGCCACGAAGTAGAGCGGTGTGGGGTCGGTGAGGGTCTTGCGCACGTCGTCGGTGATGGCCATGGCCTTGGTCCTCCCGGATCGGTTCACTGTCAGGCGTCGTCGGCCGGCGCGTCGCCGGCCGGGCTGTCGTCGGCGGCTTTGTCGGCACCGGCATCACTGCCGCCGCCGGCCGCGCCTCGGCCGCGTCCGCCGGAGCGGGAGCCGTCGCCGCGGTGCTCGCTGCCGCCATCGGCGGAGGGCGCGGACTCCCACCCGTGCTCCTGGGCGTTCTCCTTGCGGAACGACTCGTAGATCTGGAGCAGCACCTGCTTCTGCCGCTCGTTGATCGACGGGTCGGCGAGGATCACGCTCCGCACCTCCGTCTCCTCCCGGTCCCGCTCATCGAGGATCCCGGCCTGGACGTACAGCGTCTCGGCGGATATTCGCAGCGCCCTGGCGAGCTGCTGGAGGATCTCCGCGCTGGGCTTGCGCAGGCCGCGCTCGATCTGGCTGAGGTACGGGTTCGACACCCCCGCGGCGTCGGCGAGCTGCCGCAGCGACAGCTGGGCGCTGCGCCGCTGCTCCCGCAGGAACGCACCGAGGTTGCCGACGTTCAGTGATGCCATGCCTACGATGCTGCACCAGTGCCGCTAACTTTTGCAAGCGATTGCTTGCAACCGCTTGCGGCGGGTCTCCCCGGAGGGCGGCGAGGACGTCACGGCAGGGCGAGGACATCGTCGATCGCGGACCGGATCTCCTCGTCCTGCGTGAACGCCCGGTAGTCCCGGTACGTCGACAACCGCCGGTCGGATCCCCGCACCGTCCGCAGGGTTGCCCGAGCCGCCTCAGAGACCGTGCCGATCCTGGCGAGGGCGCGCAGTGCGTCGAGGAAGGAGCCGTAGGCGTCGCCGCCATCGGCGACGGGAAGGAGGTACTCCTCCAGGACGGATCCACTCGGCTCCGACTCACCGGTGATCGACCACAGTGCGACCGCCGCGCGCAGCCGCAGCGAGCTGTCACCGTGCTCCATGAGATGCCGCACCCGGTCGGCGTAGCGCGAGGCCGCCGGTCCGAAGTCGCCAAGGAGGCCGACACTGTAATACGGCTCCTCCTCGGTCAGCGCCGCCTCGCCGATGAGCCGCAGCGCCGCGTCGCGGTCGCCGCCCAGGCGCCAGGCTGCCCACGCCACCTTGTGATGGTTGCCGGGGAAGTCGAGGACTGTGCAGCGGCGCACGGCGGGCTCGGCTGACTCCGCAGTCGGTCCCATGGCCACCAGCGCATCGATTGCGCGCAGCGAGTACCTGGTGTCGTCCAGCAGGGCCACCACTTCCGGCAGCGCGGGCGCCGCGGCCGGCCCCCACGCTTTGAGGACTTCCAGGAAGCAGCCGCCCACGCCGTCCCGGAGCAGCTTCCGCACCGCGGGCAGCAGGGCCTGCGCGTGCGCCCCCAGCGGGCTCAGGACGTCCTCGACCTCCGGGAGGTGGGGATCGCCCATGACGTACCCGCGGGAGTACTGGCCCTGGTACGGCGCGTACAGCCGCTCGACCAGCCCCGGCAGGGCGCGCTCGTCGCCGATGCGGGTCAGCGCCCAGCGGGCGTGGTCGCCGACGGTGCCCTCAAGAAACTCGGCCTCGCCCGGGTCGTCGAGGAGGGCGGCCAACGCGTCGGCGTACGGAGCCGCCCGCGAACCGAGCACGGCCAGCAGGTGGGCGGCCCGGTACCGTACGCCGTCGTCCGCCTCGGCGAGCAACGCGCCCGCGAGCGGCAGCAGCGCGGATGCCGCGGACGGCCGGACCACCAGCAGCCGCCATCCCTCGTCCAACGCGGCGCGGCACAGCGGGGTGTCCCCGTTCCGGCGCGCCGCGTCGAGGAGCCGTACGACGAAGGCGAGTGCCGTCCGCGGCGCGTCCTCGAACAGGTGAGCCGTCCAGGAGACGACGTCCTCACGGGTGAAGGCACCCTCGACGGCCGGCGCGTACCAGATCGCCTCGAACTGCGGACGCACCGCTGGGTCCGACAGGACCTCCACCAGCAGGTCCAGCTCGCGGACGGACACCTGGGGATCGAACTCGGCCCAGGCGTGCACGGCGGCGACCCGCATGACGGGACCGCCGGTACGCAGCACCTCGGCCACCACCGCCCGCACCCGAACCACCGGCTCGCTCTGGGCGCAGCCCGCTGCGGCGGTCCCCAGCGCGAGCAGCACGGGCACCCGCAGCGTCGGGTCCGTCTCGGCGTGCCACCGCTCCAGCAGCACGTCGACGTCCTCTCCGAGGGGCAGGGCTTCCCTCCGCACCTCCGGCAGGGGGTCGGCGAGCAGCGCCCGGATCCGGGAGCGCTGGAGCCGCCACGCCTCGTGCCACCCCGCGTCCACCAGGCCCGGGTCGGCTTCGGCCGCCGTCTGGAACGAACTCGCCAGCAGCTCGACGAGTGTGACCCGGGCACCCATGTCCGGATCGCCGGCGAGCGCAACGACGAACGGCAGCGCGGCGGTTGCCACGGAGGCCACGCGCCCGGTGCCCACCCCGAAGCAGTCGAACAGGGGATAGCAGTCTTCCTCGGTCGCTGCCCCGCCCTTGAGCGCCAGGCGACGAAGCGCTCGCCGCATCTCCTTGGGCGGGTGCTCCACGCGCGCCGACTCCAGCCGCTCCCACGGCACATGGTCCAACGCCTCAAGCGCTATTCCTGCCACACATTCCCCCATGACCTCGCGAATCGGCTCGCCGGCGGACATCCTGTCAGCGAAAGCCGGCCTCTGCGGGACCGCTGGAGCGGTTGCCGAGTTGCCCTCCCAGCGCCGACGGACAGTCACCGCTGTTCGCCTTCGCTGAGACGGGACCGCGGGACGATGAGTTCTCGGCGTGCGTCGGGTCTCCAGGTACCGAGTAGGCAGGGAGCACGGGATGGGAGTGGTATGAGCGGACATGGATCTGACGAGGTGAGCGGTGTCGCGGGGGCGGAGGTTGTGACGCTGGAGCCGGTGGTGACGGCGGTTGTCCGTGGCGTCGTTCCGGTGGCCGGACTGCGGGACTTCTTCGACGCGTCCTTCGGCGCCCTGGCCCGGGTCATCGAGGCGCAGCGGCTCACCGTGCTGGGCCCCGCCTTCGCGCTCTATCACGGGGCGCCGGGGGAGTCCGTGGACCTGGAGGTCGGGTTCGCCACGGACTCGGTGGTGCGGCCGGAGGACGGGGTGGTGGCGGGTTCGCTGCCCGGGGGCCGGGTCGCGCGGCTTACGCACCGCGGGGGGTTCGACGGCCTCGGGTCCTCCTGGGAGCGGCTGCACTCCTGGGTACGGGAGCGGGGGCTGTCCGCCGGAGCGGATCGGTGGGAGGTGTACGTCACGCGGCCCGCCCCGGACATGGACCCGAGTGAGCTGCGTACGGAACTCAACTGGCCATTGGTGGGCTGACGGGTTGATGGGTGGCATCGCCTGGTGCCCGGGCCGGTGCGCGGTCTCGGCTTCGGTGAGGGGTGAGGCGGGCCCGCCGCCGTTCTGAACGGACGGGCCACGCCTCAGGGGGACGGTCAGGCGCCGACGTAGGCCGCGAGGTGCTCGCCGGTGAGGGTGGAGCGGGCGGCGACCAGGTCGGCGGGGGTGCCCTCGAAGACGATCCGGCCGCCGTCGTGGCCGGCGCCGGGGCCGAGGTCGATGATCCAGTCGGCGTGCGCCATGACCGCCTGGTGGTGCTCGATGACGATGACCGACTTGCCGGCGTCCACCAGCCGGTCGAGCAGCCCGAGGAGCTGCTCCACATCGGCGAGGTGAAGGCCGGTGGTCGGCTCGTCGAGGACGTAGACGCCGCCCTTCTCCGCCATGTGGGTGGCCAGCTTCAGCCGCTGCCGCTCGCCGCCGGACAGCGTGGTGAGCGGCTGGCCGAGGCTGAGGTAGCCGAGCCCGACATCGGCGAGCCGGCCGAGGATGCGGTGCGCGGCCGGGGTGCGCGCCTCGCCGGTGCCGAAGAACTCCTCGGCCTCGGTCACCGACATCGCCAGCACCTCGCTGATGTCCCGGCCCCCGAAGTGGTAGTCAAGCACCGACGCCTGGAACCGCTTCCCCTCGCACTCCTCGCAGGGGGTGGCGACCGCGGCCATCATCGCGAGGTCGGTGTAGAGGACGCCGGCCCCGTTGCAGGTGGGGCAGGCGCCCTCGGAGTTGGCGCTGAACAGCGCCGGCTTCACACCGTTGGCCTTGGCGAACGCCTTGCGGATCGGGTCCAGCAGCCCGGTGTACGTCGCCGGGTTGCTCCGCCGGGAGCCGCGGATGGCGCCCTGGTCGACCGAGACCACCCCCGCGCCGGCCGGGATCGACCCGTGCACCAACGAACTCTTCCCGGACCCGGCGACGCCGGTGACGACGGTGAGCACCCCGAGCGGGATGTCCACGTCGACCGCGCGCAGGTTGTTCGCGGTGGCGCCGCGGACCGCCAGTGTGCCGGTCGGCTTCCGCACCGTCTTCTTGAGGGCGGCCCGGTCGTCCAGGTGCCGACCGGTGGCCGTACCGCTGGCCCGCAGCCCCTCGACGGTGCCCTGGAAGCAAACAGAGCCGCCGGCCGTACCGGCACCGGGGCCGAGGTCCACCACATGGTCGGCGATCGCGATCGCCTCCGGCTTGTGCTCCACCACGAGCACCGTGTTGCCCTTGTCCCGCAGCCGCAGCAGCAGGTCGTTCATCCGCTGGATGTCATGGGGGTGCAGGCCGACGGTGGGCTCGTCGAAGACATAGGTGACATCGGTGAGCGCGGAACCCAGGTGCCGGATCATCTTGACGCGCTGCGCCTCGCCGCCCGACAGCGTGCCCGAGGGCCGGTCGAGCGCCAGGTAGCCGAGGCCGATCTCCACGAATGAGTCCAGGGTCTGCTGGAGCGAGGCCAGCAGCGGTGCCACCGAGGGCTCCTCGAGCCCGCGCACCCAGTCGGCCAGGTCGCTGATCTGCATCGCACAGGCGTCGGCGATGCTGATCCCCCCGATCTTCGAGGACCGGGCTCCCTCGCTGAGCCGGGTGCCACCGCACTCGGGGCACTCGGTGAAGGTCATCGCCCGCTCCACGAAGGCGCGGATGTGCGGTTGCAGCGCGTCGATGTCCTTGGACAGGAAGGACTTCTGGATCTTCGGGATCAGCCCCTCGTAGGTCAGGTTGATGCCGTCGACCTTGATCTTGGTCGGCTCCTTGCGGAGCAGGTCGTCCAGCTCCTGCTCGGTGAACTCGCGGATCGGCTTGGCCGGGTCGAAGAAGCCGCAGCCGCGGAAGATCCGGCCGTACCAGCCGTCCACGCTGTAGCCGGGGACGGTCAGCGCGCCCTCGTCGAGCGACTTGGTGTCGTCGTAGAGCTGGGAGAGGTCGATGTCGGAGACCTTGCCCCGGCCCTCGCAGTTCGGGCACATGCCGCCGGTGATGGTGAAGCTGCGCCGCTCCTTCACGGTCTTCCCGCCGCGTTCGAGGGTGACCGCGCCGGCCCCGCTGAGGGAGGGGATGTTGAAGGAGAACGCCCTGGGGGAGCCGATGTGCGGCTTCCCGAGCCGGCTGAAGAGGATGCGCAGCATGGCGTTGGCGTCGGTGGCGGTGCCCACCGTGGAGCGGGGGTCGGTGCCCATGCGCTGCTGGTCCACGGTGATCACGGTGGTCAGACCGTCGAGTACGTCGACCTCGGGCCGCGCCAGCGTGGGCATGAAGCCCTGGACGAAGGCGCTGTAGGTCTCGTTGATCAGGCGCTGGGACTCCGCGGCGATGGTGTCGAACACCAGTGAGCTCTTGCCCGAGCCGGAGACGCCGGTGAACACCGTCAGCCGGCGCTTGGGGATCTCGACGTCGACGTCCTTGAGGTTGTTCTCGCGTGCGCCGTGCACCCGGATCAGATCGTGGTTGTCGGCGATGTGCGGGGAGGGAGATCGCGGGTCGGTCTGCTCGGCCTTGCTCATCGTTTCTCCATCTCGGGGAACGGGGCCGCCGGTCGCGGATGCCGGCGGCGTCGCCTGACTCGATCTGATCAACGTCGAGCGTACGTGCGGTTCTCCTGTCGTGGCGCGGTTTACGCCATGGGGCGCCGGCGTCCCATCGGCGGCCCCGGCGGGGTGGCCGCGGTGGTGGTCCCAAGGCAGCCGGTCCCCTGCCGGGGCGGCCTCTCGGCTGTGGTCTGATGACGTGGTGAACCGTGAAGTCGAGGAGCGCAACCGCCTGATGCTGCGTGCTCGGGACGCGATGGACCGCGCCTATGCGGAACCGTTGGACATCCCCGCGCTGGCCCGGATCGCCCTGGTCTCCGAGGCGCACTTCACCCGTACCTTCCGGGCCACGTTCGGGGAGACCCCGCACCGCTACCTCCAACGGCGGCGGGTCGAGCGGGCGATGTTCCTGCTGCGCGAGACCGACCGGAGCGTGACGGAGGTCTGCTACGCGGTCGGCTTCGGCAGCCCGGGCACGTTCAGCCGGACCTTCCGCGACATCGTCGGCCAGTCCCCGCGGGAGTACCGCAAGTCCGCCACCGCCACCGGCGTTCCGACCTGTTTCGCGATGGCCTGGATGCGACCGAACGGCTGATCCGGCCGTGGTCGGGCAGGGGAGTCGGCCGCGCACGCGTGGGTGACCGGGCCGGGGAGTGGGCCGCGGTCGAGTGACGTGACCAGGCCGGTGCGGGCGGGGGCCGAGCGGCCGGGGCGGGCAGTCGAGCCGGCTGCGAGCCACACGATTGACCTGCGGGGAATCCCCCCATCGGCCTGCGGGGATCGAGCAGTTTTGGAGAAGTTTTCGGTGTGGCGGCCGCATAACGTAGTCGTCATGTTCAACGCCATCACGCATTCGCAGATCTTCGTCCTCGACCAGAACGAGGCCCTGGACTTCTACGTCGGCAAGCTCGGCCTGGAGGTCACCGCCGATGTGGACATGGGCTTCATGCGCTGGCTGGCCGTCGGCGTGCCCGGCGAGCCCGGTCGCCAGATCCTGCTGGAGAAGCCCGGCCCGCCCTCGATGTCCGAGGAGACGGCGGAGCAGGTCCGCGATCTGGTGACCAAGGGCGCGATGGGCGGCTGGCTCATCTTCACCACGGCGGACTGCCGCAGGACCTACGAGACCCTGCTGGCCCGCGGCGTGGAGTTCACCGAGGAGCCCACGGAGCGCCCCTACGGGATCGACTGCGGGCTGCGCGACCCCTTCGGCAACCGCATCCGCTTCACCCAGCCGACGGCCTAGCCAGGCCGACCCGCGGAGCGGGTGATCCGGGGCATTCGGGGGTGCCGGAAGGGGCTCGCCGCGCCGCGGCCGGTTCCGTCGCAAGCTCCTCGCCCCGCCCAACGGCCCAGGTCAGAGAAACATGTCCCGGTGGCGGACCGCCCAGTCGGTGAAGGGCCGGGCCGGGCGGCCCAGGATCCGCTCCACCTCGGGGCTCACCCGCTGCTCGGCGTCGGTCGGTTCGCCCAGGATGGCGAGGGTGCCTTCCACCACCGGCTCCGGCATGAACCGCAGCAGCCGCTCGCGGGCCTCGGCACGGCTCTGCTCGACGAACCGGACGGGCTCGCCCACCGCCTGCCCGATCGCCTCGGCCTGCTCCCGCGGGGAGACCGGTGCCGGGCCGGTGAGTTCGAGGACGCGGCCGGTGTGGCCGGGGTCGCGGAGCACCCTGGCCGCCACCTCGGCGATGTCGGCCGGGTCGATCGCCGGCAGGCCGACCTCGCCGAAGGGCGCGGCCACCGTCCGCTGGGCGCGGACCGGTTCGGCCCACAGCAGGGCGTTGGAGTGGAAGCCGCTCGGCCGCAGCACCGTCCACTCCGGCGCCTGGTCCCGCACCGCGGTCTCCATCGCCCGCAGGTGCTCGTGCGAGAGGCTTCGCGGACGGGTCCCGGCGGCCTGCGAGGACAGCAGGACCACGCGGCGTATCCCACCGGCCAGCGCGGCGCCGAGCACGGCCGCTGGGTCGATGCCCTCGCCACCGCCGGCGATGAGCAGGAAGAGCGCCTCGGCCCCGTCGAACACCGGCTTGAGGCTCTCCGGTCGGGCCAGGTCGGCCTGGCGGTGGTGGACCCCGTCGGGCGCGGGCGCGGTGGGCAGCCCCCGCGAGACGGCTGTCACCTGCTCGCCGGCGGCGGCGAGCGCCGTCACCAGCGGACGTCCGATGTTCCCGGTGGCTCCGGTCACCACGATCATGGTCTGTTCCCGTCTTCCGTGTCTGGGGACGCGGGTGCTGCCGCACGCCGCGTACGGGGCCGGGGGCACTGCCCGTTTCCGACCGCGTAGACACAGCCTCTCGCCTGAACTGGCCACCTTCTGACCGGTTTTCTTTGCGGGTCCGGAAGAATGACGGCATGAGGGCCGATCGTCTGGTGGCCGTGCTGCTCTTTCTGCAGTCTCGTGGCCGAGTGACCGCGGCGGAGGTGGCCGCGGAGCTCGAGGTGTCCGAGCGCACCGCCCGCCGCGATCTGGAAGCGCTGGCGACGGCCGGCATCCCCGTCTACGCGCAGCGCGGGCGGGGCGGCGGTTGGGCACTGGTCGGCGGCGCCCGTACCGATCTCACCGGGCTGAACGCCGCCGAGGTCCGGGCCCTGTTCCTGGTGGCGGGGCCCTCCGCGGCCGGCCCTGAACTCCGGGTGGCGCTGCGCAAACTGGTACGCGCCCTGCCGGCGCCGCTGCGGCCGGACGCGGAGGCCGCCGCACGGGCCACCGTCGCCGACGGCACGGACTGGACGGACACCCCGCTGGGCGCCGCGACCCAACGGGCCGCCCTCCAGCAGGCGGTGCTGGACGGGGTGCAGGTGCGGCTGGGCTATGCGCGGCCCGGCCGGACCGCCGACGAGCGGCTGGTGCACCCGCTGGGCCTGGCGGACAAGGCCGGGGTCGACTACCTGGTCGCGAACACCGAGGCGGGGCTGCGGACCTTCCGCATCGGCCGGGTCACCTCGGTGCGGCCGACGGGTGACCCGGTCATACGCCCGGAGGGCTTCGACCTCGCCACGGCCTGGCGCTCGCTGACCGGGCGGATGGCGGACCGGATGCGCGCCGCGACGGTGCTGGCCCGCGCCGAGGCCGGTGCCGAGCCGGTGCTGCGCGGGCTGCTGGACGGCCGGCTGCGGATCCTGCGGACGCTGCCGGACGGCCGGTTGGAGATCGAGGTCGACGGTCCGAGCCCGGAGGTCGTGGCCGCCCAACTGGCCGGTTTCGGGGCGCGGGTGGAGATACTCGAACCGCCCCGAGCCAGGGAGCGGCTTGCTCGGCTGGCCGCCGAACTCGCCACCCTGTACGGCCCGCCCGCGCCGACCTCCTCGCTCCCGCCCCGAGCCGGGAGCGACTGAGGTGCGGTCGGGCGGACCGCCGGACCGGTGCCGGGTGGGGCCTCAGCGCGCGGTGCACACCGCGTACGCCTGGACCCTTCCGGCCAACTGCTTGGCCTGCCACCCCGATCCGTTCGGCAGGGGCGCGTTGCGCAGCACGTAGTCGTTGAGGCTCCCGTTGGTGGTCCGGAAGCCGCGGCTGACATATCCGCCGTTGAGGACCCGGGTGCCGCGCGGACACTTGGCCACCGAGGCGGCGTTCAGGCCGCTGACCGGTCCGGACACCACCCGTGGCGACCGCGCCGGCACCGCTGCCTCGGCACCCGATGAATCCGGCAGGCCCAGCAGCGCGGGCGCGCACAGCAGGGCACCGCCGAGGGCGCCGCTCCACAGCCAGCGTGCCTTGATCTTCCTCATCGCCTGTCCTTTCGCCGTACCGCACCGTGCGGTATCCGGGTAACGAGGCATGCGGGGGCAGCCATGCCGTCCGGGCGGCAGGAGCACCCGGACGAGTGAGCGGCGGCGGACCTCGGGAGCGAGGGGTGGTCAGTACGACTGGAGCTCGATCAGGTTTCCGTCGGGGTCCCGCAGGTGGGCGGTGCGCAGGCCGGGTCCCCAGTCGGGGCGGTCGGCGGCCTCGGTGACCGGCGCGCCGCCATGGGCCAGGCAGGTCGCCAGTGCGCCGTCCACGTCCGCCACCCGCAGGACCAGGGCCAGGGCGTCCTGCGCGGCGGCCGACCGGGCGGGCAGCGCGGCGGTGCCGACGGCCTCGGCCATCGCCGCCCGGTCGAAGAGGGAGAGCACCGCCTGGGATTCCAGGTCCCAGTTGGCATACGGACCGGAGGGGGCGCCCTTGGCCAGCCGAGCGCCGGTCAGCGGGGGCAGCACCGCCGCATAGAAGTGGAAGCACTCGGTGAACCGGGTGACCAGCAGCCGCGGATACAGCACGTCCATGACGCTCCTCGCTCTCGGGGATATTGCTAGGACGGCACCTACTATAGGTGTGCGCCTACAATTGCTCCATGGAAAAGGGAACGCCGGGCTCGCTCGGAGAGGGTGCCGACGCGACGCCGCTGACGCCGCCCAGCCTCGCCGGGTTGAGTACGTACCTGCTGTCCAAGATCGGCAAGGCGGCGCGCGGCAGGCTGGCGGAGCGGCTGGCGACGCGCGGACTGCGGCTGTGGCACATGGCCGTACTGGCCGCGCTGGTGGACTTCGGCCCCCATGCGCAGCGGGAGTTGGCCGAGCGGTTGGCGGTGCACGCGAGCGATGTCGCGAAGGTGGTGGAGGATCTCGCGGCCGCGGGCTATGTGGAGCGCACCCGCGATCCGGCCGATCGGCGGCGGGTCACCGTCACGGTGACGGATGCGGGGCGGGCGGCGCTGGCCGAGCTGGACGCCGCGGCGAGGGAGGTCCAGGACGAGATCCTGGCCCCCCTGGCCGAAGAGGAACGCGCCCAGCTCGCGGGTCTGCTGCGACGGGTGTACACCCGACTGCACCAGGAGGGTGTGACGCCCGTCTGAGCCGGGATGCCCGGCGGGTGCGGGTGCGGGGGCCGAGCCGTGGGCGGCCGGGTTCGTGCTCCGGTCCTGGGCCGAGGTCCGCGCTCCCGTCCGTGTGACGGGCGCGGACCCCGGCCCGCGGGGGCAGGGGCAACGTGCCCCGGCCCGTTGGCGAGGCGTCAGCCGCGCGGTACCGGCGGGAGGGCTTCCTGCGGGGTGGCGGTCGGGGCGAAGCCCGGTGCGAGGGAGGTGGTCGGGTTGAGGTCCCTGTGCACGGCCCGGGCGACGGCCTGGATGGTGGCCACCCCGTCGTCCATGGTGCGGTTGTCATGGGTGAGCACGGTGATGGTGTAGTTCTTGCCGGTGCCGGTGAAGGCGCCCAGGCTGTGCACCCGCCAGCCGTGCGTGGCGCGGGACAGCCAGCCGTTCTTCACATGGATCTTCACACTGCTCGGTGCTCCGGCCGGGGTGCCCCAGCGCTGCGCGGAGACCACCTTGTTCATCAGCTTGAGGATGTAGGCCCGGGAGTTGTCGCTGAGCACCGTGTTGCGCGTGGTGATCAGGTCCATCAACTTCTGCTCGTCGCGCGCGGTGATCTGGGTCAGGCCCCAGTAGCCGTTGCTGCCCGGCACCGTCCCGGTCATCTTCGCGGCTGCCAGGAACCCCTTGATCTTGGTGAGGCCGAGCTGCTTCCACAGCGCGGTCGTCGCGTTGTTGTCCGAGCGGGTGATCATGGCGGTCGCCAGGTCGACCTCGCGCTGGGTCAGATAGCGGTTGTGCTTCTTCGCGTCCCACAGCAGGGTGGCGAGCACCGTCGTCTTCACCGTGCTCGCGGAGTCGAACCGCTGGTCGGGCCGGAGTGTGCAGACCGTCTTGGTGGCGGGGTCGCGCAGCGAGATCGCGGTGGTGGCGGCCCGGCCGCGGAGCGCCGAGGTGATGTCCTTGGTGAGCTTGTCGGCCAGCCCGGCCTTCGCGGAGACGCAGCTCACCTGCGCGGTGGCCGCGGTGGCGGGCTGGGCGGCGGTGGCGGTGAGCGGTAGCGCAACGCCGGCGGCCAGGGCCGCGGACAGCGCGCCGCAGGCGCGCCGGGATATGCGGTGATGCGTGGTCATCGAGGCTTCCCATCCCCCTGTGTCGTACGTAGTAAGCCCGGCTGGTGCGGCCCGGCACGGCTGCCCTCCGGTGCGCGCGGACCCGCACGGCGAGAGCGCGGGCGTCGTGTGCCGGTACGGGGCGCGCATGCGGGGCGCACGTGCTGAACCTGACTCGAAGACACCTTGAGGGGTGCGAATGGTTGTGCGGTATCCGGGGTGATGTTCGGCAGGAGGGGGTAGGTGTCCGGCATGCGGACAGGAGAGGGGGTGGGTGTTCGGTCACCGTGTTCCGGGGTCGGTCGGCCTCCGGG
>NZ_SRID01000179.1 GCF_004684805.1 Streptomyces palmae
GGTCTGGTCGGTCGGGGCGGCGGGATCGGGGAGAATGGGCGGCATGACAGCTCCTGCCTCCACCCCCCGGGGCCCGCACCGCGCGGGCTTCGCGTGCTTCGTCGGCCGCCCCAACGCGGGCAAGTCGACCCTGACCAACGCCCTGGTGGGGACGAAGGTGGCGATCACCTCCAACCGTCCGCAGACCACCCGGCACACCGTGCGGGGCATCGTGCACCGGCCCGACGCACAGCTGGTGCTGGTGGACACGCCCGGTCTGCACAAGCCGCGCACCCTGCTGGGCGAGCGGCTGAACGACGTCGTCCGCACCACCTGGGCCGAGGTGGACGTGATCGGTTTCTGTCTGCCCGCCGACCAGAAGCTCGGCCCGGGTGACCGCTACATCGCCACCGAGCTGGCCGGCATCAAGAAGACCCCCAAGATCGCCATCGTCACCAAGACCGACCTGGTCGACTCCAAGCGGCTCGCCGAGCAGCTGATCGCGGTGGACCGGCTCGGCAAGGAGCTGGGCATCGAGTGGGCGGAGATCATCCCGGTGTCGGCCGTCGACGCGGAGACGGCGGGCGGCGGTGCCTCGGCCGAGCGCGCCGGCCAGGTCGGGCTGCTGGCGGACCTGCTGATCCCGCTGCTGCCGGAGAGCCCGCCGCTCTACCCCGAGGGCGATCTGACCGACGAGCCGGAGCAGGTCATGGTCGCGGAACTGATCCGGGAGGCCGCCCTGGAGGGCGTGCGGGACGAGCTTCCGCACTCCATCGCGGTGGTGGTGGAGGAGATGCTGCCGCGCGAGGGCCGCCCCGCCGACCGCCCGCTGCTGGACATCCACGCCAATGTCTACATCGAGCGGCCCAGCCAGAAGGGGATCATCATCGGCCCCAAGGGCCAGCGGCTCAAGGAGGTCGGCACCAAGTCCCGCAAGCACATCGAGGCGCTGCTGGGCACGCCGGTCTTCCTGGACCTGCACGTCAAGGTGGCCAAGGACTGGCAGCGCGACCCCAAGCAGCTGCGCAAGCTGGGCTTCTGACCGCAGCGGGCCAGGCCGGAGCAGCCGGACCGGGACGCCGCCCGGCCCGGCCCTCTCAGGCGCCCTGTTTGAGCACCGTGCGGACCAGCTCGCGCTGGGCGTCGCTGAGCCGCGGGTCGGCGCAGTGGGTGGTGCGGCCGTCCACCGTGATCTCGTAGCGGAAGCCGTCGGGTACGCCCCGGGAGCCGGCGCCGGCACTGGTCTCCACCGCGAGGTGGGCCAGGGCCTCCAGGTGCTTGGCGTCCGGGCGGCCGGCGGTGTCCAGCTCGGCCCGACGCTCGATACCGGCGAATCCGCCGGAGCGGGTCACACAGATACGCATGGCCCCATCCTTCCCCGCTCCGGCGGTCCGCGCAGCCCCCCGTCCGGGACACGGCGGCCGAGGGGCCCGGTTTCGGCCCCCGGAAGCCCCCGGGGTACGCGCCCGGCCCGGCCGCAGCCGGCAGGGCGGCGGACCGGCGGCCGGAGAGCCGCGCCCCGGCGGTCAACGGCCGACCGCGGACATCGGCCACCCTGGTCACCGGCCACCTCTGGCCATCGGCCGACAGCCTCGCCACCGGCCACCCGTGCTCCTCCTCGGTCAGCCGAGGTCCACGCCCACGCCCGTCCACGCGTCGCGGACGGCCTTGCGCTCGTCCCCGTCGCCGTAGCGGCTCTCCGCGGCGGCGAGGGTCAGCCGGGCGAAGTCGGCGAAGTCCGCGTCGGAGGCCAGCTCGCCGCCGGTGAGCACGTCGTACCAGATCTGCCCGGCGCGCTCCCATGCCTGGCCGCCCAGCTCGGTGGCGAGCAGGTAGAAGGCGTGGTTGGGGATGCCGGAGTTGATGTGCACTCCGCCGTTGTCCTGGCTGCTCTCGACGTAGTCGTCCATGTGGGCGGGCTGCGGGTCCTTGCCCAGTACGTCGTCGTCGTAGGCGGTGCCCGGCGCCTTCAGGGAGCGCAGCGCCACCCCGGTGACGTCCGGCGCGAGGAGCCCGGCGCCGATCAGCCAGTCGGCCTGGTCGGCCGTCTGGGTGAGCGAGTACTGCTTGATCAGCGAGCCGAAGACATCGGAGACGGACTCGTTGAGGGCGCCGGACTGGCCGTAGTACTCCAGGTTGGCGGTGTACTGGGTGACGCCGTGGGTGAGCTCGTGGCCGATGACGTCCACCGGAAGGGTGAAGTCCAGGAAGATCTCGCCGTCGCCGTCACCGAAGACCATCCGCTCGCCGTCCCAGAAGGCGTTGTTGTAGCCCTCCCCGTAGTGGACGGTGGCGTCCAGCGGCAGGCCGGCGCCGTCGATGGAGTTGCGCTGGTACACCTTCAGGTAGAGCTCGAAGGTGGCGCCCAGGCCGGCGTGCGCGCGGTTGACGGTGGCGTCCTGGGACGGGCCGTCGCCCTCGTCGTGCACCTTCTCGCCGGGCAGGGTCTCGGTGTGCTGGGCGTCGTAGATGGTGCGCTTGGGCTGCTCTTCGGCGTCGGCGCGACTGGTGGGGGCCAGGGTCCGGGCGGCGGTGAGGCGGCGCCGGGTGCGCTGGCGGGCGTCGTGCTCCAGGGTGCGGCGGGCGGGCAGATGCCGGGCGGGATCGTCGGAACGCGCCAGCTTGTCCAGCAGGTGGGGCGGCACGATCGTGCAGAAGACCGGGTTCATGGCATTCATATGACGCAATGTGGCACCGGATATGCGTACTGTCAGCATCCAGGTGAGTCATTGCTGATTTCGAGTGATTCCTCACGTCAGTGGGATGACTCGAAGCCCGTCCCGCATACTGAAACGACACGACCACCCCTCGGCCGCCTGCGTTAGGGTCTGTCCATCATGCGTTTCGGTCTGCTTCTCCTTAGCTGCCGCGGTGAGGGCCTGTAGTCGAGGCCGACCCCCTCCCCGCGGAGTCCGGTGTTGCCCACCGTCGGCCGTCGATGATCTTCGACAGCAGGAGCCACAGCGCAGATGAACGCCTCTTCCGAGCCCTCCGCGAACTCCGTCGGCCGCCCCACGCCCATCACCGCGGCGACCGTCACCCAGCGCCCCTCCCGGATGCCGATCCACAAGTACGGCCGGTACGAGGCCGTGGACATCCCCGACCGCACCTGGCCGGACCGGCGCATCACGGCCGCCCCCCGCTGGCTCTCCACCGACCTGCGGGACGGCAACCAGGCGCTGATCGACCCGATGTCACCGGCCCGCAAGCGGGAGATGTTCGACCTGCTGGTCCGCATGGGCTACAAGGAGATCGAGGTCGGCTTCCCCTCCTCCGGCCAGACCGACTTCGACTTCGTGCGCTCCATCATCGAAGAGGACGCGATCCCGGAGGACGTGACCATCTCGGTGCTGACCCAGGCGCGCGAGGAGCTGATCGAGCGCACCGTCGAATCGCTGCGCGGCGCGCACCGGGCGACCGTCCACCTGTACAACGCCACCGCCCCGGTCTTCCGCCGGGTGGTCTTCCGCGGCTCCCGGGAGCAGGTCAAGCAGATCGCGGTGGACGGCACCCGGCTGGTGATGGCGTACGCGGAGAAGATCCTGGACGACCGGACCGCCTTCGGCTACCAGTACAGCCCGGAGATCTTCACCGACACCGAGCTGGACTTCGCGCTGGAGGTCTGCGAGGGGGTGATGGACGTCTGGCAGCCCGAGGAGGGCCGCGAGATCATCCTCAACCTGCCCGCCACGGTGGAGCGCTCCACCCCCTCCACCCACGCCGACCGCTTCGAGTGGATGTCCCGCCACCTGTCCCGGCGGGAGTTCGTCTGCCTGTCGGCCCACCCGCACAACGACCGGGGGACCGCGGTGGCCGCCGCGGAGCTGGCCGTCATGGCGGGCGCGGACCGGGTCGAGGGCTGCCTGTTCGGACAGGGCGAGCGCACCGGCAACGTGGACCTGGTCACCCTGGGCATGAACCTGTTCAGCCAGGGCGTGGACCCGCAGATCGACTTCTCGCAGATCGACGAGATCCGCCGGACCGCCGAGTACTGCAACCAGATGGAGGTCCACCCGCGCCACCCCTACGCGGGCGACCTGGTCTACACCGCCTTCTCCGGCTCCCACCAGGACGCCATCAAGAAGGGCTTCGAGGCGATGGAGGCGGACGCCGCCGCCCGGGGCACCTCGGTGGACGAGATCGAGTGGGCGGTACCGTACCTGCCCATCGACCCCAAGGACGTGGGCCGCTCCTACGAGGCGGTCATCCGGGTCAACTCGCAGTCCGGCAAGGGCGGTATCGCCTACGTCCTGAAGAACGACCACAAGCTGGACCTGCCGCGCCGGATGCAGATCGAGTTCTCCAAGACGATTCAGGCCAAGACCGACGCCGAGGGCGGCGAGGTCACCCCGGCCCAGATCTGGTCCGTCTTCCAGGACGAATACCTGCCGAACCCGGACAACCCCTGGGGCAGGATCCAGCTGCGAACCGGTCAGACCACCACCGAGCAGGACGGTCTGGACACGCTCACCGTGCAGGCGGTGGTGGACGGCGCCGAGACCGTGCTGACCGGCTCCGGAAACGGTCCGATCTCCGCGTTCATCGACGCCCTGGCCGCCATCGGCGTGGACGCCCGGGTGCTGGACTACCAGGAGCACACGATGAGTGAGGGTGCCAGCGCACAGGCCGCCTCGTACATCGAGTGCGCGATCGACGGCAAGGTGCTGTGGGGCATCGGTATCGACGCCAACACCACCCGCTCCTCGCTCAAGGCCGTCGTCTCGGCGGTCAACCGAGCGGGCCGCTGACCCCACTCACCCGTACGGGGCCCCGACCGCCGCCCGGCGCCGGTCGGGGCCCCGACCTTTGGCCTGTTGTCTCCCTACGCGGTGCTGACGACACATATGCCATGTGGTTAACATCACGTTCACGCGACGACGCCGCCCTGTGGGTGCCCCCGTGCCCGAAGGGTCGCGGGAGTGATGGAGGTGCCCGGAGTGAACGCGCACAGCCCACGCGTAAGGGACCTGCGCGTGCTGGGGGTCCGCACCCTGTGGAAGACCGTGGGCGACGGAGAGTTCTACTGCCCCGGCTGCGGCGGGGACCGCAACTACGCCCGCCGCACCGGACGGCGGCACCTGGTGGTCCTGGGCCTGCCCCTGCTGCCCCGCGGCCATGTCGCCCCGGTGGTCGAGTGCACCTCCTGCCACCACCGCTTCGGCACCGAAGCCCTCGACCATCCCACCACCACCCGCTTCTCCGCGATGCTGCGGGACGCGGTGCACACCGTCACGCTGGCGGTCCTCGCCGCGGGCGGCACCGAGGCCCGACCGGTGCGGCAGGCAGCGGTCGGCGCGGTCCGGGCCGCCGGCTTCTCCGACTGCGACGAGGAGCAGCTGCTCACCCTGATCGCGGCGCTGGCCGCGGACACCGGGCGGCTGCCCGGCGCCCATGACGTACCCGCCCCGCTGGACCCGCCGCGCGAGACGCCCTGGGAGATGTACGCCGGCACCGCCCTGGCGATAGAACTGCACGAGGCCCTGGAACCGCTGGCCCCGCACCTGGCCCCGGCGGGCCGCGAGAACATCCTGCTCCAGGGCGCTCGCATCGCGGTCGCGGACGGACCGTACCGGCCGGCCGAGCGCGCGGTGCTGGAGACCGTCGGTCGGGCGCTCATGATCGGCCCCGAGGACACCGAACGCCTGCTGGCCACCACCCGCACCCCCTCCTGACCAGCGGTCCGACCGGTGCGGCGCATCGGTCGCCACCCGAGGGGCCGGGTCCGTCACCGGTGGGGCGCGGCGGTGGTCGGCAGACCGTGGACGGCTCCGACGGACTGCCAGTGGCCGTTGCGGCAGATGTACACCTCGTCGTCCTTGAGCCGCATGCGGTACGTGCCTTCCTGGGCGCAGGACTGCCCAGGCTTCGGGGGCGGCAGGGTGACACTGGTGGTCAGACGGGACGTCGGGGACGGAGCCGGCCCGCCCGCGGCGGGATCGCTCGGGGCACCGCTCGGCCGGGCGGCGGGGGCCGAGTGCGTGGGGGTGTCCCGGTCGGACGCGGGGGTCGTACCGCCTCCGGCGCAGGCCGTGAGGGCCAGCGCGGCGGCGCAGAGCATCAGGCCGGCGGCGGGCGCCGACAGCCGGGCGCGCCGCCCCCCGCGTCTGTCACTGTCGATCATGCGGGGACTGTATAGCCCGCGTCCCCACCGAAACAGCCCTTGCACGGTCGGTCCCCCTCGCACCGACGGTCGGTGCGACCGGGTCGACGGGTGGCGTGCGGCCCGGGGCGGTCCGGCCGTGCGGCGGGGGCGGGCCGCCGGCGCGGTCCGTTCGGCGGGTTCGATCCGTCCAGCGGGGCGGGCCGGGGGTTCGGTCCGTCCGACGGATGCGGGCCGTTCGGCGGATCTCAGAGGCGCCCCCATCCCTTCCGGTAGGCGGTCCAGTCCGCCTCCGTCGCCGCGAAGTCCACGTACAGCGCCACCCCGAACCGCCGCCGGTCCCGGTCCTCGCGGCCCAGCCCCAGGCGGGTTCCGCGGACCGCCGCGCGCACCGTCTCGGCCGAGGCGCGGTGGCCCGCGTCGTTCGTGTGGTAGGCGGGCAGTCCCATCAGCAGATCGGTGGTGGGCGGCGTCGCCTCCAGGGCCAGCGCCGTCTGGTGGGCCACATAGCCGCCGTACAGGCTCTCCCACGGCATGCCGGTGTCGTACGACATCACCGCGATCTGGTCCACCCGCCGGGCGACCTGGCCGAAGTAGTCCTGCGTCCAGAACCGGGGCCTCCCGGTGAACAGGCGGCTCACCCGGTGCTGCCCGGGCAGCGGGTTGATCTTGTGCGCCGCCACCGACAGCGGGGCCTTCCGGGATCGGGTGAGCGCCCGTACGTCGTCCAGCAGCGCCAGATAGTCCTGGTCACCGGTGTGCAGCGGCTCCAGGTCGAAGTGCACGCCCTCGAAGCCGGCGTCCAGCACCTGCCGGGCCGAGTCCTTGATCTCCCGCCGGACCCGGGGGTCCGACAGCCGCATGCCCTCCGGCCCCTCGGTGGCCAGCAGGTCGCCCAGCCAGGCCTGCACCCGTACGCCGGGCAACTCCCGGTGTACCGCGCGGATCAGCCAGTCGGAGTCGCGGTAGACGGCGGGCGGCAGGGTGCCGTCGTGCTCCAGCGGACCGGCGTGCACATACAGGTCCCGGATCCCGGTGCCCCGGATCCGCCGCACCAGGTCGGCCAGTTCCCGCTCGCCCTTGCGGCCGTCCACCCAGGCGTGCCCCAGCCAGACCGCGTCCTTGCCCCGAGTCCGGGTGCCCTCCTGGAGGTCGCCCGCGTACAGCAGGCGCAGCGCCACCCCGGCCGCGATCACCGGCACCACCAGCACCAGTACCAGTGCCAGCGCGATCCGCTTGGGCCACTTGAGCCGCGGACTGCGCCACCGCCGCACGACGGCACGCCAGGTCCCCCGACCGCCGCCCGCCGCGCGCGCTTCGTCCCTCGCGGATGGGGTGGAGGTGGTGGATGCGGTGGGCTCCGCCTCTACGGCGGTCTCCGCACGCTCGGCGCCGGTGGCTTCCGCCGCCTCCGCCTTCACCCGGGCGGCCGGTTCCTTCGGCGATCTCTCCGCCGGCTCGGCGTTCGGCCCCTGGCGTATCTTTCCATCGGTCATCGCGCCATCCTGCCTGTGCTGAGCCCCCAACACACGGCGTCGGAGCCGTAATCGGCTTGCCGGGGCGACCGCCGGCTCCTACGGTATGCCGCATGGGAACTCTGTGATCGCCGTGCGCGGGACCGCGTTGAGCACCGCTCCGCCGTCGCCGCGCCCCTCCGTGTGCCGGTACCCCCGCTGACCGTTCGGTCCCCAGGTACGCCCCGCGCGCGGAGTCATCGATCCTTTTCCGTCCGGCCGCCCCCGCATGCCAGGGATGCCGCGGCCGAATCCCAGGGGCACAGGGGGCATTCCCATGCACACCGCACAACTCACACTCCACGGCATCACCCAGCGCTACGACGAAAACCTGGTCCTGGACCAGGTGTCCCTCACCGTCCGGCCCGGGGAGAAGGTCGGCGTCATCGGGGACAACGGGTCGGGCAAGTCCACGCTGCTGCGCATCATCGCCGGGCGGCAGCGGCCCGACAACGGCGAGCTGACCGTGGTCGCGCCCGGCGGCACCGGCTATCTCGCCCAGACCCTGGAGCTGCCGCCCCAGGCCACCGTGCAGGACGCCGTCGACCTGGCACTGGCCGAACTGCGGGAACTCGAGGCGGCGATGCGCCGGGCCGAGGCCGAACTGGCCGGGGCGCCGGCCCGGCTGGACGCGGCGCTCGCCGAATACGCCGGGCTGGTGGCACGGTACGAGGCACGCGACGGCTACCAGGCCGACGCCAGGGTGGAACTCGCCCTGCACGGCCTGGGGCTGCCGGGCCTGGCCCGCGACCGGCGGCTGGGCACGCTGTCCGGCGGCGAGCGGTCCCGGCTGGCACTGGCCGCCACCCTGGCGGCCGACCCCGAACTGCTGCTGTTGGACGAGCCGACCAACCACCTGGACGACCAGGCCGTGAGCTGGCTGGAGGGCCATCTGCGCGCCCACCGGGGCACGGTCCTGGCGGTCACCCACGACCGGGTGTTCCTGGAGCGGCTCACCACCACCATCCTGGAGGTGGACGCCGGCCGGGTGACCCGCTACGGGGACGGCTACCCCGGCTACCTCTCCGCCAAGGCCGCCGAACGCCGCCGCCGGTTGCGGGAGTACGAGGAGTGGCGCGAGGAACTGGACCGCAACCGGCGGCTGTCCGAGTCCCAGGCGATCCGGCTGGACGGCATCCCGCGCAAGCTGCCGCTCGCGGTCTTCGGCCACGGGGGATTCCGCACCCGGGGGCGGGGGCACGGCGCGATGGTCCGCATCCGCAACGCCAAGGAACGGATCGAGCGCCTGACCGCCAACCCGGTCGCCCCACCGCCGGAGCCACTGGTCTTCACCGCGCGCATCGCCACCGCGGACACCGCGGAAGCGGTCCGCGAGCAGACTGTGTCCCCCGGTTCCGCCGGTTCCGCCGATTCCGACCCGGCCGGCGGCCCGGTGCCGACCGCCGAGGGAACGGGTCCCGCCACCCCAGCGCCCGCCGAACCTGTCGCCGAACTCCTCGGCGTACGGGTCGCCGACCGCCTCCGGGTGCCCGCCCTGCGCGTCCGGCCCGGCGAGCGGTTGCTGGTGACCGGCCCCAACGGCGCCGGCAAGAGCACCCTGCTGCGGGTGCTGGCCGGAGAACTGCCGCCGGACGAGGGCTCGGTACGGGTCCAGGGACGGGTGGGGCACCTGCGGCAGGAGGAGACTCCCTGGCCACCGGGGCTCACCGTGCCGCAGGCGTACGCCCTGGAGCGGGCGGGCGACCCGGCCGAGCACACCGAACGGCTGCTGTCGCTCGGCCTGTTCAGCCCCTCCGACCTGCGGCTGCGGGTGGGGGAGCTGTCGCACGGCCAGCGCCGCCGGATCGAGCTGGCCCGGCTGGTGACCGAACCGGTGGATCTGCTGCTGCTGGACGAGCCCACCAACCATCTGTCGCCCGCCCTGGTGGAGGAGATGGAGGCGGCCCTGGCCGACTACCCGGGTGCGCTGGTGATGGTCACCCACGACCGCCGCACCCGCTCCCGCTTCACCGGCACCCGGATCACCCTGGAGGAGGGCCGGATCACGGACCACCAGCCGGGGTGACCCGACGGCTCCGCTCACTCCGCTCCCGGCGCGGCCCCGTCCCGGTCACGTCGGTGGATGTGCAGGTCGCCCCCTTGTACGGCGAAGACCTCCGCGGAGTCGTGGGCGGTGTTCGTCTGGGTCAGGACGGGGGCCCGGCGGCCGTCCGGCAGGGCGCGCCCCACCTCGGCGGCCAGCCGGGCGAGGGGCTCGCGGCAGGTGGGATCGCTGCGCAGCAGCCCGGCCAGCTCCCGGGTCCAGAAGCCGTGCAGCGCCTGCCGGAGGTCGTCGGAGGGTGCGGTGGCGCGTACCAGGGTGGCGTTGCTGTCGAGTTGGGCTTCGATCGCCGTCCGGCGGCCCGGGGCGGCCCGCTGGAAGAGGCCGAGGACGGTGTCCCTGGTGCTCTGCCACAGCTCCGTGGCCATCGCCGCCACCACGGCCACGGCTCCCGCCTGGGCCAGGGCGGTCAGTTCATCGTTCACGGGCGCTCCCTCACGGCCGTCCGGTGATGTGGATGTTCGTCGTGCCGTTCTGCGTCGCGTAGACGACGCCGTTCCCCGAGGCCTTGTTGACCATCGTCGCCCGGCCGCCGGTCTGCCTGTCGCCGGTCCGCTTGCCGCCGTCGTCCCCTTCGCCGGCGGCCTGTTCGCGACCGGCCCGCTCGCCGGTGGCCTGGTCCCGGGTAGGTGAGGGTGGCGCGGCCGGGTGGCCGGGCAGATGGAGCCAGGCGTCCGCGGAGTGCTCCTTCTCGTTGATGGCGACCTCGCGGAAGGACTCCGGATCGATTCCTGGATAGCCGTGCCGAACCGTCTCGTCGTGGAAGTGCCGGGAGACGAGGAGCGCGACGGCGACGGATTCCGGGGCCCGCGCCAGGGCGGTCCGCAGCGGCGCCGCGTCGAGCAGCCTGGCGAGGACCTCCAGCGGGTAGCCGGTGACCTCGCCCGAGGGCCCGAGGCGGACGTCGCCGGCGTGCAGCGCCATCCGCACCCGGACCCGGGTCGACGGCCCCGCCATGCGGTTGTGGGCGGCGAGCCGGGCCGAGAGCTCGGGCACCAGGGGGTGGATCAGGGCCGCCTTCGGAACCCCGGGTGGCGGAACGACCCGGAACCCGTCCCCGAGGTCGTCCCGGAGACATGCCTCCCAGTCGATCCCGCCGCGCTCGAACGACGAACGGAGTGCCGCCGAGAGCACCTCGCGGATCCGCCAGAACGCCGCGTTGCCGCGGCCCGCCGAGTGCTCGATGTCCACGGCCAGCACGGACCTGTACGCCAACTCCGATTCCATACGCACCTCCTGGAGCGGGGCAGGGACGCCCAGTGTCCGGCCGCGCCCGTCGCCTCGGAACCCCTCGTGCCCCGCGACCAGCATGGCCCGGGACCGAGATCGACATCCCGTCGAATGATCGGATCCGCCCGACGGCCGCCGCTCCGCCGGCACCGGCACCGGCGAACACGGCGCCGGCGGGGTGCGGCAGGTGGACAATGGGGCCGGCGGTGAGTCCTGCGTGGGCGGGGGTGCGGCATCCATGGACGGCAGGAGTACGGACGGCAGGAGTACGGGCCTGGGCACGGGCGGTCGCAGGCCGCGGAACGCCTGGGCCTGGCCGCCGGCGAGCCTGCTCGGCGGCCTGCCTCCGGAGGGGCGGGACCGGCTGCTCGGCCTCGGCGCCCAGGTGCGGTACGAGGCGGACCGGGTGCTCATGCGGGAAGCGGAGGAGACCGGCTTCGTACTGGTCCTCCTCGACGGCGTGGTCAAGGCGACGGGACGCGCCCACGACGGCCGGGACGCCCTGCTGGCGGTCCGGATGGGCGGGGACCTGGTCGGCGAGTTCGCCGCGGTGGACGGCCGCCCCCGCTCCGCCACGGTCACCACCTGCGGGCCGGTCGCCGCCCGGATGGTCACCCGCGGCGACTTCCTCGACTGCGTGCGGCGGAACCCCGGCATCGCCCACGCGGTCAACACCTCCATCGTGACCAAACTCCGTGCCGCCAACACCCACCGCGTCGACTTCACCGGGTGCGACTCCTTCACCAGGCTGGCCCGGGTGCTCCACCAGATCGCGATGACCTACGGGGAGCGGTCCGGCCGCGGCGCGGTGATCCGCTGGCCGCTTACCCAGCCCGAGCTGGCCACCCTCTCCGGCGCCGCGGAGCCCACCGTGCACCGGGCGCTGCGCAGACTGCGCGACAGCGGCGTGGTGTCCACCGGCTACCGGACCATCAGGGTCGACGACCTCGCCCGCCTGGCCGGCCTCGCCTTCGACTGAGGGCGCGCCGGCCGGCGCCCGCGGCGAGGGGCGGATGAGATGTCCGTCCGGTGCGGCAGTTGTGCGGAAACCGTCGTTTGACGAGATCGGCGCCCACCCCGGTCGCTAGCGTCGAGGGAGGTCGTACTCCTCGCGACCGGGAGAGGCGGGAGCGACATGGCCGATGGGGCTGACGGAGCGGCGGCCGGTGCCGGCGGGAACGCTCCTGGCGGGGGCGGATCCCACGGGTACCGGATCGACATCGGGGGGAACGCCGCGGGGCCGGTGGTCGCGGGCGATCACAATGTGGTGATCGACGCGCGGCACGGTTCGACCGTGACCCTGCGGACCGAGCGGGAACGCCCCCGGCCGGTGCGCAGGGACCGGGTCGAGCTGCTGCCGCGGCGACTGCCCCAGCCGGTGGGCCGGGATGCCGAGTTCACCGCGCTGGCCGACGCCGTCCGGGCCGGTGGCCTTGTGCAGCTGTTCGGGCCGCCCGGGGTGGGCAAGAGCACGCTGTTGCGGTACGCGGCCCGCGCGATCGACCCGGGGCCGGACGGCGTGCTGTTCCTGACCGCCACCCACCGGGAGGTCGGCGATCTGGCCCAGGAGCTGTTCGAAGCCTGCTACACGGCCACGGACTACGCACCCTCGCCCGCCGAGCTGCGGCGGCTGATGGCCGGAGTGCGGATCACCGTCTACATGGACAACGCCGACCTGACCCACGAACAGCTCAGGGAACTCTCCGACGCGGCCCCGGACGCGACCTTCGTCTTCGCCGGCGAGGACCGCTCGCTGCTCGGCGAGGGCACCGCGCTGGAGGTGAGGGGCCTGGACCGCGAGGCCGGCCTGGCCCTGCTCGCCCGGGAACTGCGGCGCCCGCTGCGGGAGAGCGAGCTCCCGGTCGGCGACGACCTCTGGCGCGCCGCCCACGGCCGGCCCCTGCTGCTGCTCCGGGCCGCCGGGCTCGCCCGGTTCCACGCCTCAGGGGAATCGGAGCTGCCCAGGCCCGGGACGATCGCGGAACTGCTGCCGCTCCTCTTCGACCAGCTCGACACGGCGGCGATGAGCACCCTGCACCTCCTGGCCACGCTGGGGGACGCCGAGTTGGGGGCGCCCCACATCGGGGAGCTGACCGACGTGCCGGACCCGGACGCGCTCTGCGGTCGCCTGGCCGACCTCGGCCTGGCCGTGGTCTCGGAGACCGGGTACCGCTGCGCGCCGGACGTCGCGGGCGCGCTGCGGCAGAGGGTGTCCGAGCCCTTCTCCATCGAGCGGCTCTGCGACCATCTCACCCGCTGGGCGACCCAGCCGACGACGACACCGGCCCAGGTGGCCGCGTACAGCCGGGCCCTGGAGCGGGCGGCGGAGCTGGCCGAGTCGGCCGACCGCCCCGATCTGGCGGTACGGGTCACCCGGGCCGCCTCGCCCGCCCTGGCCCGCTCCCTGCGGTTCGGCGCCTGGGGCCGGCTGCTCGGTCGCGGCTGGGTCGCCGCCGAGCGTGCGGGCGACCGGAACGCCATGGCCTACTTCACCCATGAGGAAGGCATCCGCACCCTGCTGACCGGCCGGCGGGTCATCTCCGCGGTCCTGCTGGCCGAGGCCGTGGTGCTGTGGCGGCAGTTGGGCGACACCCACGGGGCACAGGCCGCGCTGCACGCCCAGCAGTACGCACCACCACCGCTGCCGCACACCGCCGCGCCGCCGGTGGCCCCGGACGCCGGAGGCTCCACCGCGACCGCCTCCGGCGCAGGCCACGGCACGGGGGGCCAGGCCCTCACGGGGGATGGGGG
>NZ_SRID01000017.1 GCF_004684805.1 Streptomyces palmae
ACCCGGCCCGTGCCGGTGGCCGTACCCGCCCGGCCCGCGTTCGGGTCGCCCGCCGGTTCCGGGCCGCCCTCGTCCGCCATGCTCGCGTCTGGGTCGGCCGCGGCTTCTGGACCGTCTGTGCCTGCCCCGCCTGGGTCGGCCGCCGTTGCTGGGCCGGCTGAGCCTGGCCCGTTCGTGCCCGTGCTGACCGTGCCGGGGTCGGCCACCCCGTCCGCGCCGCTCGGGTCTGCCGCGTCCGGGCCACCCGGACCTGCCGCGTCCTTGCCCGCCTCGTCCGGGGCCGCCGCCGGTTCGGGGCCGTCTGTGCCGGCCCCGCCCGTGCCCTTCCCGCTCGTTTCCGGGCGGACCGTGGCCAGGCGATCCCGTACCAGGGCGGTGAGCACCCCGCCCGGGCCCAGTTCGACGTAGTGTGCCGCGCCCCGCTCGGCCAGGTGCGCCACCGTAGCGGCGAAGCGGACCGGGCGGCGGACATGGTCCACCCAGAACTCCGGGGCGCACAGCTCCTCGTCGGTGGCCGCCCGGCCCGCCACGGCGGTGAGCAGCGGCAGCCGCGGCGGGACGAAGGACAGCCGCCGGACCACCTCCGCGAAGTCGGCCAGCATGGGCTCCATCCGAGCGGAGTGGAAGGCATGGCCGACCCGCAGCGGTGTCACCGAGCGGCCCCGCTCCCGGAAGTACGCGGCGACCTCCCGCACCGCGGCCTCGTCGCCGGAGACGACCACCGAGGCGGGCCCGTTGACCGCGGCGATCTCCACCGCGCACCCGGTCGCGTTGAGATGGGCGGCCACCTCCTCCGCGCCGGCGGCCACCGCCGCCATCGTGCCGCCCGCGGGCAGCGCGTCCATCAGCCGGCCCCGGGCCGCCACCAGGGTGCACGCGTCCGCGAGGGACAACACCCCGGCGGCATGGGCCGCCGTCACCTCGCCCACCGAGTGCCCGGCCACCAGACCGGGGCGCACCCCCCAGGCCTCGAACTGCCGGAACAGGGCCGTCCCCAGGGCGAAGAGCGCCGGCTGCGCGAACCGGGTGGTGTGCAGCAGCGCGCCCGTCTCCGTACCGTGTTCGGCGAACATGACCTCCCGCAGGGGCAGCGGCAGCAGCGGGTCGAACAGGGCGCAGCACTCGTCCAGCGAACGGGCGAAGGCCGGATGCAGATCCCGCGCGTCGTACAGTTCACGGCCCATCCCGGCGCGCTGACTGCCCTGGCCGGTGAACAGCACGGCCGGCGGGCCGTCGTGGCGGGACGTACCCGTGCGCACTGCGGACCGGGCACCTTCCTCGGCCAGGGCCCGCAGGGAGCCGAGCAGTTGGGCACGGTCCCGGGCCACCACCACGGCCCGGTGCTCGAAGGCCGCGCGCGTGGTGGCGAGCGAGTACCCGAGGTCCACCGGGGACGCGTCGGGGGCGGCGACCACATGGTCGTACAGCCGTCGCGCCTGGTCCCGCAGCCCCGGCACGCTCCTGGCCGACACCGGAAAGGCCACCGCGGTCCGTCCGGGACGGGGCGCGCTCTCCCGCACCGCCGCGGCAAGCGGTCCGGCCTCCCCGTCGTGTGGGGGCTCTTCGAGGATCACGTGGGCGTTGGTGCCGCTGATGCCGAAGGAGGACACCCCCGCCCGGCGCCGGCGGTCGGTCGCGGGCCACTCCACCGCCCGGGTCAGCAGCGCGATCCGCCCCGGCGACCAGTCGACACGGGGGGTCGGCTCGTCGGCGTGGAGCGTGCGCGGCAGCACACCGTGCCGCATCGCCTCCACCATTTTGATCACCCCGGCCACCCCGGCGGCGGCCTGGGTGTGACCGATGTTCGACTTCACCGAGCCCAGCCGGAGGGGACGTTGCCGCGCGTCGCGCCCGTACGTCGCGAAGAAGGCCTCCGCCTCGATGACGTCCCCCAGCCGGGTCCCGGTGCCGTGCGCCTCCACCGCGTCGATGTCCTCGGGACGCAGCCCCGCGTCCGCGAGCGCCTGCCGGATCACCCGCTGCTGCGCCGGTCCGTGCGGCGCGGTCAGCCCGTTGCTCGCCCCGTCCTGGTTCACCGCCGAGCCGCGCACCACGGCCAGGACCGGAAGCCCGGCGCGGCGTGCCTCGGACAACCGGCTCAGCAGCAGCATTCCGGCGCCCTCGGCCCACACCGTGCCGTCGGCGGCCGCGCCGAACGCCTTGCAGCGGCCGTCCGGTGCCAGCGCCCGCTGTCGGCTGAACTCCACGAACGACGAGGGTCCCGACATCACCGTGGCGCCCCCGGCCAGGGCGAAGGCGCACTCACCCCGGCGCAGCGCCTGGGCCGCCAGGTGCAGGGCCACCAGGGAGGAGGAACAGGCCGTGTCCACGGTGAGGGCCGGCCCTTCGAGGCCGAAGGTGTAGGCGATACGGCCCGAGGCGACGCTTCCGGCGTTGCCGAGGCCGAGGTACCCCTCGACATGCGCGGGCGTCTCCGCCAGGCGGCGGGCGTAGTCGCTGTACATCAGCCCGACGTACACCCCGGTCGCCGAGCCGCGCAGGGTGGCGGGGACGAGGCCGGCGTGCTCGAAGGCCTCCCACGCCACCTCGAGCAGCAGCCGGTGCTGGGGGTCCATGGCCAGCGCCTCGCGGGGGGAGATGCCGAAGAAGCCGGGGTCGAAGCGGTCCGCACCGGAGAGGAAACCGCCCTCGCGTACATACGTCCGCCCGGGCCGCCCGGGGTCCGGGTCGTACAGCGCGCCGGTGTCCCAGCCCCGGTCGGTGGGGAAGGGGCCGATGGCGTCCCCGCCCTCGGCCACCAGCCGCCACAGCTCCTCGGGGGAGGTCACGTCTCCGGGATAGCGGCACGCCATCCCCACGATCACCACGGGATCCTCGTCCGACCGGGCCGCACTCCGGTGCGCGGCCCCGGCCTCGGCCGGCGCGGCGGCGCCGCGTTCGCCGAGGTGGGCGGCGAGCGCGGCGGCCGTGGGAAAGTCGAAGGCCACGGCCTCGGAGAGGGGCAGACCGGTCACCGCCGACAACCGCTCCCGCAGCACCGTCGCCGTCAGGGAGTCCATCCCCAGGTCCCGCAGTGCCGTGCTCGGTTCCACCGCCGCCGGCGCACAGCCGAGCACGGCCGCCACCTCGCCCCGCACCAGGGCCAGCAGGTCCTGCGGCGACTTCCCGGCGGCCTCCGCGCCCAGCGCCCGCGCGGGCAGGCCGGCGAGCTCCCGCCGCACGACCTTCCCGGAGGCGGTGCGGGGAAGGGCCTCCACCTCGAACAGCTCGACCGGCACCTTGGAGCCGGACAGCTCCGCACGGCAGGCGGCGAGGACGCGCCCCCGGTCCGGCACGCCGCCGGGTCCGGCGACCAGATAGCCGACCGGCACCTCGCCGAAGACGGGGTGCGGGCGCCCGGCGACGGCGGCGTCGGCCACCCCGGGAAGCCGCCGCAGCACCGCCTCCACCTCCGAGGGATGGATGTTCACCCCGCCCCGGACGATCAGATCACTCGCCCGGCCGGTGATCGCCAGTTCACCGGAGGCGTCGATCCTGACCAGGTCGCCCGTGCGGAACCAGCCGTCGCGCAGGACCGCCGCGGTGGCCTCCGGCCTGCCGTGGTAGCCGGCCATGACCCCGGGCCCGCTGACCCACAACTCGCCCTCGCCCACCTCCGGGCCGTCGGGGCCGCCGACCCGGACCCGGGTGCCGGCCAGCACCCGGCCGCAGGCCCCGGGCGCCATCGCCTCGCCCGGCCCGGCCATGGTGACCGGACCCGCCTCGGTGCTGCCGTAGTGCTCCAGATAGGAGACGCGGCAGACCGTCTCGAAGGACTCGCGGAACGCGGGCCCCGCCGCGGCCCCACCGCTGACGCACGCCCGCAGCGCGGGGGTGCCCAGACCGGGGCCGTCCGTGCCGCCCTCCTCGCCCCGGACCGCGTCGAGCAGCGCCGAAAACGTGGTCGGAACCCCGCCGAGCAGGGTGAAGGAGGCGTCCGCACGGCGCAGTTCGCCGAGCACGCCCGCCACCGAGAACCGGGGCAGCAGCACCGCGCTCGCCCCCACCGCGGTCACCCCGAGGAAGCACACCACCTGGCTCATCGCGTGGTGCAGGGGCAGTGGCCACAGCACGCGGTCCCGTTCGGACAGGCCCAGGACGCCGACCAGGCCCGTCGCGACCGGCGAGAGGCGGTTGCGCTGGGTGGACAGGACGCCCTTGGGCGTGCCGGAGGAGCCCGAGGTGTAGAGCAGCCAGGCCACCTCGTCCAGTGCGAGATCGTCCCGGGCCGGCGTCCGCGGCTCCGTGCCCGCCAACTCCTCGTACCGCCGCACACCGCCCGCGACCGCCGCGGACCCGCCTCCGGCCGCCCCGGCCCCGTCCGCCGGATCCTCACCGGCCGCGGACGAGGGGGAGGAGTCGGCCACGTCCTCCTCGGCGCCCCCCTCGGCCATCACCAGGGCCAGCCCGGGGCGGAGCGGCAGCGTCCGGTGCCGCGTCAGGCAGGCGGCGTCCGTGATGAGGACCCGTGCCCCGCTGTCGTCCAGCAGGCGGGTCAGCTCCTCCCGCGAACTCCCGGGGTCCACGGGCACGCCCACGCCGCTCGCCCGGGTGACGGCGAGCAGGCTCTCGACCGCCTCGACGCGGTTGCCGAGCAGTACGACCACTCGATCACCGCGCGCCAGGCCGAGGCCGGCCAGGTGACCGGCCAGCCGTGCCGTCCTCCGTTCCAGCTCGCGGTAGGTCACGCGCCGGAGCCGGTCCTGGAAGCAGACCTTGTCCCCGAGGCGACGGGCATGGTCCCCGAGCAGTTCCGGCAGCGGTTTGACGATGCCGGTGTGCGTACCCACTCCACGACCTCCCCGAGACGACCCGCTGTTGAGGACGGCGGCACGATCTCCCAGGTTGCCCACCATGGGGGACGCCCGCGGCCGAGGAAGCGGCGGACGGATCCCCGGCACCCCCAGCGAGCGGGGCGGACCCGTGATCCGGCGGACGCGTGCGAGCTGCCGCTCGAAGCCCAGGAACGGTCGCGTCGTGATCTGCCTCACATACCGTCACAGTGCTCGGTGACGCGGCGTCTTGAGGCCGAACACCGGGATACGGAGGAGGCACCATGACCGAGAACACTCAGGTGGTCGTGATCGGCGGCGGATACGCGGGCGTGATGGCCGCGAACCGGCTGACCCGGCGCGCCGATGTGACCGTGACGCTGATCAACCCGCGCCCGACCTTCGTCCACCGGGTCCGCCTGCACCAGCTGGTGGGCGGGTCCGACGACGCGGTCATCGCCTACCAGGACGTGCTGGCCGACGGCGTCCGACTGGTGGTCGACACCGCGACCCGGATCGACGCGGCCGAACGCGGCGTGGCACTGGCGGCCGGCGGCACCCTCGGCTACGACTACCTGATCTACGCCGTGGGCAGCGGCACCGCCGAACCGAGCGTGCCCGGGGTGGCCGAGTTCGCCTACCCGCTCTCCACGCTGGAGGAGGCGCGGCGGCTGCGCACGGTCCTGGATGCCGCGCCCGCGACGGCCCCGGTGACGGTGGTCGGCGCCGGACCCACCGGCATCGAGACCGCCGCCGAGCTGGCGGAGACCGGCCGCACGGTGACCCTGGTCTGCGGCGGCGTACTCGGCCCGTACCTGCACTCCCGCGGCCGGCGCTCCGTCGCCAAGCGGCTGGCCGAGCTCGGCGTGACGGTCGTCGACGGCTCCGAGGCGAAGGTGACGGCCGTGACCCGCGAGGCCGTGGTGCTCGCGGACGGCCGTGAGCTGCCGAGCCAGGTCACCGTCTGGACCGCCGGCTTCGGCGTTCCCGACCTGGCCGCCCGCAGCGGGCTGCGCACCGACGCCGTGGGGCGCCTGCTCACGGACGAGACGCTGACGAGCGTGGACGACGCGCGCATCGTCGCGGCCGGGGACTCGGCGGCCCCGTCCGACCTGCCGCACCGGATGAGCTGCCAGGCCGCGATGCCGCAGGGCGCGCGGGCCGCCGACACCGTGCTCAGCCGGCTCGCCGGCGCGCAGCCGGAAGACCTCCACCAGGGGTTCTACGCCCAGTGCGTCAGCCTGGGCCGAGGCGCCGGTATCTTCCAACTCGCCAACAGGTCCGACGCGGCGATCGGGATCCACATCGGCGACCGACTGGGCGCCCGGCTCAAGGAGATCGTCTGCCAGGGCATCCCCAAGCACCTGGCCGACGAGGCGCGCAAGCCGGGCTCGTACAGCCTGCACCGCGTGCGAGGGGGTGTCGCCAAGCGCCGGGAGCTGCTGCGGGCCGTGCGCGCACAGTCGCCGGTCGCCGCCGACCGGACGGCCTGACCGCCCGTGCCGCGAGAACGTGCCGGTCGCGCGGTGTGCCGGAACCGCGTGCCCGCCCGGTGGACCCGGGCGGGCACGGCACGGACCTCCGCCGGCCAGGAGGTTGATCGCGGCCAAGGCCCCCGATCCCCCCGCACGCCGACGGCCGCCGCCCCGTGGGCGTATGGCCCCGGGTGGAGGCGGCGCCCGCCCCGCAGCTCGGCCGGCGGCGGCCACCGCTCGACCGGGTCCGGCCTGGACCGCTCGGCGTCCGCGGGCGTCCCAGGAGACGGTGGCTACGTCCCCACGGGTTCCAGCCGCAGCCGCCGGACCGGCCAGGGCGGCGGCTCGGCCGGGCCGAACCAGACCCGGACGTCCTCCCCGGTGCGGACGGGCAGACGGGGGTAGTCGTTCTCGGCGTGCTCGGTGCGGTGCAGGGCATGGCCCGCGTTCAGGTGCCGGGCGGCGTACGCGTCGAAGGCGGCCGCCTCGGACGGCCGGCAGACCGTCGCGACCACCTCGCGGGTGCCCGGCTCCGGGGTGAAGCAGGGGCCGCGCAGCAGCAGGACGTCGTCGCTGTCGACCATGGTGGCGTTGGCCACCTCGCGGTGCTCCAGCCAGACCGGGCCGGTGTAGAAGGCCTCCAGCGCGCGCCGGCGGCGCGCCATGTCGGGGAAGGCGCGCAGCCACACGAAGCGGTCCGGGTCGTCGAGGTCGCGGAACCGGCCGCCGAGGGTGATGCCGACCGCCTGCTGGCCGGTGACGAACTCGCGCTCGAACAGCTCGATCAGCGTCTCCCGGGCACCGGGACGCAGGGTGTACTGCCGGAGTTCGACGATGCTCATACGGCGGCCCGCCCGGTGCGGGTGAGGTCCATGGTCCAGTTGAGTTCCCAGGTGCGGCCCTCGTCGGGGGAGAACTCCTGCTCCCAGCGGGCGGCGTCCGGGCCGAGGCGGTGCCAGGTGAAGTGCACCCGGATCGGGCGGCCCTCGTGGGTGTCCTCGCCGTGGAAGTCGCCGCGGTCGCCCGTGAAGCCGCCGGTGACGGGGGGATCCAGTCGCCCGGTCCGGTCATCGGACCAGTGGATCGACCAGCGCTCCGTCTCGCGGTCGAACAGCCGCAGGGTCACGCCCTGGCGGCCGAGGGTGGGGAAGGTGATCTCGTCGATGTTGCCGGCGCCCCCGAACAGCGGCCGAACCACCGCGTGACCGGGGAACTCCACCCAGGTGGCGGGGCCCGGGCCGAGCGGTGCGGTGAGACGGCGGTTGGCCACGTCCCAGGAGCCGTGCAGGAAGTCGAAGTCGTCCATGCGCCGCAGGCTAGGGAGACTCCCCTGACATCCTCTGTCAGTGAATACTGGGCGGCATGCGCGCGAGCCGACTGGTCACCCTGCTTCTGCTGCTCCAGAACCGGGGTCGGATGACGGCCCAGCAGCTGGCCGAGGAGTTGGAGGTCTCGGTCCGCACGGTCTACCGGGACGTCGAGGCGCTCGGCGCCGCGGGTATCCCGCTGTACGGCGCCGCCGGACACGCGGGCGGCTACCGGCTGGTCGACGGCTACCGGACCCGCCTGACCGGACTGACCGCGGACGAGGCGCAGGCCGCGTTCCTGGCCGCGCTCCCCGGCACCGCCGCCGACCTCGGCCTCGGCCAGGCGCTCGCCACCGCCCAGCTCAAACTGCGGGCCGCCCTTCCGGCGGAGCTGCGCGAGCACGCCGGGCGGATCCAGGAGCGCTTCCTGCTCGACGCCCCCGGCTGGTACGGCGACGCCGACCGCACCCCGCACCTGGCCGCGGTCGCCGCCGCGGTGTGGGCGCGGCGGGCGGTGGTGCTGCGGTACCGGCGCTGGCGCGCACCGGAGGAGATCGAGCGGCGGGTGGAGCCGTACGGGCTCGTCCTCAAGGCCGGCCGCTGGTACCTGGTCGCCGGCGGGCCGTCCGGGATCCGTACCTACCGGGTCGACCAGATCGTCGAACTCCGCTCGTCGGACGAGGAGTTCACCATCCCGGACGGGTTCGACCTGTCCGCGTACTGGAGCGGCTATCTGGCCGACTTCCGGGCCCGGCTGCACACGGGGGAGGCGCTGGTACGGCTCACACCGGAGGGGGCCCGCCGCCTCGGAGTGGCACCCGCGGGCGGCGGATGGACGGAGACCCGGGTGCCCATCGAATCGATCGACCACGCCCACGGGGAGTTCCTGCGCCTGGGCTCCGAGGTCGAGGTGCTCGCACCGGCGGAGCTCCGCGACCGCATCGCCGAGACGGTACGGACCCTGGCCGCCCGCTACGAGGGGTGACCCGGGACGGAGGGGCCCATCAGCCGGAGCACCGTCGGGAGGTGGGGTGCGTCATGCGTGCGGCAGGTAGGGCCCGATGTCCCGCGGAACCCCGGATGGCCGGCGGGAACGGCCGGCGCCAACGACCCTCGGCCGCGTTCCGGCGAGGGGAAGCGCCCGGCGCCGAACCGGCGGCGCGACCGGGTCCTCGGCGCGGCCGCCCACGCCCGACAAGCCGAAACGGCCCGCCGGGTGGAGCAGCGGACCGTCGCGGAGGATCGAGGCTAGGAGAAGAGCCAAACGTAGGACGAGACCAGGCCGGCGAGCAGCCAGACCGCCCCACAGGCGATGCCAATGATGATCAGTACCCCCAGCACGCTGCCTACCCTGCCCACCGGCGCGGACACGGGCTGGGGCTCCAGGTCACGTGAACTCACTCAGTCAACATACACACAGGAAATGACCATGTGACAAACGTCGGGGCCTCGTCAGTGCGACAGGCCGGGCATCTTTGCGCCCGATTTCCCCCGGAATGCCCACCACATCACCAGGGAACTTGGCCTACGGGCACCCTTCTGGTCCCGCTGTGAGGTCCCGCTGCCCATGGGCGGCCCTCTCCGGCCGGCCGCCTCGGCTCAGCGGGGCTGACCGCCCATCGGAGTGCTGATCGGACGCACCGGCTGATTGCGGTGGAACCGCTCGGCGGTACGGCGGGCCTCCAGAAGCTCCTCGTACAGCGGCCCCGCCGCGGCGAAGGCCTCCGGCGCACTGGGGCGGTACGCGGTCGACCGCACACCCGCGTACGGGAAGCCCCACAGCTCGGCGGTCCACCCCTCTTCCTCGTCCGCCGGGTCCTCCTCGTCCCGGCCGACGAAGAACAGATTGCCGATATGCCCCGTCTCATCGTGGATCTCCACGTTCAGCGGGTCATCGGTGGTCTTGAGCTCTATGGCCATCAGCGGTCCTCGTGCGGGAAGTGCGTGCGTGCTGTCGGTGAGAGTACCCAGCCCGTCGGCAACGGCGGCGGCGGACCGCGGCCGGGGCCCCTGTGCTCCACGGCGGCGGCCTTCCCCGCCCCGGTGTCACCGGCGGCGATCGGCGATCGGCGTGGCGGTGATGCCGATGACGGCACCGGCCAGTGTGGAGAGCAGGGGCATCCAGTCCATGCGCCGCAGCCTGTCCGAACCGGGACGCCGGTACCAGGGGTCGCGGCTGCGGTCCCTACTGGTGGAACCACTCGAAGTTCCACTGCCACAGCTCCCGCGCCGCGGTCGCGTGGAAGTCGGGGAAGTCCATCGGCACCACCCCCAGGTGGGCGCTCCCCGCCCGGTGGCTGTCGAGGTAGCTCTCCAGGGTCGGCACGATCTGGTCCGCCAGGTACTTCGGCCAGGTGAAGGCGTTGTACACGCTCGGCGCGAGGCTGATGAAGTTGAGAAACAGCTTGCCGGAGCCCTGGGCGGCCAGGGCGTGGTCGAAGTGCCGCACGATCGCCGCGCGCTTGTCGTCGCTCGGGACGCTGTACTTGTCCTGGAGCTCGAACCACTCGTTGGACAGGAAGTCGTTGTCCCCACCCGGCCAGCGCAGCACCGCCCGGGACCCGGTGTAGCCCTGGAGGACCGGCACGACCCGCCCCCGGGCCTCCCCGAGCGCCGGGACGCGGTCGCCGAACCAGAACAGGTCGCCGTAGCCGCGGTTCGCCACGTAGTTCTCGAAGGTGGCGGTGAACTCGGCGTCGGACAGCTCGTGTTCGTTCTTGACGCGCATCAGCACCAGCTCCTGCGGACGCTGCCTCAGGAACGATCGGGTCTGGTCGAGCACATCGTCGAAGGTGATGTACTGGTAGTACGCCGAGTGGTAGATCCCGAACCGCCCCGGCTGGTCCTGGAGGCGGCCGCAGCGGATGTCGAAGAACCGTATGCCGCGCTGGAGCTGCTCCGGGATCCCCATGTTCTGCGTGTGAGACCACTCCGTGCCGTTCCGTGGATCCGTGCAGCAGGTGTCGTGGGTGCCGGGGATCGTCATCCGGGCGAGGCTCGTGCCGTCCGGCAGCCGCGCCATCCACGCGTCCGGTGGTACGTCCTCCGCCCGGCCGCCCGCCGTGGCGACCCCCGCCGGACCGAGCGGCAGCGCGGTGGCCACCGTGCCCACCGCGGCCGCCCTGAGGATGCTCCTGCGCGGAATGTCCATGCCGTACGCCCTCCCCGATCCCTACGCCGTCACCGGTCGCACATCGTCGCCGTACGCCGTCGCGAGCCCCACGGTGTCGCGCCGGGCGGAACGCTACTCGCCCGGACGTGATGTGACACCGCGTCAATCAAGCCTCTGTGCCGCGCGGGCCCGCCTCGTCGCCGGTCGCCCAGGAGGCGCTGTTCCCGGCATCCAGCGCTGTTGCGATCACCTGCCCGGCCGGCGGGGGCTTGGTCGCGAACGGCGGCGCGAGAACGCGGAGTCACGCCGGAGTGCTGACGGAGGTACTGCTCGACTTGCTCACGCCCGCCCATCGAGGGGCCGATGAAGTGAGAACGTTCGTCGAAGGCGTCAGCGGCCGGCTGGAACGCTCGCGGGACGAACACGAGGTGGAGCCCGTCCGCCATCGCCATGGTCTCGGCGACACACCCACCCGGGGCCGCGCGCCGGCCGCATCGCAGGACGCTCTTTCCGCCATCCGGTTCATCTCGGCGCGCACTGCCGATGGCCTCCGCGTCATGGAGGGGCGATTCTCGTACGCTCGCGCCCATGCGACCCCAGAGCGTCGACACCAGACAGCCCCGGTTCAGGACGCGCCATGTCGCACTGGTGCGAGAATTCCTGTCGATTCCCGAATGCGGCGAGATCATCCGCGCCATGGACCAGGCCCCGAAGGAACCGGCGCAGGTGGTGCGTGCCGGGGAATCGATCCTGGACGAGTCGCTGCGGTTCTGCTCCGACCACCATCTTCCCGAGGAGCTCCAGCGCTCCGTCGGTGAGCGGATGACCTCCTACTTCGACGACCACCGGGCAGAGTTCGACTCCGACGCGGACTACCTGTACGGCCCCTATTTCATGTCCTATGAGAAGGGGAGCTATTTCCGTGCGCACCGTGATGTCGCCAACCACAGAGACGATCCGCCGCGGCTGGCCGCACACCGCTGGTCGCTCCTGCTCTACCTCAACGGGCGGGATCCCGCGGGGCCGCTGCCCGCGTTCGACGGCGGCGCGCTCACGCTCTACGAGACCGACCCGGGCCTACCCGACCGCCGGGTGGTGATCGTGCCGGAGCCCGGAACGCTGGTGCTCTTCCGGGCCTTCCTGATGCACGAGGTGGCAACCGTGCTCGACGGCACCCGGTACGCGGTGGCGGGCTGGATGTCCCGTGCGGGCTCGTCGCCCCTGGGAGGTGCGCGATGACCTACCACGCTCCGGTGAACGAGTCGGTCCGGATCGGGGTGACCAGGGAGCCGTCCGCCGTGACGAGGGCGGCTCTGGCCCGGTTCTGCCGCCTCAACGGGTACCCGCACCTCTATGCCGAGGTGCTGGATCCCCTGCTGGCCGGCCAGGGCCTCGTACTGGCGCTGGCGACGCGGGAGAGGCCGTGGCCGCCCCAGGGGATCGGTTCGCAGACGGTCGAGGCCGTCGGCATCGCGATGATCGGCACCGAGGACCGGGCCCATCTCACCCCGGTTCTCACCGATGTCGGAAACGCCACCAACATCGGTGTCGCCGGGGCCGTGTCCAAGGAACTCCTGGAGTACCTGCGCGACCAGGGCGTGCCCAGCGTCGGATACCTCGTCCGGCAGGGGGACCGTGCTCTCGAGCGCGTACTCGAGCAGGTGGGATTCGCCGAATCCGACCTCCAGTCGGCCACCGACTACGCGGAGTACCTGGAGTACGCCGCGACGCCGGGCACCGTGCTCGAAGCCCTGGGGCTGGACCGTCTGAGGCTCGGAGACATCCTGTCGCTCAATCTGGACGGGCGGGAACTCGATCGCCTGAGCGCGTACCATTTCGCGCTGAGTGCCGGTCTGGCGCCTTATCTGTGCGACTCGCTCCGGCACTCCGCGCTCCTCCCCGGCCTGATCGACCTGGTCGCCACGCTGCCGCCCGGTGGCGTTCCGCCCGGTACTCCCGGTCCGCCGGCCGAACAGCCCGAATGATGCCGGAGAGCCGGCCGCGGCCGGCTGCCGTGTCCTTGGTCGTACCGAGCCTGGACGAGGGCGCGGAGCTTCACGAGACGCTGCGCTCCGTCTACTCCGGATCGGTGGTGCCGGCCGAGACCATCGTCGTCGACGACGGGGGAGCGGACGGCAGCTGTGCCGCCCTGGCGCGGGGCGAGTGGCGGGACCGGGGCGTCCTCGTGCACCGCATCGAGCGCAGCGGGGTGGCGGCGGCGCGCAATGCGGGCGCCGGTCTCGCGAAGAGTCCGTACCTGGTCTTCCTGGACGCGCACTGCCGGTTGGAGGAGGACTGCCTCGCGCGCCTGGGGGACGCGCTGACCGCCCGGCCCGACGCCGTGCTGGCTCCCGCCGTCCGTGACTTCGGCGGCAGCGCGTACGGATGCGGCGCGCGTCTGATCGATGCCGAACTGCGGGTGCGCTGGCTGCCGCCGCGAGCGGACGGCGCCTTCTCTCCCCTGCCCGTCGCGCCAGGAGGGTGCCTGGCGCTGAGCCGGGCGGCGTTCGACCGCCTCGGGGGCTTCGGCGCCTTTCGCGAGCTCGGGTTGGAGGACGTCGATCTCAGCCTGCGGGCATGGCGTGCCGGCGTCGACGTCGTGGCCGTCCCGTCAGCGCGGCTGGCACACCGCTTCCGCCCCCAGCCGCCCTACCGCCTCGGCGCCGCGAGCCGCGCGTACAACCTGGCGCGGGTCGCGCTGGTCCACTTCGACGGTCGGCGCCGCGAGGAATGCCTGCGCAAGGTCATCGGTACCCCGAGGGCCGCCGGTGTCCTGGTGGACGCGTTCACCGGCGACTGGGAGCAGCACAGGGACAGGCTGGCCGCGACGAGTTCGAGGACGGTGGAGGCGTTCTTCGATCGCTTCGGCGACTGGCGGTGAGCCCGTACGGCCCCGGCCCTCACTCGGCCTTTCTGAACACCTCGGACATCGCGTCCCCCGTGTCGTGTGCCAGCAGGCCCGCTGACTCCGGCGCCAGCAGGCCGACCCGGGCGGCCAGTTCCCGGCCGTGCACGTCGACGGCGGCCTCGATGAGGCCCGCGAGCGCCTCCAGGGCGGTGCGGGCGCGGGCCCGGGCCACGGCCGCGCAGCCGAGGGCGACCGGTGCGGCCGGCCACCACCAGCAGGCGAGCAGGGCGTAGGCGAGGCCCCAGGCGGCCAGGCGGGCGGCGGCGCCGAAGGATTCCTGGGCCGACTGGATCTGGCGTACGGCGGGTTCGGGGAGGAGCAGCCACAGCCGCGGCCAGAGGGCGGCCAGGTCCACTCCGTAGGCCGCCTCGACCCGGTCGGCCGTCGCCTGCATGCGATCGCCGTACCAGGTGGGGCGGGCCGGTTCGCGCAGTGCGATCCGGTCGCGGGCCTCGGTGAGGGTCTGGATCCGCACCAGTGTGCCGCGCGGGACCAGTACCGCACCGTCGGGCCCGGTACCCGTCCGCTGGGCCTGGCCGACGGCCTCGTCGAGCCGCCTGTCCCGCTCCTTCCATCTGCGGGCGCGGCGGGCGGTGAGGGCGCGCGAGAGCGGGTCCCGGCCGAAGCGCAGCCAGTACCACTCGATCGCGCTGCCGAGGAACTGCGCGGCGAGTGAGGCCGCGCTCGCGGCGAGCAGGACGAGGGCGACCAGGAGCGCGGCGGTGCCGGTGCGGTCGAGGGCGGGGTGGGCGGCGAGGTCGTCCATGGTGGTGCGCAGCCGGTCGGCGTCGTGCCAGTGGCGGTGGCCCGTGGTGGTGCCGACGGCCGCGGCGGCGAGGAACAGAGCGCCTGGGAGGACCAGCAGGTTCAGCCAGCGTTCGGTGAGTTTGCCGCCCAGGGTGGCGAGAAGGGGGTTCATCGGAACCGGGTCACCGGGCGGCGCCCAGCCGGCCCTTGCGCATGCGGGTGCCGTTGATCGCGCAGTGCGGGGCGGGGAGCAGGTCGCGGGCCCGTTCGAGGCGGGGGCATGGGGTGGGTCCCGGACACACGGCCACCTTGAGGTGGGGCGCGATGCCGGGGGCCGTCCCGCCCCGGGACTCGTTGACCAGCCCGCGGGCGTCCCCGGCCTGGCGCAGGGCCGTGTCCAGAGCCCGGTAGCAGCTCGCGAGTTCCTCGGTGTCCGCACCCGACCGCAGCAGGTCACGCGCGCGCTCGGCCGCCTCCCGGACCCCGGGCCGGCGCAGGTCCTCCGGCGAGCCGAGCAGGGCGCACAGCGCCGCCGCCCGATGGTCGGGTCCCGGGGCGTCGGCAGCCGCTGTCATGGACCAAGTGTGCCTGACGCGGGCAGAGTTGAGCAGGGGCCGAGGTGCCCCTCGGGGCCGGCGGCAGGGAGGGGCGACGGGGTGAGGTACGACCGGGACGGGTTCCTGGGGGCGATCCGCGCGCGCCTCGAACGGGCCGGGACGGCGGGCGGCGGCGTGGACGGGGGCGTGGTGTGCGGCCCCGCAGCGGACGCGGAACTCCGGGGACTGCTGCGGACCGCCGACCCGAGGACCGACATGGAGGCCCGGCACGCGGCCGGCTGGCTGTGCGTGGCCCGTGCGATGGCCGGCCCCGCGGATCTCGGCAGTGTCCACGGGAGCATGGCCGGCACGCTGCTCTTCCCGGTGTGGGTCGCCGATCCGGGCCTGGTCCCCCCGGAGCTGGCGGAACGCTACGCGACCGCCGACCCCGCCACGCGCCCCGACCCGGCGAACGCGGACGGTCCCGCCGAGTGGTCGGCCCTGTGCGCCGCGTTCGAGATCGCCGCCCAGGGGCGCCGGCACACCCCGCCGCCGGACGCCACCGAAGACGTCCGGCGGCTCCATGAACTGGCCGCGAGCTTCGACACCCGGGCACTCTCGTACGAGGCCCGGCTCGCCAGTGCGGTCGGCTGCGGCAGCCTCGCCGTCCTCGCGACGCCGGAGTACGACCCGCGGTACGCGGACCGGCGCGCGGCACTGTCCAGCGCGCTGGCCCGCGCCGGGATGACCTGGCCCTTCGGGGACCTGTCCGGTGACGGGGCGGCCGGCGGCGAGGCCGCCGATCCGGTCCGGCTCGCCCACCGCGCCCTCAAGGCGATCCCGGCCGACTCGCCCGAGCGGCTGGTGGCCCTCGAAGCCCTGGGCGGCCGGCTCCTGGACCGCTACCTGCGGTCGTACGACCCGGAGGACCTGCACGAGGCGGTCGGCATCGCCCGTGACGTACTGGACCAACTGCCGCCCGGCAGCCCGCGGACGGCCCGCTGCCTCAGCACCCTGGGGCGCGGCCTGACGCTGCTGCGGCAGCGGGAGGGCGCCACCCCCGAGGAGTGCGACGAGCTCGTGGACCTGTGCCGCCGAGCACGTCACGGCAGCTCGCAGGGGCCCGCGGCGGGCGGCTACGACCTGGGCATGGCCCTCGTACTGCGGGCCCAGCACACCGGCCGGGTCGAGGACCTGCACGAGGCGGTCGCCGTGCTGGCCGAGGCGCTCCCGGCGGCCAGGCATCCCGGTGAGAGCGCGGCCCTGCGCAATGCCCTGGGCAACGCCCTGCGCGCCCGCTCCCTCGCGACCGGCGCCCCGGCCGATCTGGACGCGGCGCGCCACCTCACCGACCCGGCCACCGCCTCCCCGGGGGTGGCGGACGACCCGCGACCCCCGCTCCTCGCCCACGCGATGACCCTGTTCAGCCGCTACACCCGCGACCCCGAAGCGAACCGGGCGGACCTGGACGAGGCGGTGCGCCGGCTGCGGCAGGCCGAGCCGCGGATACCGCCGGGCCACCCGGAGCGTCCCGCGGTGCTCAACGCCCTCGGCCTGGCGCTGACCGCCCGCCACCAGCGCACGGGGGACCCGGAGGTGTTGAACGAGGCGGTGCGAGCCCATCGGGAGGCGGTGGCGCTCACCCCCGAAGGGCATGAGGTGCTCAAGCTGCGGCTGCTCAACCTCGGCACGGCGCTGGGGCTGCGCCACCAGCTGACCGAGGACGGCGAGGACCTGCGGGGGTCCCTGGAGTGCCGGCACCGGGCCGCCGCGCTGCCCGGCCTCGGCCGCGCCCACCAGGCGGCGCTGCTGAGCTCGACGGGGATCATCCTGGTCCAGGGCATCGAACGCGCAACCGATCCGGACGCCCGGATCGAGGAGGCGGTACGGATCCTGCGGGAGGCGCTCGCCCTCACCCCCGAGGACGACCCGCGGCTGCCCCGCCGCCGCCACAACCTCGCCATCGCCCTGCTGGCCCGCCACGGTCGCACCCGGCGGTCCGGCGACGCCCGCGAGGCGCGCCAACTGGCCGACGCGGTGGTCGCGGAGCTGCCCGCCGACTCGCCGGAGCTGCCGGGCGCCCTGATGGCGGCGGCGCGGGTACGGCTCGCCGGCCCCCTCGCCCCGCTGTCCTCGACCGCCCGGGACGAGGCGCTCGCGCTCTTCCGCCGGGCGGTCGCGGCCACCCCGCCCGGCCACCCCAAGCGGACATCTCGCCTGACGATGCTCGGTGCCGTGCTCTACGACCGGGGCCTTGGCCGCCGTCGTCGCGGAGCCGATCCGGACGAGGCGGCAACCGTGTTCCGGGCGGCGGCCCTGGAGCGGCAGTGCGCGCCCTCCACGCGTCTGGAGGCGGCATGGCTGTGGGGTGACGTCCGGGCCCAGCTGGGCGACTGGGACGGCGCCCTGGACGGCTATGTGCTCGCTGTCGACCTGCTGCACTCCGTGGCGCCGCGCCATCTCGTCCGCGAGGACCAGGAGTTCCTGCTGGGCCGGTCCGTCGGACTGGGGGCCGCGGCGGCGGCCTGCGCGGTGCGCTGCGGCCGGCCGGGGCTCGCGGTCGGCCTGCTCGAAGCGGCCAGGGGCGTCATCCTCTCCCACGCCTTCGACGCCGACAGCGACCTGACGCGGCTCCGGGAGAGCGCCCCGGACCTCGCCGACCGCTTCGAGGAACTCCGGGACGCCCTCGACACCGCGACCGGCACCCGGGAACTCCTCGAGGAAGGACCGCCCGACCCCCACACCCGCGCCGATCTGCGGCAGCGCCTGGCCGCCGAGTGGCGGGAGCTCACGGACCGGATCCGCGCCGAACACCCCGAGCTGGACCTGCTGCGCCCGGTGCGGGAGTGGGACCGGCGCGAGCTGTGCGCGACCGCCGCGGCGGGCCCGGTGGTCCTGGTCAACCTCTCGCCGTACGGCAGCGACGCGCTGGTGGTCACCGAGCACTCCATCGACGCCGTACCACTCCCCGGGCTGGACCCGCGGACGACGGCTGCCCGCCGGCAGGCCTTCCAGGAGGCGTTGGTCCGCATCGAGACCCCCGGAACCTCCCGCAAGCAGTCGCTCCGCGCCCAACGGACCGTACGGGACACCCTCGCCTGGCTGTGGCAGGCGGTCACCGGCCCGGTCCTCGACCGCCTCCCCACGGCCACCCGGGTGTGGTGGTCGCCGGGCGGCCCCCTGGGCATCCTGCCGCTGCACGCGGCGGCCCCGGCCGGTGCTCCCGGCGCCCTGGACCGGGTGGTCTCCTCGTACACGCCGACCCTGCGGGCCCTGCACCACGCCCGCCGGCGCGCCGCCCGCCCCGCGGGCACCGGCACGCTGGTGGTCAGCGTGGCGCGGGCCGTCGGCCAGGCCCCGCTGCCGGGCGCACGCCGCGAGGCGGACCACCTGGCCCGCCTCCTGCCCGGGGCCACGCTGCTGGCGGACGGCTCCGCCACGCACTCCGCGGTCGTCTCCGCCCTGCACCACCACGCCTACGCCCACTTCGCCTGCCACGCCCTGGGCGACGCGGAGCACCCGTCCGGCAGCCGGCTCGTCCTCCACGACCACACCGAACACCCGCTGACCGCGGGCGACCTGGCCCGGCTGCGGCTGCCCTCGGTCCGGCTCGCCTACCTCTCCGCCTGCGACACCCTGCGCACCAGTCCCGAACTCGCCGACGAGGCCGTGCACATCGTCAGCGCCTTCCAGATGGCGGGCTTCCCGCACGTCGTCGGCTCCCTGTGGCACGTCGACGACGCGATCGGTGCCGAGGTCGCGCTCAGCGTCTACGAAGCCGTGCACACGGGCGGGGGCGCACTCGACGTGGCCCGCACGGCCGAGGCCCTGCACCAGGCCGTACGCGCCCTGCGCGACACGTACCCGCTGACCCCGAGCCTGTGGGCCTGCCAGGTCCACGCGGGTCCCTGAGGGCGGTCCGCTCCGGAGGAGGGCGGCCGGACGGCTCCGGACGCCGGCGGCCCGCGCGGGCAAACCGGGCAGGCGGGGCGGTCAGCGCTGCTGCCGGCCCCGGCGGGTGAGCAGGCCGCGCTCCAGGGCGACGACCACCGCGTGCGTGCGGTCGCTGACGTCGAGCTTGGCGAAGACACGGAGCAGATGGGTCTTCACGGTCGCCTCCCCGATGACCAGGCGCCGGCCGATCTCCGCGTTGGAGAGGCCGTCGGCGACGCCGCTGAGCACATCGACCTCGCGCGCGGTGAGCGCCACCGGCGCCGGCCGCCGCATCCGGGCGACCAGGCGCTCGGCGACGCGCGGGGCCAGCACGGTCTCGCCGCGGGCCGCGGACCGTATCGCGTCCGCGAGTTGCTCGCGCGTGGTGTCCTTGAGGAGGTATCCGATGGCGCCCGCCTCGACGGCGCGCTCGATCTCGGAGTCGGTCTCGTACGTGGTCAGGATCAGCACCCGGGTGCCGGAGCCGCCGGCGACGATCCGGGCCGTGGCGGAGGCCCCGTCCAGTACCGGCATCCGCAGGTCGACCAGGGCCACATCGGGCCGCAGCCGCTCCACGAGCTCGACCGCCGCCCGGCCGTCGGCCGCCTCCGCCACGATCTCGATCCCGGGCTCCGCCGCCAGCAGGGCGACCACCCCGGCGCGCATCACCGTGTGGTCGTCGACCACGATGACGCGCAGTGCGCGCCGCGTCCCGTCCGCCATGTCACACCTGACCGTTCGTGGGTATCAGGGCGAGGACGCGGGTGCCCTCGCCGGGGGAGCTGGTGACCGTGAGTTGGCCGCCGAGTTCGGCCATGCGCCGGCGCATCCCGTCGAGCCCGAAGCCGCGGGACTCCTCGACCACGAAGCCGCGGCCGTCGTCGGTGACCTCCAACTCGACGCCGTAGGGCAGCGGGCTGAGCATGGCGCCCACCGTGCCGGCGTCCGCGTGCTTGCGGACGTTCGCCAAGGACTCCTGGAGGCAGCGCAGCAGCGCGATCCGGGTCTGCTGGTCGCACACCACGTCCGGCAGCTCCGCCTCCACCGTGATCCCGGTGTCCTCGGCGAACCGCTCCAGGGTCCGGCGCAGGCTCTGGGCCACCGAAGCTGAGGCGCCGCCGCCGTGCGGGGCGGAGCCGACGAGGATCCGCGCCTCGGCGAGGTTCTCCCGCGCCGTCTGCTCGATCGACAGCAACTGCTGGGCGCTGCGCCCCGGGTCCGTGCCGAGGCCGGCCCGGGCCGCCTCCGCCAGGACGACGATGGAGGCGAAGCCCTGGGCCAGGGTGTCGTGGATCTCGCGGGCGAGGCGCTCGCGTTCCTCCGCGGCACCCTGGCGCCGGTGCGCCTCCGCCAGCAGCTGCTGGGTGTCCTCCAGCGCGGCCCCCAGGTGGCGGGCCCGCTCCTCGCCCTGCTGGACCAGCCGGTGCACATAGAGTCCGAGCAGCACCCCGGCCGCGTAACCCGCGAGGGCGAAGACCGCGTTCCCGGTGAACACCTCCGCGTTCTGGGCGATGCTGCCGGCGGTGGTGGCGGCGGCCGCGAGGCCGCTCAGGGCGATCGCGGTCCGCGGGCCGCCGGCGTGGATCCAGAAGAGCGGCAACGAGACGATCAGCAGCGCAGCGCCGCCGCCCGGCAGCACCGACATCGCGCCGATGCCCAGGGCCAGCACCCACAGGTAGGGCACGGGCCGCAGCACGGGGTTCTCCGGGTGGACCTCCAGGACCGCGAAGCCGACGGAGACCACGGCCACCACCGCCAGCGCCGCGTACTTCGCGGGCCCGGAGTCGTCCCGTGTGCCGAGCACCGAGGGCACCGGGCCGAGCACCACCCACAGGACCGTGTACCAGCGGCGGAGCCGGCGTATCGGGAACGGGTCCTTGCCCTGCGGAGGTCGGTCCATGCCGGTCAGCGTACGTTCTCCGGGGTGCGCGGGGCCGGGGCGGTGACGGCGCGCGCCCGGCCCACGCCCCGGGAGGGCCACCAGTTCGCCTCGCCGAGCAGCAGCATGAGCGCCGGCAGGATCAGGATGCGGATGACGAAGGCGTCGAGCAGCACCGCCGCCGCCAGGCTGAAGCCGATCTGCTTCATCTCCATGATGTGCAGCGGGACGAAGCTGGCGAAGACCGTCACCATCACGAACGCGGCGCTCGTCACCACGCTGGCCGAACTCCCGATGCCCTCGAGCACGGCCTGCCGGGTGGGCACCCCGCGCAGCGCGGCCTCCCGGATCCGGCTGATCACGAAGACCTGGTAGTCCATCGACAGGCCGAAGAGGATGACGAACAGGAAGAGCGGGACCCGCGAGCCGATCGAGCCGGTGGAGGTGAAGTCGAGCAGCCCCTCGGCCCACGCCCCCTGGAAGACCAGGACCAGCAGGCCGAGCGAGGCGGCGGCCGACAGCAGGTTCAGGGCGATGCCGACCAGGCCCAGCACGACGGAGCGGAACGCCCACACGGTCATCGCGAAGGTCACCAGCAGCAGCGCCCCGATGATCAGCGGCAGCTTCCCCTTCTGGTGCTCGGGGTAGTCGGCATAGCGGGCGACATCGCCGGTCACCGCGGACTCCACACCGTCCAGCCGCTCGAACGCGGCGGGAAGGTAGTCCTTCCGGATCCGTTCCAGAGAGTCCTGTGCCTGCTCGGCGCTCACCTCGTACGGAACAGGGAGTTCCAGCAGGCTGATCCGGCGGTCCGAGGAGACGCGCAGCTCGGACCGGCCGGCGAACGCCGGGTCCTTCTTCGTCCGTGCGGCGAGTTCGCGCAGTGCCCCGGCAACTTCCTCGGCGCGGCCGGGTTCGGCCCGCACGACGACCTGGTGCATGGACTTCAGCTCGGGGAAGGCGGCGTTGAGCCGGTCGTAGGTCCGCATCGCCGGGATGGTGCGCGGGTGGGTCTCGCGCCCCATGTCGGTGAGGTTCAGCCCCAGCAGCGGCGCGGCCAGGGCGAGCATCGCCGGCACGGCGACGCCGAGGGTGGCGGCGGGCCGCCGTTCGGTGAACCGCAGCAGGGCGCCGGTGAGCCGGCCGGCTCCCCCCTCGGGACGCCGCCGCTTCGAGCCCGCGGCGGGCGCGGTGTCGTGGGTGGTCATGCCGTCAGCCGTGCCGGGCGCTCCGGACCCGCGCCGTCCGGCGGCGCGCTGGGCCTTGCGGGCCGCCCGGCGCTCCGACCAGCCGCCGAGCTGGGCGAGCAGGGCCGGCAGCACGGTGAGCGAACTGACGACGGCGACCAGGGTGACGACGATCGCGCCGGTGGCGATCGAGGAGAAGATGACGTCGTCGGCCAGGTACAGCGTGGCGCTGGAGACGGCGACGGCCAGACCCGAGACCACCACGGCCCGCCCCGAGGTGGCCGCGGCCACCTCCACCAGGGCACGCGAGTCCAACCGTCCGCCCGAGCGGGCCCGTTCCTCCCGCTCCCGCTTGAGGTAGAAGAGCGTGTAGTCGACGCCGACGGCCATGCCGATCAGCAGGATCACGTTGGTGCCCACCCCGGCGTCCGGGAAGACGTGCGAGGCCAGCATCGACAGCCCGACGGCCGCGGCGATCGAGGTGAGCGCCAGCAGCAGCGGCACGAAGGCCATCGCGGCGGAGCGGAAGACGAGCAGCAGGGTCAGCAGCGTGACGGGCAGCGCGATGATCTCGGTGCGCGCGAGGTCCTTGCCGCGCTGCTCTTCGACGCCCTTGCTGATGGACGGGCCGCCGGTCTCCTCGATCCGCAGCCCGGGGTGGGCGGCCTGCGCCTCGGCGGTCTGCTCGCGGAGCGGCTCGACGTGCTTCTTCCCGTCGAGTTCGGGTCCCTTCAAGGTCACGTCGACCCGGTAGGCGCTGCCATCGGCCGAGCGCACCGGCGCGGACACGGACCGGACCTCGGGCAGCCCCCGCATCCGGTCGGCGACCTCCCGGGCCGCGGACCGGGCGGCGGCCCCGTCCAGCCGGCCGGTGCCCGGCTCGGCGGTGATCAGCACGCGATCCACCGGCCTCTGTTCGAGGCCGCCCTCGGCCGCCATCGCCTCCGCCCGGCCCGCCTCGCCGATGCGGAAGTCGGCGCTGCCGGCCGCGTTGACGCCGATGCCGATCCCGGCGCCCAGGCACAGGGCGACGAAGAGGAACCAGCCGGCGATCGCGCGCCAGGGGTGTCCGGCGCTCCAGCGCGCCATGCGTACAGGGAGATTGTTCATGCGTTCATGCTGGTCAAAGGCGTGTGCCCGGCGACAGCCTCGGCCGGTGGAACCTTGGGTCCACCGACCGGTGGACCCCGGCGGGTACGGCGGGCGCTCGGCAGCGGCGGATCTCGGCGGCGACCCGGCTGAAGTCCCCCTCGGCGAACGCCTCGCCGGCAGGGTGAAGTCCATCGTCCCGGCGTCGCCCCAGCCCCAGCCGAGCTCGGCATCCACGGCGGGGCCGACACACGAGCCGCCTGTGACCAGGCCACCCGGGGCTACCGTGTGTTCATGCCGCCACCGCCGCACCGACCCGTGCTTCTCGTCATCGACATGCAGGACGCCATGGTGCCGATCATGTACCGGCCCGCTCGCGTCGTCGAGACCATCGCGAGTCTCGGCTCCCGGGCGCGCGCCCTGGGCGTGCCCGTCGTCACGGTGCGGCAGCGGGGCTGCGGCGGCGTTCTCCCCGAACTGGCCGCACAGGAGGGCGAGTCGGTGATCGACAAGACCACCGCGGACGCCTTTCTGGGCACCGATCTCGACGCGACGCTGCGTCGGTTCGGCGCGACCGAGGTCATGGTCGCCGGCTTCGCCACGGAGAACTGCGTGGAGACGACCGCACGCCAGGCCCTCAGTCACGGCTACGACCTGGTGCTCGTGGCGGACGGGCACACAACGTCCCTTCGCCCCGCACGCACGGACTTCGTTCCGGAGGCCCAGTCGATCGCCCACCACAACGAGATCTACCGGCACATCGACTTCCCGGATCGCAGCGTGCGGGTCATCGCGGCGGCGGACATCGACTTCGCGGCCCCAGGACCGGCCTCGCGAACGTGAGACCGAGGTACGGTGCGTCGATCCGGCGGGTCGGCCGGTGGCGACCGCGTGCCGGGTGCGGCCGTCACCGGCCGACCACCGCCATCCGGCGGTGCGCCGCCTGGTGAGTCAGGTGCCGAAATCCCGCGGGATGGCCGCGGTCGACCGCCCACCACCAATCGGTCTGACGACTTGTCAGAGATGCGGTCGCGCGCGCATGCTGCGATACCGGAGCGGTCGCGAGCCCTGCCGACCGGGACCGAGGAGGCGTGATGACCCGTGGCCCGGCATCCCCGGACCGTCTCACGGCGCTGCTCACCTCGCCGGGCTGCGCGTTGCTCACCGTGGAGTGCCAACGTGGCGTGGTCGGCCCGGACAGCGCGCTTCCCGAACTGGCCGCCGCGGTCCGCGACTCCGGCGCACTCGGCAGGATCGCCCGGCTGGTGGAGGCCGCCCACCGCGCCGATGTCCCGGTGCTGCACGCGGTGGCCGAGCGGCGCCCCGACGGCCGAGGCTCCGGGGAGAACGCGCCCCTGCTGCGGGCGGCCGCGCGACTGCCGGTCCGGCAGCTCACCGGCAGCGCCGCGGTACGGATCGCCGAGGAGATCCCGGTGGGCCCGGCCGACCTGGTGGTACGCCGACTGCACGGGCTGTCCCCGCTGGCCGGCACGGAGGCGGACGCGCTGCTGCGCAACCTCGGGTGCCGAACGCTCGTCATCGCGGGCGTCTCGGCGAACGTGGCGGTGCCCAACGCGGTCTTCGACGCGGTCAACCTCGGGTACACGGCCGTGCTGCCCGCCGACGCCATCGCCGGGGTGCCCGCCGAGTACACCGCCGCGATGATCCGCCACACCCTCGCCCTGGTGGCCACCGTCACCACGACCGCGGAGCTCTGCGCTCTCCTCGGGGCCCGGCGGGCATCTCCCGGACCAGGCCCTGGCGGTGAGGTGGGGCCCGTCGGCCCGGACGCCCTCACGCCAGATCGGTGAGGAGGCCGTCCAGGGCCTTGGCGAGGGCTGCCGCGTTGGCCGGGTCGAACCAGGTGGTGCGGACGCGCTCGTTGTTCCCCCTGGGCGTCTCGTGGTCGGCGGCGAGTCGGTGCAGCGGGCGGGTCTCGTCGCTCAGGGAGCGTCCGACGTTCTGGAAGAGGCCGCGCACATACCGGTCGGCGGCGTCGGGAGCGATGCCATGGCCGGCGGCCCAGGAGGTGAGCGTGGCGAGGTAGGCGTAGTGGGTGGTGAGCGTCCCGGTCAGCGCGGAGAAGACGTTGAAGGCGTCCTCGTCCGCGACGGGGAGCGCTCCGCCCAACTGGTCGAAGAGGGAGTCCACCACCGGGTGCGAGGGGAAGGTCACGGTGGTGGAGCGGCGCTCGCGCACCGCGGGCAGCGGGATGGCGCGGACGATCGGCGCGCGGGTGGCGAGCGTTCGGCGCAGGTCGGCGGTGGCGACGCCGGCCATCAGGTTGATCACGGTCCGGTCGTCGCCGATCCTCAGCCCGGCGAGTGCCTCCTGGCGGTCGTGGCGGCGCACCGCGATGATCACCACCTCGGAGCGGTCCAGCACGCCCTGGTTGTCCGCGCACACATGGACGCCCTCGAAGCGCTCGGACAGTTCGGCGGCGGTGCGGGCTCCCCGGGGGGAGAGGAAGACCTCCGGCGCCGTGCCACCCCCGTCGCGCAGGCCCTCGACGATGGCCCGGCCGATCTCGCCCACTCCGATGATGCCGATGCGCTGCACTCTGCTGTCCTCCGGTGGGTGTCGTGGTGGCCGGGCGGGCGCCGCTCTCATTATGCACGCGGTGCGTGCATCGCCAAGTGCATAGGTTAGGCTGATTTCGGACGAGAGGGGCGAGATGGCTGGCCGAAGGCGATGGTCGATCGAGGAGATCCTGGACAAGGCGGTGGAACTGCTGCGCACGAGCGACGCCGAGTCGTTCAGCGTGCGCAAACTCGCCGCGGCGCTCGGGACCGACTCCTCCAGCCTGTACCGGCACTTCCGCAACAAGACCGAACTGCTGCGCGCGGTCGCCGACCGGATCCTGCTGGCCGCCATGGACGGCTACCGCCCCGCGGGCGACTGGAAGCAGCGGGTCACCGCCCTGTCCCTGCGCCTGCGCGAGGCCTTCGGCGAGCAACCCCAACTCGCCGCGGTATGGGGACGCTACGGGTCCGGCGGCACCGGTTCCCGACTGGTCATGGAGGAGCTGCTGCAGGCCCTGCGCACGTCCGGCCTGCCCGACGAGGAGATCCCAACGCGGTACCACCGCATCGTGATCCTCCTCGCCTCGCTGATCGCCTCCGAGGCCGGTATCAGCTCCATCACTCCCCAGGAGTACGAACAGGGCATGGAGCAGTTCCGCGTCGCGGTGCTCGGCGCCGACCCCGAGCGCTTCCCCGCCCTGAGCCACTTCGCCCGCGACATCCGCCCCCTCGGAGCGGATCGCCGCGCCGCGTTCGAAGAAGTCCTCGCCGCCCACCTCGCCCAGGTCGAGGCCCAGATCCCCTGACGGGTCGCGCCGCCGTCGTGGGCCGGGTGCCGGTCGCGGGGTGGAGGAGCGGCGGCCGATGCGGTCGTACCGGGGCGAGTGAGCTGGGCGGTCGTTCCGCCGGCAGGGCAGTGGGCACTCCTGGCGCGGGGTCGGGGCACCCTGGCCGCCATCGTGGCTCCGACACGCCCGCGAACGGCTCCGGCCGGAGCCGGAGCCGACCCACTCGCCGGCGCTTGGTCGTCTCCGGGAACTCCCGGACGGTACGGACCCTGCCGGGGGCAGAGTCCCGCTGCCGGGCGGCGGCCCGCGGGGGGCGGGCGACCGGCGCCGCGTCAGTCGGCCTCGGCCAGGTCATCACGATCGCGGTGGTCGCGGGTGTCGAGGCGCACGCAGCACTCCCCGGGCTCGGGGGCCAGGACGGCGTGGACTCCGGTGATCTGGAGGCCGTCGAGGTAGCCGCTGAGGAACGCGTGGTTCATGCCGCACACCAGGTCGGGGGCCTTCGCGGCCAGCGGGTGGAAGGGGCAGTTGCGCAGCCGCAGCTGGGCGGGGGTCTCCCGGACCGGTTCGTAGCCGTACCGGTCCAGCAGGCGCTCGCAGGCGGTCAGCCCGCGCTCGGGGCCCAACCGGCCCGGGCGGATCTCCTCCCGGGCGGCCTCGCCCATCTGCCGGCCGCGCCGCTCGGCGGTCCGCACCGCGGCGTGGGCGGCGTCCTCGTCCGCACCCTCGGTCAGGACGGCGTCCAGGAGCAGGTCCGCCAGGAGTTCGTGGCGGCGGTCGGGGATGCTCACGACGATCTGGGCGTCGGTGGGCTCGTACACCTTCGGCCGCCTGCCGACCTTCCGGATCCCGCCGGGTGCTTCGTAGCGGGCGCGGAGCAGGCCGGCGTCGACGAGCTTGTCGAGGTGGAAGGCGGCGAGCTTGCGCGATATGCCGACGCTGGCGGCGGCCTCGTCGCGGGTGACCGCGCGGCGGGCGCGCCGGATGAAGACGAACATGCGCCGCCGCGAGTCCTCGTTGAGGACGCTGACGGATTCGATGGCGCTGTCGGCCGCGTCGGCCCGCGCGTTCGGATCGATAGCCACACCATCACGGTAACTCCCATACGCATAGGCACAAATGTTCTTCTCGGCCCATGTCCTGCGTGGCTTGACACCCTCCCGCAATAAGTCCAAGACTTATTGGTGAAATCACTTGGAGGTCGCGATGGCCCATGAATCACAGCTCCAGGCGAAGCGTCCGGTCAGCGCCTCGCTTGCCGGCCCGTACGGGCACCCGTTCCACCCGATCCTGGTGACCGTGCCCATCGGCGCCTGGGTGGCCGGCCTGGTGTTCGACATCGCTTCCCATGTCGTGCACCGTCCCGGATTCCTGACCCAGTCCTCGGAGTGGTTGATCGCGGTGGGCGTGATCGGCGCTCTGCTGGCGGCCGTGGTCGGATTCCTCGACCTGTTCGCGATTCCCACCGGCACCCCGGCCTTCCGTACCGCGCTGACGCACATGGCGCTGAACCTGCTGGTGACCGCCGCCTACATCGCCAATTTCCTGTGGCGGTACGGCACCTACACCGACGGTGGGAGCGTGGGGATCGGGCAGCTGGTGCTGTCCGCGGTCAGCCTCGCGGTCCTGGGGATCTCCGGATACCTCGGCGGCAAGCTCGCCTACCGCTACGGCGTGCGCGTCGCCGACGAGGGCACCCAGGCCGAGGGGTACGCACCGGGCCGCGGGACCACCCGTACCTCCTCCTGACCGGCCCTCCGCCACGGCGGCCGGCCTCTTCCGGGCGCCGTCACCATCGAGCACCCCGGGGAGTTCCCTCAGGACATCGCCGCACTGATCACCTGGGTGGTCACCGCCCTCGGCGGCTTCTACATGCTCGGCACCTGGATCCGACGCGGTGGAATCCGGCAGCAGCAGACAGGTACCAGCCGCCTGCCCGCACCCGTCGTCTTCGGCCACTTCGCCCTGGCCGCGATCGGACTGGTGGTGTGGATCATCTATCTCGTGGCCGACAAGGACGCCCTGGCCTGGACCGCGTTCGGCCTGCTGCTGCCGGTCGCGCTGCTGGGATTCGTGATGCTGGCCCGCTGGATCCCCGTCTACCGCGAGCGCGCCACCGCCGGGGCCCCGGCCGGGGCAAGGGGTGCCGAAGGGGCGGTCCCGGCCGAACGGCACTTCCCGGTGCCGGTCGTGCTGGCGCACGGCCTGCTCGCCGTGGCCACCCTCGTCCTGGTCCTGCTCACCGCCCTGGGCATCGGAGGCGGCTGACCCGGCCGAGGGCTCGCACCACCGCCTGGACACAGAAGGCGGGCACCTCGCTCGGCGCGGCCCAGGCGCTGGTCGACCGGCTGCGGACCTACCTCGGTGAGCGCCTCCGGCCTGGCCGTTGAGCCGCGTCCGCCGGCATCGGCCCGCCGCGCCGGACGCCGCCGGCCGGTGCGCTAGCCCAGCAGGGTCTGGCCGATCCAGCCGCCGGGTGCGCAGCCGGGTGGGATGGCGAAGACGGCGGAGCCGATCGGGGTGGTCCACTGGTTGAGGAGGTCGGAGGCGGCGAGCCGGCGCTGGATGGGAAGGAACTGTTCGCCGATGTCACGCTGGAAGGACGCGAAGAGCAGGCCGGTGTCGGGGCGTCCGTCCGCCGCGGGGGCGTCGTCGTAGTTGTAGGGCCGGCGGAAGATGTGCTGTCGTTCCTCGCCCACATGGGCCCGCCGGATGTGGGCGAACTCGGAGATGACCGGGAAACCGAGGGCGTCCTTGGCGTCGAAGTCGGGCGGGTCGGTCTCCGCGGTACCGGTGAGCGGGGCGCCGGTGCCGAGCCGTCGGCCGATGGTGAATTCCTTGGCCTTGGTGTCGGCGGCGTCCCAGGTCTCCAGCTCCATGCGGATGCGGCGCAGCACGAGGGTCGTGCCGCCGTCGCGCAGCCAGCGGGGTCCGGCGTCGGTCCACACCGCCTTGGCGAAGGCGTCGCCGCCGGGAGCCGGGTTGGCGGTGCCGTCGAGCTGGCCCATGAGGTTGTGCTGGGTGGCGCCCTCGTCCTGGACGCCGCGTCCGCGGCGGAACCCGCGCTGAGCCCAGCGCAGCCGCGCGAACGTGCGGGCGTCCTTGGTGAGCATCCGCTGGGCGTGCGCGACGCTGAGCGGGTCGTCGGCGCAGATCTGGATCAGCAGGTCGCCGCCGTTCCAGCGGTCCTGGAGCCGGTCGATGGGGAAGCGCGGCAGGGGGGCGAGGGAGGCGGGCCGCTGGTCGTCGAGTCCGGCGGCCTCGAAGAGGCCGGGGCCGAAGCCGAAGGTGACGGTCAGCCGGGCGGGTAGCGCCGCGAGTTCCGCTTCGGTGTCGGCGAGGGCGGCCTCGCCCTGGGTGAGCCGTGCCGCGTCGTCGGTGAGCAGCCGCATCATCCGGCCCAGGGCCGCGCGGTCCGTCCGGTCGGCCAGTTCGAAGCCGAGGAACACGGCGTGGGCCTGGGCCGGGGTGGCGATGCCCGCCTGGTGCCGTCCGTGGAAGGGGACCTTCTGCGTGCCGTACGCGGTCTCCCGCCGCCGGGCTTCACCAGCGGTGGCGGCCTGGCCGCTGCCGTCGGCGGCCGCGGCGCCGATTCCGGCGCCGGCCAGGGCCCCGCCGAGGGTGAGCGCGCCGCCGGTCAGCAGCCGGCGGCGGCCGACAGCGGTGGTGCCGCCGGCCGCGGGCGCGGATGGGGCGGGGTGGACGGGGGTGTTGTCCATGGCGGGGAGGTCAGCCCTTCTCCATACCGGGCCGGTAGTTCTCCTTGCCGCCGGCGAACGCCTTGGCGACGGCGGTGAAACGCAGGGTCCGCTCGTCCTTGAGCGTCAGGGTCACGGTGATCTCGTCACCCGGCCGCACCGCCTTGGCCAGGCCCATCAGCATCAGGTGGTCGGCGCCCGGCTGGAGCTGGTGGCTGCCCTTGGCGGGGATGACGAAGCCGCCCTTCTTGGGGCGCATCACCGGCTTGCCGTCCACGTCGGCGACCTCGTGCAGCTCGGTCTTCTTCGAGACGGTCGAGGTGGCGGACACCACCGTGAGCGGGGAGTCGGTGGTGTTGACCAGGGTGCCGAAGACGGCCGTCATGCCGGAGTCGGCGGCCTTCGCCCACGGGTCCTTCACGGTCACCGGCGCCGCCGCGGTCGCCGCGGCCTTGGCGGACGGCGTGGCGGGGGTGTCCGTGCCGGAGGAGGACGAGTCGGAGCCGCAGGCGGTGAGGGCGACCAGGGATATCGCGCCCGCTGTCGTGGCGGCGGCGAGGAGGCGCAGCCGGGCGAGGCGACCCGGAGCGGAGCTGGCGGCGGTGGTGCGCATGACGTTATCGGCCTTTGGATCGGTTGCGGCATGGTCCCGCAGTCACAGCAGTAGTCGGATCGCCTCGACGGTGAGTTCCCGGACGTCCGTGAAGAATTCCGGGAACTTTCCGGAGGCCGCGGCCGACCTACTGGTATGTGAAGCGAACAGTCCTCAGCCGCCCGGCCGCCATCCCGGCCCTCATGGCACTCCTGCCGGCCACCTTGTGGGTTCTGCTGTCCTCGCCACCGGCGTGGGCGCACGCGCGACTGCTCGACTCCAGCCCGGCCGCCGACGCCGTGGTGGCCAGGGCACCCGCCGCGGTCAGGCTGCACTTCGACGGCCCGGTGAGCCAGGCGTACACGACGGTGGTCGTCGCCGGCCTGGACGGACGCTCCTACAGCGACGGTGCCCCGACGGTGCGGGGCGGCGACGTACGGCAGAAGGTCAGCCCGCTGCCGAGCGGCCGGATCCAGGTGACCTGGCGCACCGTCGCGGCCGACGGGGCACCGCTCCAGGGCCGGTACACCTTCACCAACGCCGACAAGACCGCGCCGACCCAGCCCTCGCCCGCGCCGACCGCGCCGACCGCGCCCGCGGCACGGGCCCCGTCCCCGGCCGCGGGATCGGCGGCGTCCGGGGGGTCGCTCGACGCGGGGGACTGGCCCTGGTGGGCAGCCGGGGGCGGGCTGGTGGCGGCCACGGCCGTACTCCTGGCCGTCGGTGTCCGCCGATCCGCCGCCGCTCCCCGACCACCGCGCCGAGAGGACGCGCCGCGGGGCTGAAAGGCCTCCGGCCGGCGCGTCAGCCCCGTCGGCGATCAGCGCTCAGGGCAGGGTCTCAGTTCGCGTCCGCGTGGACGCGGAAGCTCAGCGCCGGATACGGGAAGTCGCCGCCGTTGAAGGTGCCGGTCCGGTAGTAGAGGTCGCCGCTCTGGCCCGGAGCGCCGGTCTGGCAGTCCGGATTGAAGAAGACGTCCACGTTCCGCTGGGAGATGGCCAGGTAGGACAGGGCCGGGGCGGACAGCTCCTGGCACACTCCGACCTCGTCGAGGTCGGCCGACATGGCGGTCCCGGTCCGGTCGGAGCCGGTGTAGAACGTCACTCCGAGCGGCAGGTCCGCGGCGCCTGCCTGCGGTGCCGCGCCCAGGGTGAGCAGGGCCGCGGCTGCCGCCGCCGACGTGACCAGGGCTGCGAGCTTTCCGTGTCGGATCATCGTGTGCCTCGCCTCGGGAGTGTCCGGTGGGTTGGGTGGTGCTTTCCGAGGACACTGTGCTTTCGATTTCAACGAATGTGTAGGGCGGAAATCGGCCACACTGCCGGGCTCGTGCGGGACCGCCTCTCGGTTGCCTCCGGTAGGGCGCGGCGGACGGGTGGTGATCGCGCTCCCCTCCGCTCGCGGGCCACTGGCCGGAACGGCCATGAGTGCTCCCCTCCGCTCGCGGGTCACCGGCCGGAACGGCCAGGAGTGAGGCATTCGGTCGAGGGTGATCCGCGTGGCGTTCTGACCGATTTGAGTGTTTGTCTGATAAATCCTGAATGCGAGAAAGGCGCCATTGGGTTCGGCGCCACCCCATACCCCCTAGGAGGGGCTGTAGTGGAGTCTTCTTTCAGGGGCCGCCATTCAGGCACGCTGCGGCGGCTGCTGCGCGCGATGCGGTCCACCTCATGGTGCGTCGTCGCCGTGGTGACGGCCTTCGCGCTGACGATCGCCCTGCCCGCCATGACGCCGGCCGCCGCCGCCACCGGCGGTGGCGAGGTCCTGACCTGGGGCCGCAACACGTACGGGCAACTGGGCAACGGAACCACCACGCCCAGCACCCAGCCAGGCAGTACGGTGCCGATCAGGGCCGACCTACCGGAGGGTGTCACCGCCACGGCGGTGAGCGGCGGCTATGGCTTCTCGGTGGCGCTGACATCCACGGGCCAGGTCCTGGCGTGGGGTCAGAACGACGTCGGGCAGCTGGGGGACGGCACCTTCACGGACAGCACCACGCCCGTCGAGGTCGATCTGCCCGCCGGCACCACGGTGACGGCGATCGCCACCGGTGACGACCATGTGCTCGCGTTGACCTCCAGCGGCGAAGTACTGGCCTGGGGGTACAACGAGTGGGGTCAGTTGGGCAACGGCACCATCGGGGTGGACAGCAACGTGCCGGTTTCCGTGCACCTGCCGGCCGGCACCACGGTCACCGCGATCTCCTGCGGGGCCGGTCACAGCCTGGCGCTGACCTCCACCGGCGAGGTCCTGGCCTGGGGCGACAACGACCTGGGTCAGCTGGGCGACGGCACCACCGTCAACCGGGACGAGCCGGTGGAGGTGAGCCTGCCCGCCGGCACCACGGCCACGGCGATCGCCGGCGGCGACGACCACAGCCTGGCGCTGACCTCCACCGGCGAGGTCCTCGCCTGGGGCTACAACGCCTACGGCCAGCTGGGCAACGGCACGACCACCAGCAGCTCCCTGCCGGTCACGGTGCTGCTGCCCGCGGGCGCCGATGTGACCTCGCTCGCGGCAGGCCACGGCTTCCAGAGCTTCGCGCTGCTCTCCACCGGCCAGGTGCTGGCCTGGGGGGACAACACCTACGGCCAGCTGGGCGACGGCACGACCACCCGGCGCACGGCGCCGGTCCAGGTCCTCCTGCCGGCGGGTACGCAGGTCACCGCGCTCGCCAGCGGCGACGACCACACGATCGCGGCGACCGCCAGCGGCCGGCTGCTGTCCTGGGGATACAACCGCTACGGCCAGTTGGGCGACGGCACCACCACCAACCGCGCCCAGCCGGAGGAGGTGGAGCTGCCCGAGGGCACCACCGTCACGGCCGTCGGTACCGGCAACTACCACTCCCTCGCCGTCGCTCCGGTCCCGCAGAGCACGACGACGCTCACGGCCTCGCCGACCACGGCCGGCCTCGGGGAACCGGTCACCTTGACCGCGCGCGTGACCTGCACCACCGGGACACCCACCGGAGAGGTGGTGTTCTCCTCCGACGACACCGTCCTCGGCACCGCCGAACTCGACGACGAGGGCGTCGCCACCCTGGTGACGGAGGATCTCGATGTGGGGACGCACCAGATCACCGCTCACTACGAAGGAGGGCCGGGCTGCCCGCCCTCCGACTCCGAACCGGTGACGGTGACCATCGAAGAGGAGCCGCCGACACCGTCGCCGGCATCCCTCACGGTGGACAAGCGGGTGCGGACATCCGGGCCGTTCAGGGTCGGGGACACCATCCACTACTCCTACACGGTCACCAACACCGGCGCCACGGAACTGCGTGACGTGAGCGTCCGGGACGACCTCGTCACCCGTGTCACCTGCCGGTCCACCACACTCGACGTCGATCGGAGCACGACCTGTCGCGGAAGCTACAAGATCATTCGCGCCGATCTCCAGAAGTGCCGGAAGGCCCCGAAGAAGTCCGGTCGTGCCGCCGGCGGCCGCACGGTCTGCCGCCTCACCAACACCGCGTTCGCGCAGGCCGTCGACCCGACCGGTGACCGGGTCGTCAGCCGGCCCGCCAGGGCCACCGTCACCGTGACCGTGCCCGCGAAGAAGCCCCACCACCGCTGCAAGACCCATCGCTGCACGCCTCAGGGTGGTCACAAGAACCGTCACCAGGGGAAGGAGCACCGCGACCACCGCCGCTGACAGCCCCACCTGACCAGCCGACAAGCCGCCCCGCGCCCCGCAAGGGACGCGGGGCGGCCGGCCGTGGTCCCGCGGCCGGCGCGGCCGGGGCCGCCACGGGTGGACCTCGTGGACGAGCCACCGCGGCGAGGCGGCGGTGGAGAGCCGCCGGTGGATCAGCGCGGTCCGCGACCGGCCGCCGATTCCTCGCAGCCCGTTGCCGGGTCCCGGGCCGTGAACCGATCATGACTTTCATGGAGCGACCGAGTGAGACCATCGAGTGCGGAGACTTCGCCCTGCGGCGCTGGCGGGAACAGCGCGACTTCGGCTCGGTGTTCAGGTTGATCGAGGAGTCCGCGGACCACCTGCGCCCCTGGATGCCGTGGGTCGACGGTCACAGCGAGGAGAGCACCCGGGACTTCCTGGCCAAGTCCGAGGCCAAGTGGGCGCGCGGCGAGGTGTACAACTACGCCGTGGCCAAAGACGGCACACCCATCGGCATGTGCCAGGCCTACCGGGCCAGACCCGGGGTGTGGAGGATGGGGTACTGGCTGCACCCCGCCGCCACCGGCCAGGGCATCGCCAGCAGGGCGACGGCGGCCTTGGCCGCCGAGATGTTCACACTGCCGGACGTGGAGTACCTGGAGATCAGCCACGACCCGGCCAACATCTCCAGCGGGGCCGTCGCGCGCCGGTCGGGGTTCACCGAAGTCCGGCGGGAGGAGGCAGCCCCGCCCGCGGCCCCCTCGGGCAGCGGCGTCGACGTGGTCTGGCGCCTGGACCGTCCCGCACCCTCCGCGAACGGGACTCCCGCGCCCCGCACCGCCTGACCGGCCGACCGCGGCTGCCGCTGTGCCGTCAGCCCCGTGCGGTTCCGAGGGCCGCGGTGCGGCCGGCGGGGGTTGCCGGGATCGCCGACCGGCGTGCCAGGATGCGCTCATGACAGAGATCGTCAAAGGGGGGAACCTTCCACTCAGCGGCGAGCCCATGCGGGTCGCCGTCGTGCGCCGGTCCGGTGGGCCCGGCGCGCCGGAGGTCGACGCGGCAGCATTGCTCGTCGACTCGGGTGGCAAGGTCAGGGGCCGGGGTGACCTGGTCTTCTACAACCAGCCCGAGCACGCGGGCAGCGGCGTACGGCTGGTGGGCAGCGCCCAGGGCGAAGGCGGGGTGGTCGCCGACTGGCTGGAGATCGACCCCGGCCGGGTCGAGCCGTCCGTTGAGCGGATCGTGGTGGCGGCGTCCTGCGACGGCGGTACGTTCGGCGAGGTCGCGGACCTGTACCTGCGGGCGGTGAGCGCGGCCACCGGGGAGCAACTGGTGCTGTACGCGGTCGGGGACGCCACCACGGAGACCGCGATCCTGCTGGGCGAGTTCTACCGCAGGAACGGGGGATGGAAGTTCCGGGCGGTGGGACAGGGGTACGCCTCCGGACTGCCGGGCCTGGCCGCGGACTTCGGTTTCTCGGCACCGGACGACCAGCCCGCGCCGCAGCCGCCGGCCCCGCTGCGCCCGGCGCCCGTCCCCGCACCGGCACCGCCCACGCCCGTGCCACCTCCGCACGCCGTGGCGAAGGTCGAGGGGCCGGGAGCGTCGGCTGCCTCCGCCGCGCCTTCGGGGGTGTACCCGGGATCGCGCAACGCCCTTCCCGACGGGATCGGTCCGGACTTCCCGCACCTCGAGTACATGGGGAGGGGAAAGGAGGACATCGACACCGGCCTCACGCTGCCACGCGGCTTCCTGGTGGTCGACGTGATGAAGAAGGGCGACGCGTATGTGGAGGTCGTCACGCTCACCATTCGCAAGCGCAGGTGGCGGAGCGTCATGAGCTCCCGCATCGAGAACCTTCGGGGAGTGGGCCTCGTGTACAACGACGGCCATTCCCCGCTGCGGTTGCGGGTCGACACCCGAGGCCAGTGGATGATCAGGATCCGGCCGGTCTCGACGCTGCGCGCGTTCGACGGCCCGGTGGAGGGGTTCGGGCCGGACGTCCTGGCCCACGTCGGCGACGAGGTCGACGTCAGGTACCGGTACCAGGGCGACGAGGACAAGGAGGGGTACTTCGGCGTCTCGATCCACCGGCGCGGCGGACAGTGGGAGTACGCGTTCAGCCGGCGGGACCGGGGACGCGGAAGCGGTTCGCTGCCCAGGGGGCCGCGGCTGCTCGTCATCGAGGCCGACGGCGGCTGGTCCATGGAGCCCCGGCCACCGGGCAGCGGGGGGTTCTGGTCCCGGCGCCGCTAAAGCCGCCCGTCTTCCGCGGCTCGGCCGTGCGGTGGAGCCCGACCGGTGGCGAGTGGGCGGCCCCTCCCCACCGGCATCACGTTTCGCCCACCCCGCCACGGGTACCCCGTCGCCTCGGGCCGGCGGCCGGAGCCCGGCCGCCGGCCAGGTCGGCGGTGCCGCCGCCGAACCGGCCGCGGTGCCGCACCCCAGCCCTCGCGGAGATCGCAGGTCCACGAGGGACAGCACAGGAACGACACCGAGGAGTGACCACATGGCCGCCACCGACCCGACCAAGGTGCAGAAGGCCCTCAAGGGCGCCCACTACCCCACCGACAAGCGCGACCTGGAGCAACTGGCCAAGAAGAACGGCGCCGACGACCAGATCGTGAAGAGCATCCACAACGCCAAACGCGACAGCTTCGACAGCCCCGCCCAGGTCCAGGAGGAGATCTTCGGTTCCTGACGCGGGAGCACGGCTCCCGGAGCCCGCCGGGCCTCGGGAGCCGTACCGCTGATGACCGCAGGTGCGCCTGGGCCGAGCGCCTGGCCCGCCGTTGCGGTGGTCGCCGCACCCCCGGCCCAAGGGGGAGGCAGTTCAAGGCCGCCTTGGCTCAGGGCGCCCGCCTCGGTACCGCCCGTCCACGGTCGACCGGTTCAAGCGCCACCGCCCCGAGGCCACCCGCCTCAGGGACGCCCGCCCTGAGGCAATTCCCCCCAAGGCCGCCCGACTCCATGGCGGCGTGGTGGGTCAGATCTCCTCGTCCATGCCGATGGCCTGCCTCAGGTCGTCCCGCGCCGTACGCGTCTTCCCCTCGTACTGCTCCAGGACGGCGGCGGCGATGGCGTCGAGCTTGCGCTGGACGGCGTGCTCGGCGCGCCGCTCGCTGTTCTTCAGCAGCGCCAGGAGCAGCAGGGTCACCGCCGTCATGGTGTCCCCGGCGAGGATCTGCCAGGTCAGCGCGGCGTGCGCCGCGTGCACGGCGATGAAGTTCAGCACCAGGACCAGGCAGACGGCGTAGAAGGCGCGTGAACTGGTGAAGTTGGACGCGGCCTCGGCCAGCCGCTCGTAGCGCCCGCCGTGCCCGGCCCGCTCCGCGGGATGGCGTACCCCGAACCGGGGACGATCCTTGCGTGCCGGGCCGGAACCCGAACCGTTCGACATCGGCGGCATACCGTACCTCCCAGCGGGCCCCCGCGGCCTCCACGCTATGCCGGGCCGGGCCGGACCGCCGACGACCATCGCCCACCCGGAGCAACCCCGGAGCAGCCCGCCGAAGCCACCCCCGCAGCAGCCCGCCGGAGCTTCCCGGAGCGACCCGGCCGCAGCAGCCCGCCGAAGCTTCCCGGAGCGAACCGGCCGCAGCGACCCGCCGTAGCCCCGGCGGCCCGGGGTCGCCGGGACACCGGGTCGGGCTCCCCCGAACGGGCGGTGATCGACTCGCGGTACCCGCTGCCCACCCCCAGCCTGAGGAGGACGGACGCTCGCGAAGACCGCAGGAGGCCCGATGGACACCGCAGTTCCCGGCCCGTGGCGCCATGCCGTCGTCACCGGCGGCGCGGGCTTCGTCGGGTCCCATCTGTGCGCCGCCCTCCTCGACGGGGGCACCGCCGTGACCTGCGTGGACGACTTCAGCACCGGGTCGCGGGAGAACATAGCCGAGCTGCGCGACCGGCCCGGCTTCACACTGATCGAGGCCAATGTCGCCGAGCCGTTCGCCATCGCGTCGCCCGTCGACCTGGTCCTGCACTTCGCCTCGCCCGCCTCGCCCGCCGACTACCTGCGGCTGCCGCTGCACACCCTGGAGACGGGGAGCCTGGGCACCCGCAACGTCCTCGCGCTGGCCCGCTCCCACCGCGCCCGCTTCGTGCTCGCCTCCACCTCGGAGGTCTACGGCGATCCGCAGCAGCATCCGCAGAGCGAGACCTACTGGGGGAACGTCAACCCGGTCGGGCCCCGCAGCGTCTACGACGAGGCCAAGCGCTTCGGGGAGGCGCTCACCACCGCCGAGGCGGGCAGCCACGGGACGGACACCGGCATCGTCCGGCTGTTCAACACCTACGGTCCGCGGATGCGGGGCCACGACGGCCGCGCGGTGCCCACCTTCATCCGCCAGGCGCTGGCCGGGGAGCCGCTCACCGTCACCGGCGACGGGCGGCAGACCCGCTCCCTGTGCTTCGTCGACGACACCGTGCGCGGCATCCTGGCCGCCGCCGCCTCCGACCTGCGCGGGCCGGTGAACCTGGGCAACCCGGCCGAGATCACCATGCTGGAACTCGCCCACACCGTCATCGAACTGACCGGTTCGCGCTCCACCCTCGCCTTCGTCGAACGGCCCACGGACGACCCGGCCGTGCGCTGCCCCGACATCACCCTGGCCCGCGGCAAGCTCCAGTGGGAGCCGTACGTCGACCACCGGGACGGTCTGCGGCGCACCATCGCCTGGTTCCGGAGGAAACTCGCCGCCTGAGCCCGCCGGTCACCGGCTCGCGGACCCCGACCGACGCCTCGACGAAAGGCGCGAGACCCATGCGCATCCTCGGTATCAACGCCCTCTTCCACGACCCCGCCGCCGCCCTGGTGATCGACGGCCGGACGGTCGCCGCGGCCGAGGAGGAGCGCTTCTCACGGCGCAAGCACGGCAAACGCCCGGTCCCGTTCTCGGCCTGGGAGCTGCCGGAGCAGGCGGCGGGGTGGTGCCTGCGGCAGGCCGGTCTCGGCCCCGGCGACCTGGACGCGGTGACCTACTCCTTCGACCCGGTGCTGGCCAGGCCGGCCGAGTCGATGGGGCTGGACGACCCCTGGGACCATCTGCGCCTCACCTACGCCGTGCAGGCCCCGAACTTCCTGCGCTCCGCGCTGCCCGGACTGGACCCGGCGATCGTGCGCTTCGTACCGCACCACATGGCGCACGCCGCCTCGGCGGCCTTCGCGGCGCCCGAGGCCGAGTCCTGCTCGGTGCTGGTCCTGGACGGCCGCGGCGAGAGCACCTCCCACCTGGCAGCCCAGCGGGTGCACGACAAGCTGGAGCCCCTCCACGGGCAGCGGCTGCCCCACTCGCTCGGGCTCGTCTACGAGGAACTCACCGCCCACCTCGGCTTCCTGCGCTCCAGCGACGAGTTCAAGGTGATGGCGCTCGCCTCGCACGGCAGGCCCAGGATGCTGGCGGAACTGCGCCGGTACGTGTACCCCACCGGCGAGGGCGGCTTCCGGGCCACCGGGGTGCCCTGGTCCGAACTCTGCCCGCCGCGCCGCCCCGACCAGGCGTGGAGCCAGGACCACGCGGACCTCGCGGCCAGCGCCCAGGCCTGCCTGGAGGAGACCCTGCTGGATCTGGTGCGCTGGCTGCACGGCCGCACCCGGGACCGGGTGCTCACCCTCGCCGGCGGCGTCGCCCTCAACTGCGTGGCGAACGCCCGGATCGCCCGCGAGGGCCCGTTCGACCGGGTCTGGGTGCAGCCCGCGGCCGGTGACGCCGGGACGGCGCTGGGCGGTGCCCTGCTCTTCGCGGCGGACGCCGGCGACCAGCCGCTGCCCATGCCCGGTGCCGACCTGGGCCGGGGCTGGTCCGACGCGGAGATCGAGGCCTGGCTGAAGACGGCCGGGGTGCCCTTCGAACAGCCGGCGGACATCGCGGAGACCGTCGCCGAGGCACTGGCCGGCAATGCCATCGTCGCCTGGTTCCAGGGGCGTTCCGAGTACGGGCCCAGGGCGCTGGGGCACCGCTCGCTGCTGGCCCACCCCGGCCACTCGGGGAACCTGGAACGCCTCAACGACGTCAAGGGCCGCGAGCAGTTCCGCCCCGTCGCCCCCATGGTGCTCGCCGACCGGGCGGCCCGGATCTTCGACGGGCCGCTGCCCAGCCCGTACATGCTCTTCGTGCACCAGGTGGCCGCCGAGTGGCGGGAGCGCATCCCCGCGGTGGTGCACGTGGACGGCACCGCGCGCATCCAGACCGTGGACGCCGCCGAGGAACCCCTGGTGGCCCGGATGCTGGCCGCCTTCGAGCGCCGGACCGGGCTGCCGGTGGTCGTCAACACCAGCCTCAACACCGCCGGCCGGCCCATGGTCGACGACCCGCGGGACGCCCTGGAGTGCTTCGGCTCCACACCGGTCGACCTCCTGGCCATCGGGCCGTTCGCGGTCCGCCGCGGCGCCCTCTTCGCCGCCCGCGCGTCCGGCACGCTCACCGCGGACGAACCGGAGGCCCTCCGATGAACCAGGCCGGGACCGCCGCCACCGACTACGCCGTGGTCATCCCCACCCTCGGCCGGCCGAGCCTCGCCGCCTGCCTGGAGGCGCTGGCGGCCGCCGACCCGCCGCCGGAGCGCGTCGTCCTGGTCGACGACCGCCCCCTGCACCGGTGCGACGCCCTCCCGGTGCGGATCCCGGCGGCCCTGCGGGACCGCACCGAGACGGTGCCCGGCTGCGCCGCGGGCCCGGCCGCCGCCCGCAACAGCGGCTGGCGGGCCGCCCCGGAGACCACCTGGGTCGTCTTCCTCGACGACGATGTCGTCCCCGGCCCCTGCTGGGCCGCGGACCTCGCCGCGGACCTGGCCGCCGCCGGGCCGCGGACCGCCGGAGTCACCGCGCGCATCACGGTCCCGCTGCCGCCGGACCGCAGACCCACCGACTGGGAGCGCAACACCGCCGGCCTCACCCAGGCCCGCTGGATCACCGCCGACATGGCCTACCGGCGCACCGCGCTCCAGGCCGTCGGCGGCTTCGACGAGCGGTTCCCGCGCGCCTACCGGGAGGACGCCGACCTGGCCCTGCGGGTGATCGCGGCGGGCTGGACCCTCGCCCCGGGCCGCCGCCGCACCACCCACCCGGTACGCCCGGCCGACCGGTGGATCTCGGTGCGGCTCCAAGCGGGCAACGCCGACGACGTCCTGATGGCCCGCAGGCACGGCCGCGACTGGTGGTCCCGGGCGGGCGCGCGCCGCGGCCGGCTGCCCGGCCACCTGGCCGTCACCGCCGCCGGCGCCGCCGCGCTGCTGTGCGCCGCGGCCGGACGGCACCGCCCCGCCGGGGTGTGCGCCGCCCTGTGGCTGGCCGGCACCGCCGAGTTCGGCTGGGCGCGGATCGCGCCGGGCCCCCGCACCCGGGCGGAGATCACCACCATGCTCCTCACCAGCGCCGCGATCCCGCCGGTCGCCACCGGCCACTGGCTGAGGGGTCTGGTACGCCACCGCCGGGTCGCCCCGCACCGGCCGCCGGACGCGGTGCGGCCCGCCCCGCCCAC
>NZ_SRID01000180.1 GCF_004684805.1 Streptomyces palmae
CACTGTACCTCATCCCCGACCCCGCGACGCATGCGTCCGGGGTCGGGGATGAGGTACAGTGGGCGACGGCGAGGCGGAGCAAGATCGTCGCCTCTTCGCGGGTGTAGTTTAATGGTAGAACATGAGCTTCCCAAGCTCAGAGCGCGAGTTCGATTCTCGTCACCCGCTCCAGTACAAAGCCCCAGGCCACCAGCCCGGGGCTTCTTCATTTCCAGGATTCACTGGCGTCTCCGGCGACTCGCGATGACGCGCCAAGACCAGCACAACGCGACGACACGTGGCCACAGCGATCGAGACACGTCAGGTGTTGCGCGGCGGATGAGGCACGGGCGTAGGCTCGGCCCAGGGTCCGCAACAACGGCCAGGCTCACGATGATCACGCAGACTGCCGCCCAGGAGACGTTCCGATGACCGAGCAGCCCTCCGCCCCCGACGGGCCCCTGATCCCCATGCCGGCACTCACCCCGGCCGCGCTCCGCGCAGCGATCGCCCAGATCGCCCCCGCCCAGTTGCCTTCCTTCATCGAGCACCTCGACCGCGCGGTCGAACAAGCCGCCGCTCAGAGCACTATCGCTCCACTGCGCACCTTCCTGCTGTGGTGGGGAGAGTTCGTTGCCATCCAGCGCTACCCCGCACGAGCGGCGCGCCTGCGTGAACTGGAAGCCGTAGCGGAAGAGACAACGGACCGCGAGGCCCTGCGGTCCGCACTCGCCGAGATGCGACAGATCACAGACCTGGCGCAGCGCGAGATCACCACGTGAGCGATAACTGGACCTGGGACTACGACCCCGATGCCGAGCATGTCGTGGGCGGTCTGCCTCACGAGGTCGTGGCCGAGGTAGAGCGCCTGGCTGAGCAACTGACGGTCCTGGGCCGCGATGCGGTCGACGTCGGTCGCGGAAACCCGCATGGCGGAGGTTTGCGGACACAGGACATTTTCGGAGGGCGGGGCTTCTTCATGTTCATGGCCCTGGAGCGGCTCGAACTCGTTGTGATCACCCGCGTCACATGGCTCGGCTGATCAGCGACCAAGGCGCCCGCCTGCATGCGATCGGCCCGCTTGGCTGCGGCAGGGTGAGCCAGGATGGGCACTTCAGGAGGCCGCCTGAGCAGCCGCGTAGCGTCCCCCGCCGCACCAGAAGCGCACCAGATACGGCGGTAAACAGCGGTCAATGACGAGTACTGCCGCAGGCCCATCAGCCCACCGTCTGCACTCGTTTCCGCTGATCAGAGGAATGATCAGCGCCGGTCGCCCGGTGATTCCCAAGCTCAGAGCGCGAGTTCGATTCTCGTCACCCGCTCTTGCATGAAGGCCCAGGTCAGCGACCTGGGCCTTCATCGTGCCCAGACCTCTCTAAGCGTCTTGCACCACCCCTGCACCACCTGCCCCGAGGTTCCTACCTGCCCGCCCGGCCCGGGGCAACCTTCAGCGTCTCCCGCATGATGCGCGAGCCCTGCTCAGCCATCTCGCTGATGGGGGCGGCGAGTTCATCCGGCGACACGTCGGTCGTCCAGACGAACCGGCTGCGCCCTTCGGCGTCGGCGAGGACCTGCATCGAGGCGTGATGATGCTTCGGCGCCATCGAACCGCCGACCACCGCGTAGGCCACCCGGCGGGCCGCATCGTCGATGTCGACGATCAGCTCGTGCGCGACCACACCGTTCGCGAAGGTCACGATCCTGGTGTCCGCCTCCATGCGGGTGTCCGTGACGAAGCCCGGCACCAGACGCTGGTGCACGGCTCCGACCTCTCGCAGGGCCTCCCAGACGTTTTCCGGGGAGTTGTCGATCAGGAATTCCTTGTGGATGTGAGCCATGTGCCCTTCTCCTGTCAGGGGACGTGTCAGGGGGACGTGTCAGGCGCCGGCGACGAGGCAGAACGGATGCCCCTCGGGATCGGTGAGGACGACCCACTGGTCCTTGCCGGGCTGGAACTCGGGCCTCGACGCTCCGAGAGCGAGGACCCGGCCGGCCGCCTCCTCCAGGTCGGTGACCATGAGGTCGAGGTGGGCGTGCTTGGCATCGTCGGGCCAGCGCGGGGCCCGGTAGCCCTCGATGCGTACGAACGCCAGGCCGGGCTGCTCCCCGGAGGACAGGGAGGCGTAGTCCTCGCCGATGGAGGTGATCTCCCATCCGGTGACCTTGCTGTAGAACTCGGCGAGCCGGACCGGGTCCCCACAATCGATGACCACGGTGCTGAGGTGCGCGAGAACGGACATGACGGAGACTCCTTGAGTGCGGTACGGGATGACGTGCGACGCCGCTCAGCTTGCTCGCCATGTCCCGTCCCGGTCTTGAACATCCTTGCGGCGGGCCGGTGTCAGACCCCCCGCGTAGCGTCGAAGAGTGCTCACCACCACCGCCCTCGCCACCCGGCCCGACTTCCGCATCACCGCCGTGAGCTGCCGGGACGACCACACCCGCTGGTCGCAGACGGAGGTGCGCGAGGACTACCGGGTGGTCATCGTGCGGCGCGGCCGGTTCCGCAGGCAGGTGGCCGGCGCCCCGGTCGAGATCGACCCGACGACGGCCTATCTCGGCGCGCCGGGTGAGGAGGAGCGCTTCGCACACCCGGCCGCCGGGGGCGACGAGTGCACCTCGATCAGCCTGACGCCCACGCTGTGGCAGGCCGTGGCCGGTGAGGACGCCCGCCCGGCCCGACAGAGCGTGTACGTGGACGCCCGCCTCGACCTGGCCCACCGCCGCATCCTCGCGTCCGCCCGCACGGGCGACGTGGACCACGCGGTGACCGAGGAACTCCTCCGGCTGCTCTCCGCCACCGTCGGACAGGTCGTCGACGGAGCCGTCCCGACCAGGGTGCGCCCCGGCCGGGACGAGGGGCCGCTTGTCGCCGCGGCCCGGCGGGCGATCGGCGAGGCCCACCCCGCTTCCGAGGGACTGGTGCCGCTCGCGGAGCTCCTCGGCGTCTCGCCCTACCGTCTGAGCCGCGCCTTCACCCGCGAGCTGGGAGTCTCTCTGACCCGCTATCGCAACCGGGTCCGTGTCAGCCACGCCCTCGACCGTCTGGACGCGGGCGAGGAAAGCCTCGCCGCCCTCGCCGCCGACCTGGGCTTCTCCGACCAGGCCCACCTCACCCGGACCATGCGCCACTACCTCGGTCACACACCCACGGCACTGCGGCGGCTCCTCGCCCCCGGGCAACCTGAGGGGGACACAGCAGGAGGACAGCGGGCCCTCGACCAGGGCCCGGCACATGCCGCTACGTGCCAGTAGGGACGGCGAACAGCGGTCGAGAAGGGAGAGGCGAACCACCTCGCCACGAGACCCATAGCGAACGTTTCACCAGCTCAGACCCTATGCGGCTCCCTCAAGCGCCGGGTGATTGCCAAGCTTGTGGCGCGGGTTCGATTCCCGTCATCCGCTCGCGCGAGGAGGCCCAGGTCAGCGACCTGGGCCTCCTTCACCGTCCCGGCTTCTTCGGACCCGCGTGCCAGGGCTGCTGAACCTACGGCTGCCCCGATGCGCTGCCGTCCTGCGGCGGTGGTGCGTCAGCTCTGTGCGGTGTCGTCGCCCGTCTGCCCGGCACCCTCGGCTGTGCCTACCTTCTCGCGCATCTTGCGCACCAGCTCCGCCTTCCGCTCGGCGGCACCCTGGCGGTCGAGGTTGCGGTGCGGACCGTTGTTCTGCCTTTCGGCGCGGGACAGCCTCTTGCGCCGGCCGCCGCCCTGGCCCACGGGGTTGTTGATGTTCTTGCTGTCGGTCACGAGTTCTCCCGGTAGTGATGTGAAGTGATCTAAGGATTCATCGGTGTGGACGGGCGGCGACGTCGAAGGACGTCAGCAGGGGCCCATCACGCTCTCACTCGTAAGTCGGCGTCTGGAAGAACATGACAAAGACGTTACCCGGTTCCGCCGGCCCCGCTCACCAGGCTTTCGCCGCCCCGGCTGTCCGACCACAGTCCCTTGCTCGTCTAGGCCTTTCGTTGCGCTAGCGGGCCACTCGCGCACCACTTGAGTGGTGCGCCGAGTCCAGTCCCGGCGCGTCCGCTGCCGTGCCATCCGCTGACGACAGTGGCAGCGGCACGTCTCCCGTCGACGGAGGTCACGGGGCCGCGGGCGGACGCGCATGGCAGAAAAGGCCGCACCCACGGGGATCAATATCTGTTCCCGTGAAATGAGAAATAGGCACAGGGTCCCGGGAATATTCATCGACCGTCGACCGGAGTGAAATTATCGACCGTGCAGGGCCGATCGCATCGTGCTACGGTCGATCTCAGTTGCAGGTGTGGTTGCCAGTAGGTTCATTTCCGACAGGGTGATCATCACGGCGACACGGAATTCACACAGGGTGAATTCCTGACACCGTCTCCCAAGGAGAAATGACATGGCTACTGGCACCGTGAAGTGGTTCAACGCGGAAAAGGGCTTCGGCTTCATCGAGCAGGACGGCGGCGGCGCCGACGTCTTCGCCCACTACTCGAACATCGCTACCCAGGGCTTCCGCGAGCTGCTGGAAGGCCAGAAGGTGTCGTTCGACATCGCGCAGGGCCAGAAGGGCCCGACGGCCGAGAACATCGTTCCCGCCTGACACCGGCGCTGACGCTTACTTCGCAGCTGGGGCCCGCACCTCTGGGGTGCGGGCCCCAGCTCGCTCCTTTCAGGGTGCGCGGCGGGAAGGCTCCACCTCGCCTCCGACCGGTTAAACGTTCCCCGTCGGCACGACTCAGCCCACTTCGCATTCGGCTCGTCTCGATGATTCTCTGCGCCGCTCATCTGCTGCGGGAATTCCTTGCCACGTGCCTCGTCAAGGAAGGTTCCGTATGAAGCGTGGCCAGACAACCCACACGTATGACCGCTCCGGAGGAGGCGCCGGCGCCAACGGCTCCGGTGGTCCGCGCCGTTCCATGGGCCACGGGAATCGTCAGGCCGGATGGGCCGTGCGGGGCGAGTTCGCGCCGCCGAAGACGATCACGCCCGCGTTGCCCGCCGTCGGGTCGTTCGCCGACCTCGCCATGCCCGCACGGCTGTTGGCCGCGCTCGGCCGCGAAGGCGCCGTGTCGATCATCTCGTCCTCTGCGGCGGGGACGACCAGAGCACTGGCCTGATCACCCTGGCCCGGCTCGCCGTTCTCCGCGACAGCCCCGGCTACACGGGCCGGATTCGTCTACAGGACGTCCCCGGCGGACCGTTCACCTCGCCCGGTGCTCGGCTCGGCGCCGTCGGTGAGTACGGCCCGGACCCCGATCGTCCTCACCCTCGCCCGCTGATCCACCTCGCCCAGTCCAGCCTGTCCTCCTTCGTCTTCTTCTCTGTGAGGCGTCATGCGCTGTGTCATCGCCCGGTATCCGTTCGAGCTGACCAGGAGCGGGGTGCTGGCCTCGATGAAGGGTGTCAGGCCCGAGCTCGTCACAGGTGAGTCCGTGACCATCGGCCGCCGCCGCTACCCGGTCCAGCAAGTAGGCCAGGTCATCACCCGACAGGACCGCCGTGACTTCACCAGCGGCGAAGTCGTTCGGGCCATGACCCGCCTCGGCTTCACCTGCCACGACGAATGCGAGACCGCTCCGGTAGATGTCCCCACTCCGCTCCGAACCGCATCGGCGCTGCTCGGGGGCGCCGCCTCCCCAGAGGTGTGGTGACAGGCGGAAAACCGCCACCAGGGACCCGGTGAGGGCCCCCGCCGACGCGCGTCGGCGGGGGCCCTCACCGCCGTTTCGCCGCCTCGCCGTCTCCGCCGTCCGTACGAAGGCTCCTGGCCGGACGCGGAGGGGAAGCAGCTCTCGCTGCCCGCGGTGGCCGAGGGGAACGCGGTCCTTGGGGACCGCTGGCACACGCGGCCTTCTCGCCGCCACGACGACTTGTTCCACCCGTTATCGCGGGCCACAGGATGCCTGCGACCTGCGAACACCAAAAACTACTCTTGTCAGAGTAGACATTGGGTCCCGGCATGGTTAGTCTTTGTCTCGTTGACACGGTCAAGTGAGACCCGGCAGACACGAACTGGCGGGTAGCAGTACCTGAAGTTCGCAGGTCAGTGCGGCTCTGGAGCTCCGAAGCCAAGGTGTTCGCAGAATGGCGACGGGGCTGAGAGCCGCACTGGGCAGCCCGCTGGTCGAGGGGCCGCCATCAGCATCACCGACGCAGTACCGCAGTACCCGCTTCACCCAGTGGTTGGTTCAGAGAGGAAGGACGGAGGAGCAGACGCCATCAGGATCGCCCGGCCCGGGAAGCTCTCGGTCCGGGTACCGCAAGACCCCGGATTGGATGGTGGTCCCCGGTCACGCAGCCGCGATCCCCGCACCCCTCCCCTCACGGGCCGGGTAGCGGAAACAGAAGGTCGGCACAGCATTAGGGCCGACAGATGGTGTTGAATTTCCTTCGGGGCCCTGGTGCCGTACGGCACCAGGGCCCCTCGACGCGTTTGCACAGCGAGGTGACATGGCAGCAGACACTCCACTCAGCGATCGTCTTGACGACGACGACTACCCGGCATACACCATGGGCCGGGCCGCCGAAATGCTCGGCACGACCCCCGCCTTCCTCCGAGCCATCGGCGAGGCTCGTCTGATCACTCCGCTGCGCTCGGAAGGCGGACATCGCCGGTACTCCCGCTACCAACTGCGGATCGCCGCTCGCGCCCGCGAGCTCGTCGACAGGGGAACCCCGATCGAGGCTGCTTGCCGCATCGTCATCCTTGAGGACCAGCTTGAGGAAGCTCAGCGCATCAACGCCGAGTACCGCCGTGCCGCGCAGGAAGCGGCCGACGGTTCCCGTCCCGGTTCGAGCTGATCACATGGGCGCGGGCGGTCGGCTCGTGCCCCGGACGGACATGGGTCACAGGGGTGGCTAGGGCCAGGCCCCTTCAGGGGCACTCGCGTCCAGTCCGACGCGGGTGATCGGGCCGGGATGCCGGCTAGCCGCGGTGACCAGACTGGGGGGTTCGGCGGCCATGTCGCCGCATCGCGGCCACCACGCACCATCGAGGATCCCCTCGCGAAGCCGTGTCGTCTCCAGCCTCAGAAGAGCCGCCCCGGGCTTCACTGCCTCGTGGATCCCGTACCCCGGTGCGTACACACCGGGGCTGTGACGCGGCCTGAGTGCCCTCACGTCCAGGGCGTCCAGCTTGGGGCGCCGTCCGGGAAGGACGGTGCCACCGTCACCGCGCATCGCCGGGCGATCGCGCCCAGCGACGACTTCCCGCGGGCTGGAATCCGCCCACTCCGCTTCCGCGCCGGCGCTCGCTGGGCCGCGCGGCGAATCCCTGGCCCGATCGGGCATCCCGGGCACCCAGACCGTCGACCGCGCGCCCCCACGATCAGAGGCTCCGCGCACGCTCGTACTCTCCGTGCCACCTCCGTGCCAACAGGACAGTGATCAGACTTCCACCTCGCGGTAGGCCGGCCAGGGGGTACGTCGGCGGTGGCGCCCGTTCGCCCAGCTCTCCGGCTTCGTGGCCGCGGGCCAGGCCCCTACGGAGCCGCGGCCCGCGTATCGACCGGATCCACCAGGGATCACGGCGTCCGCAGGGTGGCGAGGGCGGTGCGGAGGAGGAACGCTTCGGCGCGGTCCCAGGGCCAGCCGTTCTCGGCGACCAGGGTGCGCCAGCCGCCCGGGCCGAACCAGAACCACAGGAGGTCCGCCGTCTCCTCTTCCGGGCAGGCGGGCGGTGCCAGGGTGTGCAGATGGCGCGCGGCGGTGCGGAGGGCGGCGCGGTAGTCGGCGGTGGCACGCTCCCACAGGGCCTCGCCGTCCTCGTGTGACGGCAGTGCCTTGTGGATCGCCTCATGCACGGTGAACATGCCCTCGTTCCCCACCCGGGTGCCGTGGGCCAGCGCCCTGAGCGCGGACTCCGGGTCCCGCTCGGCCAGCACGGCGCGCATCGCCTGCTCGTAGCCGGAGGCCCGTACCGCCGTGTCGACGATCTCGTTGAGGATGTCGCCCTTGCTGCCGGCGCTCGCGAAGACGGCCTTCGAGGAGACCCCCGCCTCGGCCGCGATGTCCGCGACGGTCACCCGCCCGTAGCCGCGTTCGGCGAACAGCCGGGTCGCCGACTGGAGGATCTCCGCACGCGTCTGGGCGGCGGCCTGCTCCCTCCGGGGTGAGACGTACTTGCGTTTGGTCGGCATGGGGCCAGCCTAGCCATGGAAACGATGGACCTATTCAATAGGTTGTGTATAACCTGAATATTGACCAGGGCGACTACCCGCCCCATGCGCGAGAGGAACCGAACCCGATGGGAATGTCAGCCAAGGACGCGGCCCGCGGACTCTTCACGGTCCTGGCGACCGGGGACGCGGCGCTGGCCGCGGCGGTCGTGCACCAGGACTTCGTCAACCGCGAGGCAGTCGTCTCCCCCACCGCCTGCTCACTCCCCGGGCCCGCGGGCGTACTCGCGTCGGGCGCGTGGCTGCGCTCCGCCTTCACCGACCTGAGCTTCCCCGCCACCGATCTGGCCCACGAGGGCGACCAGGTGTGGATACGGCTGCACATGCGGGGTCGGCACACCGGCCCCTTCGTCCGCTACCGCGACGGCGTACTCGACCAGGCGATCCCGCCCACCGGGGCCGAGATCGACTCCGAGCAGGTCCATCTGCTGCAGCTGCGGGACGGAAAGATCGTCCGACACGAGGCGACCCGCGACGACGTCACCCTGCTCGGGCAGCTCGGCGTCTTTCCGCCCGGCCCCACCGTCCAACTCATCCAGGACTGGCACGCGACCGGACGTGCCGCCCGCGCGGCCACCGCCATCGCGGAGGCCGCCGAGCGGGCAGCGGCAACCGCCCGCGAGCACACGCCCGGCTGAGCCCGGTGTTCAGCGCTCGCGCGGATGGGCAGCGGGGCCGGGGCAGGGGGCGGGCTCCCCCGGGACTGCGGCGCCGGGCGGGGTTACCGGGAGGGCTCGGCCGCCCCTACCGCCGGCCCGAGCCCGTGTCTTCTCCTCGCTTCCGCTGGTAGTGGGTGCGGCCTTTGGCGGAGTTGCCGCAGGTGGCCATGTCGCACCAGCGGCGGCGGCCACCCCGGGAGCTGTCGATGAACACCCAGCCGCAGCGCTGACCCGGGCAGACACGGGTGCGTTCCAGCGGCAGCGCCCGAAGCAGGTCGAACGCCTGCAGGGCGAGTTCGTGGTGGAGGTACTCAAGCCCCGAGGTCTCGACACCGACCTGGAGTCGCGGCACGATCCCTCGGACGGTGAGTCGCGCACTGGCGACCGCCTGCTTCCAGTGGCCCTCCACCCGGCCGACCGCCTCCGCCGAAGCCGGAGCGCCCTGGTCGACCAGTGCCGTGACCAGCTCGTGCAGAGCCTCGCGCAGCTCGCGGGTGCGGGCCAGGGCCGACTCGGCCCCGGCGGGCTCGGACTCGGCCAGTCGCCGCAGGGCCGTGAGGTCGGCGGGGGCGAAGTGACCGGTGAGGCCGGCCCATTCCAGCAGCCGCGGGTAGCCGTCGAGCCAGTCGATCGGCCCCGCGTCACGCGCCGTGACGGTGTTCAGCAGGTCGATGACGAGGTGCCCGCCGACCAGGTCACGCGGCCTGAAGGTGTGGGGCTGGATGGTTCCCGTCACGCATGCCCGCCTTTCCAGAGCTTGCCTCCATCAATCCAACCAGTGTACTGATGTTATCCGGTTGGATTGCCTCTCGGTCGATAGGAGACGCCGCTCATGGCCGCTGCCGTCGAGCTCATCACGGCCCCCTGGAATCTCGGCCTGCGACCGCCCGCGCCGGGACACGAGCCCGGGACGTGGCGGGCTCCGCAAGCGCTGCTGTCGGCGGGGATGGAAGCCCGTCTGCGGCCGGCCCGGGTGGTGGAACTCGACCGCCCGCCCTACGCGTTCGACGCGCAGCCGGCGACCCGCATCCGCAACGGGGTGTCCATCCGCGAGCACGCCCTGCGGCTCGGTGAGGCGGTCCAGACCGCGCTCGCCGCCTCCCGGTTCGCGGTCGTACTGGGCGGTGACTGCAGCATCCTGCTGGGATGCCTGCTGGGGGCCCGGCGCCACGGACGCTGCGGACTGGTCCACCTCGACGGGCACAGCGACTTCCGGCACCCCGGCAACCACGACGCCGGTTCGACCCTCGGCACGGCGGCCGGCATGGATCTGGCCCTGGCCACCGGCCGCGGTGAACTGCTGCTCACCCACTGGCCCGTGGTGGGCCGGCCCCTGGTCGCCGACGAGGACGTGGTCCAGATCGGTGACCGGGAGGAGGGCGAGGAGACACCCCCGGTCACCCGGTTCACCGCCCGAGAGATCGCTCGGACCGGCATCGCCGATCTGAGCGAGCGGGTCATCCGCCACCTGGAACGGCGCGATCTGGACCGCGTCTGGCTCCACCTGGACCTCGACGTGCTCGACGAACGCGTCCTGCCCGCGGTGGACTCCCCGGGCCGCCCCGGCCTGGACTTCACCCAGCTCACCGAACTCGTCTCGAACCTGGTCGGCACCGGCCGGGTGGTAGGGCTCGACGTCGCCATCTACGACCCGGAACTCGACCCGGACGGCACGTACGCCGCGCCCATCGTCGACTCCCTCGCCTCCGCCCTGACCCCGCTCGCGACCATGGAGACGCACGCATGAAGACGCTGCTCGCCGACGGCCCCAGCACCCTGTACGCGACCGAGATGGAGCAGTTCGGGCGCCTGACCGGGCACTGGGCCACCCAGATCACCCACTACCCCGCCGACGGGTCGCCGGCCCGCCGGGTCAGCGGCGAGTGGGAGTTCGGCTACGCGCTGGAGGGCAGAGCGGTCCTGGACGTCTGGCAGTGGCCCGGGCGCGAGGACCTCCCCGCCGAGGGGCGCGCTCCGGACCAGGAGTGCGGCCTGTGTGTGCGCATCTGGGACCCGCGCCTGCAACTGTGGCGGTTCACCTTCCACGGCACGGCCCACGGCGACCCGGTGCACATGTACGCCCGTCAGATCGACGACGAGATCGTCATGGAACGCGCCGCCGGCGGCGACCTCGTCCGCTGGACCTTCGCCGACATCACCGCCGACACCTTCCACTGGCGCAACGAACGGTCGACCGACGGCGGACACACCTGGCGGCTCGACCAGGAAGTCAGCGCCCGCCGCCTACGGTGAGAGCCCTCGCCGCGACGCGCATGCCCTCTGCCGACCCAGCCAGCCATGGTCGAGGCGTTCGAGCCGACCGCGGACATGTGTCAGGAGGAGACCTTTCCCCGCCCAAGTGAGGTGGCACGGGCTTCATGCGTACATCACCGCGTGCCGAGCGCGCTGCCGTACTGGAACGGCTGCCGCTTCTGCCATGACGTCGAGCGGTGATCAGCCGTGTCGGGCGGCGGTTGGCCGGCGCACCGGCCCCCATCGCCCGTTCATTCGGCGACCCCATCGGTCGAGTTGGGAAAGCCGGCGGCGAGGGTTGCATGGATGGATTTCGTTACGCTGCCCGGGTGAGCCGGATGGAGCGGGCTGTTGGGGCGGTCGTCGGATCGGCCGCGGGCGATGCGCTGGGCGCCCCGTTCGAGTTCGGGCTCCCCGGAGCCTTCTCCGCCCGGTTTCCGGAACCTGGCCTCGGAAGCGAGATGTGCGGGGGAGGCGGCTGGGAGGCCGGCGAGGCGACCGACGACACGCAAATGGCCCTGCACGTCGGTGAATCACTGCTGGAGCGGCACGGGCTGGACCTACCGGACATCTTCGCCCGTTTCCAACGGTGGGCAGCCGCCGGCCCCAAGGACATCGGACTGCAGACGGAGGACGTCCTCGCCAACGGCGAGCCCTGGAACCTCGCCTCGGCGGCTCACTACAAGGTGAACCACCACGCGGCCGGAAACGGGGCGCTCATGCGTGCCACCACCTCCGCGGTGTACTTCGCCGACCAGGGACGGCAGGCCACCATGGACGCCGCCCGCCGGATCGCCGCGCTGACCCACGGCGACCGCGCGGCTTGGGAGGGCACCGCCATCCACCACGAACTCCTGCGCGTCGCGTTGGACGGCGGAGACCCGCTCGCCGCTCTCCCGGAGGTGCTCGCGCACGTGCACCCCGACCACCGTGAGCGGTACGCCAACGTCCTCGCCCCGCGATGGACGCCGGACCACGCCACCGAGTTCAACGGTGCGGTCTGGCCGTGCCTCGCTTCCGCCGTTTGGGCCCTGCGCACGACCTCCTCCTACGAGGATGCCGTGCGCGCGGCCGTGGACCTCGGAGGCGACACCGATACCGTCGCCGCGGTCACCGGGGGCCTCGCCGGAGCGGTCTATGGAATGGACGCCATTCCCACCCGCTGGACGCAGCCGCTGCACGTTCCCCTGCCGGGTGCCGGCGACCGGGTACTACGTGTGCCGGAACTGATCGACCTCGCCCAACGCCTGGCCCGCCCGGCGGCCCGTGGTTGAAGGCCGGCAGTGGCACCCGGGCCATCGGTGAAGGCCCTCAACCGGCGCCGTAATCTCGTCGCATTCCTCGCGAGTGGTGCCTAACCTGGCCGCATGCCCCCTGCGAAGACTTCGTACGTCTGCCTGCCCTGCCGAGGCTCCTACAAGCAGCCCTACGTCGGGGAATGGCAGCGGATCTGTCCACGGTGCGCCGAGCCGCTGGTCCATGTGGGGTCCGCCTTCGCCGCGCCTCCGCGTCGGGACACGGCGGCTTGGCGGACACTCTCCGTCCTGCTGAACGCCGGCGTCCGCTTCCACAAGGGCTGCTGCGGCGGCCCAGGATATCGGCCGCGCACCCTGCGCGAGGTACGCGAGCGGATGACGTACGCGCGCCGGACCGGTGAACCGTTCGCGAAGGCGCTCACCCGTTTCGACATTCCGTGATGGAGCGCGTCAACGTGGCGAGATGCGGGGTGCCGGTTCTTCCGGTTCGTCAGTACCAGCCTCGGTCGCATAGAGCAGCCCCGTCTCGGCTTCCCGTCGTTCACACCGTGAAGGCGAGGAGGTCGACGGAGGCGGTGTCCGCGTTCTCGTAGACGATGGTGATCTGCACCGCGGCCGCCCTCGCGCCCGCCGGTGGGGTCTGGATGTCCAGGTCCATGTCGCACTCGCAGGAGGAGAAGCGCGACAGATCGTGCTTGCGGCTTCCGGGGAAGGACGTGTCGAGCCACTCGGTGACGGCGGCGCGCGGCATCCGGAAGGAGCCGCGCATCTGCACGTCCAGAGCGCTGCGCTCGGTGCAGTGCTCGTCCGTCCGTTCCTCGGGCAGCTTGCCGCCGGCGAAGGACGCCACCTTCGAGCACGGCACCTCGCTGGTGTTGTCCAAGGGGTCGCCCAGGACGAAGGCCGCGATGAACCACAGCGCACCTGCCACGATCACGGCGGTGGGCCCGAGGACCAGCCACTTCCACAGCGGGCTCTCGGGCCTCGGCCCGTCTTCTGAGGCCATCCGGCTGCTCCTTCGCCTCGCTGCTCACCCTGTGCCCCTGGGCTCTCAGACGCACCGGGGCCCGGTCCCGGTTCTCGTACGGGATGGGGAGAGGGAGGCGGTCGGCGCGCCGGTTCGGGGAGCGGTGACCTGGTGGGAGGGTGGGTGGGGGTCC
>NZ_SRID01000181.1 GCF_004684805.1 Streptomyces palmae
ACCCCCACCAGCTCGGCCGCCCCGAACAGCACCGGCGGGCCCGCGGACCCGGACGGGCCCCCCGAGAAGTCCTCCGGTGCCGCGCACTCCCCCGGCACAGTGCCCGAGGCGCTGCCCGAGCCCTTGGCGGACGCCGTGCGGGAGGCCGAGGCGGCGGGGCAGACGGCCGTGGTGCTGCGGGTCGACGGGCAGGCCCAGGCGGTGTTCGCGCTGGGCGACACCCTCCGCTCGGGCGGCTACCGGGCCATCGACCACCTCAAGCGGCTCGGGGTGCGGCCGGTGCTGGCCACCGGGGACAGCCCCGAGGCCGCCCGGGCGGTGGCCGAGCGGCTGGGCATCGCCGAGGTGCACGCCCGGATCAGCCCGGAGGGCAAGGACGAGCTGGTCCGCGAGCTGCGCGAGCGGGGGCACCGGGTGGCGGTGATCGGGGACGGGGTCAACGACGCCGCGGCGCTGGCCCGGGCGGACCTGGGGATCGCGATGGGAGGCGGTACCGACGCGGCCATCGGGGCCGCCGACGTGACCCTGGTCCGCGAGGACATGTCCGCGGTGGCCGACGCGGTGCGGCTGGCCCGCCGCACCCTGGGCACCGTCCGGGCCAATCTGGTCTGGGCCTTCGGCTACAACGCGGTCACCGTGCCGCTGGCCGCCGTGGGCTGGCTCAATCCGATGGTGGCCGCCGCGGCGATGTCCGCCAGCTCGGTGATCGTGGTGCTCAACAGCCTCCGGTTGCGCGGCTGGCGGCCCTCCCCCGCCCGCCGTCCCGCGGGGCCCACCGGTGGCCGCCGCCGTTCCGCCGTACCCGCCCACGCCCTCTGGGAGCGATGATGCCCGACCTGTCCGCGACCCGCGCCGCGCTGGTGCCCGTGCTCGCCTGCGCGCTCACCCTGGGCGGGCTCTGGGCCTGGACCGCCGCCGGTGCGGCGGGCAGCCCGGCCGACCCCCAGGTGACCGGCGCCCGGCTGCTGCTGCCGAGCAACCCCGAGGCCACGGCCGCGTTCTTCGACATCCGCAACCGGGGCGGGGCCGACGACGTGCTGCTGCGGGTCACTTCGCCGACCACCGGCACGGCCATGCTCAGCCGCACGGTGGAGCGCGACGGGGCGGGCACCATGCGCATGATGCCCTCGCTGCCCCTGCCCGCCGGCGGCACGGTGCGGATGTCGCCCACCGGGGTGGACGTGATGGTGAACCAGCCGCCGGCCACGCTCCGGGAGGGCGACCTGGTGCCGTTCGTGCTGCACTTCCGGGACAGCGGCCGGCTGCGGGTGAACGCGGTGGTGGTACGCGCCGGCGACCTGTGAGGGCCCGGAAGCGCCGGGGCCCCGGGGGTGTGTGACACACCTCCGGGGCCCCTTTCTCGTCGCTCTCCCGTCAGCCGGCCAGCGCCGGTACCCGGCCGCCCTGGTCGGTTGCGCCTCCCGGGCAACGGCCCGCCGGGGGTCCGCCGGCCGCCGGGGCCACCGGGACCGCGGCGGCGCGGACGGCCACGGCGCGGGAGCGCTCGCCGTCCGGGTCGGCCGCGACCCGTTCCGCGGTGGTCAGCTGCTCGATCAGCGCCTCCCGGGCCCGGGCGACCCGGGATCGGATGGTGCCCACCGGGCAGCCCGCGACCACGGCGGCCTCGGCGTACGCCAGCCCCAGCAGCTGTGTCAGTACGAACGCCTCACGCCGCTCGTAGGGCAGGGCGTCGAGCAGCTGGGACAGCGCCACCCCGTCGTCGAAGCCGAGGTCGGGCAGCCCCCGGGACTGGCTCCGCTCGGCCACCGCCTGCCAGTCCTCGGTGTCCGAGAGGCGGGGCCGGGCGGCGTGCCGGCGCAGCCGGTCCACCACCACGCGGCGGGCGATGGAGAGCAGCCAGGTGCGCGCCGAGGAACGTGCCTCGAAGCGCGGCAGTCCGCCCAGTGCCCGCAGGTACGTCTCCTGGACGAGGTCGTCGGCGGCCTGGGGGTCGGCGCTCAGCCGGGAGACATAGCGCCACACATCGGTGCGGGTGGCGCGAATGAAGCGGTCCACCGCCTCGCGGTCGCCGCCGGCGGCGGCCATGGCCCAGGCGGTCACCGCCGCGTCGTCGCGATCAGGCACCGGTGCCTCCGAGGGGATCGGCACCGGAATCCATACTTCCAGTTGAAGCGTGGACCGTTGAATCAGCGACGATAGAGCCGTGGACTGTTCTGATTCTCGTACCGCCGTCTCCGCCCGGATCGACGGTGAGGCGCCGCCGCCGGAGATCCCCGACGGGGTCCTCGACGCGCATCTGCGGGAGTGCGCTGCCTGCCGGGAGTGGGCGCGGCGCGCGGAGCGGCTGCGGGAACTGACCACCCGGCTGAGCGAGTGGTGAACCGCTGACCGGCCACAGGGGTGGCACGGCGCGGTCGCGGGCAGGGGTCATCGCCTGCGGTCCTTCCTGGGAACCGGCGGGCCGCGCGGCGGCGCGCCGGTGACATGGTCCTTGGCCTGGACGCCGTCAGCCGACGGCGATCCGGGGCGGCGGACCACGGGTGGCGATGACATGGGCCAGCAGCAGCCGGCGCAGCCGCTGCCCGGTGCGGTGCCGGTCGGCTCGCACCCGGGCCGGGCCGGCCGGGAGCGGCACCCTGGCCAGGAGCAGCAGCGCCGGGGCGAAGAGCCGTACCGCCAGGGTGCGGCCCAGCCGGTAGGCGGCCCGTTCGCCGCCGGACAGCCACAGGCCGCACAGCAGCGCCACCAGAAGGTGCGCGGCCCACATGCCGACCGCGCTGTGTCCATGGGCCATCCCGGGCATGGCCGTCGCCGCGCCGGGATCCGGCATCCCCGCCTGCGCCATGTGCTGGTGCACGTGCCCGACCTGGCCGGGTACGTGGTCCGGCACCGGTGAGCCGCAGGAGGTGGCCAGCCAGACCCGCGCCGAGGGCGCGCCGGCCCCGGCGGCCACGCTCTGGGCGAAGGCGAACCCGGTGTGCAGGACCGCCTGCGCGCCGACCGCGGCCCCGGTGACCCGCAGCGGGCCGCGTTCGCGACCGGACAGGCACCATGCGGCGGCGCCGGTGCCGGCGAGGCCCGCGGCCACCATCCACCAGGGCACGGCGGATCCGGACATCAGCGCATGGCCCAGTGCCGCGGGCAGCACGCAGACCGCTGCGAACACCGCGGCCCGCAGCGCCCGCAACAGGTGCCCCATATGCCGCGCTTCCATGACGCCCCTCATCGTTGCACCCGCCGCGCGTGCGGCGACGGCGGGGGGCCGGTGTCGCGGATGATCCGTACCAGCCCGCTCACCTGGGCCGGTCCCGCGTGGGCCGGTCCCCGGGCCGATCCGGTGACGGTGCGTCAGCCCCAGGCCGTACCTCGGGGCGGGCGGGCAGCGAGATCACGCCGTGCTCGTCCCGGCTGTTGCGGGACCTCGGCGCGAGGGGGGAGGCTGAACGACGACGGGGCGGCCTGGCACGTCGCGCCCCGCGACGGCGGTGGGCGGCGAGCCGTCCCGGCGCGGGTCCGGCGCGACCGGCCGGTGCGCCGCGGACGATGCCCGCCTCGGTGGCGTACCGCGCCCTCCCGGGCGGCGACCCTCCGCGTATGGCCGCCGATGTCCGTCCCGTCCGTGCTACGAAGCGAGGCCCCGGTTGGTCAACCCCTGGCCGGCGATGACGCCGGGCACCGATCCGGCGGGGCACAGCCGGGCCGTGCGCCGTGCCCATGAGGCGTTCCTGGCCACCGGAGAGGTGGCGCCCCAGGTCCGCCCGCTGGTCGCCCAGTCCTGGCGGCGCTCGGCCGGCGCTCGGGTGGCGCCGGGGGCGCTGCCCCCCGTCGAGCTGGCCGACTCCGACCTGCGGGCCTACCGCGAGCAGCATCCACTGGCCCGGGCCATGCCGCTGTTCCGGGAGCTGCTGGGCAGCATCGCCTTCGACGGCGCGCATCTGCTCGCGGTCTGCGACCAGCGGGGCCGGCTGCTGTGGGTGGAGGGGCACCCGGGCGTCCGGCGCCGGGCCGAGCGGATGAACTTCACGGCCGGGGCGCGCTGGGACGAGCGGCACGCCGGCACCAACGCCCCGGGCACCGCGCTGGCCCTCGGCCAACCGGTGCAGATCCTCGCCACCGAGCACTTCACCCACCGGGCGCAGCCCTGGAGCTGCGCCGCGGCCCCGCTGTACAACCCGCACACCGGGCGTCTGCTGGGCGCCCTGGACCTGACCGGCGGCGACCATCTGGCCGGCCCGCACAGCCTGGCCCTGGTGCGGGCGACCGCCCGCGCGGCCCAGGCCGAGCTGGCCGCCGCGGCCCCGCCGCCCGGCGGACCCCGGGTGGCCCTGTCCGCGCTGGGCCGGGACGAGGCCCTGCTGGTGGTGGACGGCGACCGGCTGCGCCTGGGCCCTCGGCACAGCGAGATCGCGGTCCTGCTCGCCGCCCACCCGGACGGACTGACCGGCGAGGCGCTCGCCGTCGAGCTGTACGGCGAGCGCGCCGACGACCGCTCCCCGGTCACCCTGCGCGCCGAACTCTCCCGGCTGCGGAGGTTGGTGGGCCCGTTGCTCGCCTCCCGCCCGTACCGGCTGGCCGCCCCGGTCGCGCTGGACAGCAAGGAGGTGGCGGAGGAGCTGGCGGCCGGCGACCTGGCCGCCGCGGTCGGTGCCTACCGGGGGCCGCTGCTGCCGCGCTCCGAGGCGCCGGGCGTGGTCCGGTTGCGGCGGCTGCTGGAGGACCGGCTGCGGCGCGCGGTGCTGGGCCGGGCGGACGCCGAGCTGCTGCGGCGCTGGGCCGACACCTCGTGGGGCGAGCACGATCTGGAGGTGCGCGAGGCGCTGCTGACCGCCTTGCCGGCCGGGGCGCCGGGGCGGGAGGCGCTGCTGCGGCAGGTGGCGGGGCTGCGTGCCGACTACGCGGTGCGCCGGCCCGCCGGGGGCGGTGCAACGTCCGTGCAACGTGCCGGTCGCTAGCCTCGGGCCGCCGCCGCCCGCGACGGTGCGGGCGGCGGCGGCCGAGGCCGGTTCGCCACGGCATTCGACGAGTACGGGAGGCCGTTCATGACGCGCTACGCAGACCCGGGCACCGAGGGTTCGATCGTCGGCTACCGGTCGCGTTACGACCACTGGATCGGTGGCGGCTATGTGCCGCCCCAGCGGGGCGGGTACTTCGAGAACCCGACGCCGGTGACCGGGCAGCCGTTCACCGAGGTGGCCCGGGGCACCGCCGAGGACGTCGAACGGGCCCTGGACGCGGCGCACGCGGCGGCGCCCGGCTGGGCCCGTACCTCGCCGGCCGAGCGGGCCACGGTCCTGAACCGGATCGCCGACCGGATGGAGCAGCACCTGGAGGAGCTGGCGGTCGCCGAGTCCTGGGAGAACGGCAAGCCGGTACGGGAGACGCTGGCCGCGGACATCCCGCTGGCCATCGACCACTTCCGCTACTTCGCGGGGGCGCTGCGGGCCCAGGAGGGCGGCCTCTCGGAGATCGACGAGGACACGGTGGCCTACCACTTCCACGAGCCGCTGGGCGTGGTGGCGCAGATCATCCCGTGGAACTTCCCGATCCTGATGGCCACCTGGAAGCTGGCCCCCGCGCTGGCGGCAGGCAACGCGGTGGTCCTCAAGCCCGCCGAGCAGACCCCGGTCTCGGTCCATGTGTGGATGAGCCTGGTGGCGGACCTGCTGCCGCCGGGCGTGGTGAACATCGTCAACGGCTTCGGCGAGGAGGCCGGCAAGCCGCTGGCGTCCAGCCCCCGGGTGGCGAAGATCGCCTTCACCGGGGAGACCGCCACCGGCCGCCTGATCATGCGGTACGCGAGCGAGAACCTGAAGCCGGTCACCCTGGAGCTGGGCGGCAAGAGCCCCAACATCTTCTTCGACGACGTCTCGGCCGCCGACGACGACTTCCGGGACAAGGCGCTGGAGGGCTTCACCATGTTCGCCCTCAACCAGGGCGAGGTGTGCACCTGCCCGTCCCGGGCGCTGGTCCAGTCCGGGCACTACCGGGACTTCATGGACGCGGCGGTGGCCCGTACCGAGAAGATCGTGCAGGGGCACCCGCTGGACACCTCCACCATGGTCGGCGCCCAGGCGTCCCAGGAGCAGCTGAAGAAGATCCTCTCGTACCTGGAGATCGGCCGTGAGGAGGGCGCCCGGCTGCTCACCGGCGGGGTCCGCGCCGAACTCGGCGGCGAACTGGGCGGCGGCTACTACGTGCAGCCCACCGTCTTCGAGGGCCGCAACAGCATGCGGATCTTCCAGGAGGAGATCTTCGGCCCGGTGGTGGCGGTGGCCCCGTTCGCCGACTTCGCCGAGGCGATCGAGATCGCCAACGACACGCTGTACGGACTCGGCGCGGGCGTGTGGACCCGCAACGGCACCACGGCCTACCGCGCGGGCCGCGCCATCCAGGCGGGCCGCGTGTGGACCAACTGCTACCACGCCTACCCCGCGCACGCGGCCTTCGGCGGCTACAAGCAGTCCGGGATCGGCCGCGAGAACCACCGGATGATGCTGGAGCACTACCAGCAGACCAAGAACCTCCTGGTGTCGTACTCGCCGAAGAAGCTCGGCTTCTTCTAGAAGCCTGAGAGAAGGCGCCTGAACCGGGCCTTGCCCGGGTCAGGCGCCTTCCGCTCACACCGGAGCGCGTACCCGCGGCCGATGTGACGGCGCGCGGCGCCAGGGGCGGCAGGGTCGGCGGCCGCGGGCGTCCGCGCGGGGCGGCCCAGGGGCGGCATGGCGATCGGTCCCCGGCCAGGCCCCGCGGGCGAAGCCCTCACGTACCCCGCGCTCGGCCCCGCGACGGGCAGAATCGGCCATCGCACAACTCCCGCGTACAGCGAAAAGTTCAGGCCACCGACATAACGAACAGATCACTCACCATGACCGTCCCGCTACATTCAGTGACGCGACGCTATGTAGGATCGGCCGAAGCAGCGTCGATTCGAGGGGGGACGAGTTGGGTGCGGGGCTGTCGTACGAGCATTCCGGTGCCTGTGGGAGCGCGGTCGAGCCGGAAGATCCCTTGGTTGCGGGCGGTGGCGGATGCGGGGAGGTGGCCGGGCGCGTGCTCGGCGCGGTGGAGCTCGCCGGGCCGAACGGGGTCCTCAGGTCCCGGGCGGGCAAGCACCGAGTACTGCTCGGCGGGTTGTTGCTCCGGGCGAACCACGCCGTCTCCACCGCGGAGCTGATCCAGTGGCTCTGGGACGACGCCCCGCCGATGAGCGCCAAGGAAACCCTCTACGTCTATCTCATGCGCTTACGCAAGGAGATGGAGCGCGAGGTGGGCGGCTCGGTGCGGATCAGCACCGTCTCCGGCGCGTACCGCCTGGAGATCGACCCGCGCGCGGTGGACGTGCTCGAGTTCCGCCACCTCGTCCAGGAGTCGCGGCGAGCGGAGCAGAGCGGCGAGGTCGGCGCCGCCATCGACATGCTCCGCCGGGCCGAGCGGCTGTGGCGCGGTCCCGCCCTCTTCGACGTACCCTCCGAGCGGCTCCAGCGCGACGAGGCCGACCGGCTCGCCGAGGAGCGCAGCCGGGCCCTTGAACGGTGGGTGGATCTGGAGCTGGCCAGAGGCCGGCACAGCGATCTGCTCGGTGAGCTGCGCACGCTGACCGGCCGCTACCCGCTGCACGAGAGGTTTTGGGGGCAGCTGATGCTGGCGCTGTCCCGGGACGGCCGGCAGGCGGAGGCGCTGGAGTGCTACCAGCAGGCGCGCACCCTGCTGATCGAAGAGTTCGGACTGGAGCCGGGGGACGAGCTACGCGCGTTGCAGCAGCGGATCCTCGACGGCGAGGTGACCGCCGTTTCCGCCCGCCCTCCGGTGGCGCCCGACGAGCCGGAGTCCCGCGAACCGCGCGGCGGCGCAGGTGAGAGCGGGGCTACCCGGTACACCGGAGGCGGCGACGGCTGGTCCGTGCAGTGCCAGTTACCGCCCGGCATCGCCGACTTCGTCGGCCGTACCCAGGAGGCCGAGACCATCGCCGGGGCGCTGACCGCTTCCGGCGCCGGCCCGACCGCTCCGGTCGTGGTCCTCTCCGGACCGCCCGGGGTCGGCAAGAGCGCCCTCGCGATACGCGTCGGGCACTGGTTGCGCGGCGACTTCCCCGACGGCCAGTGGTACGTGCACCTCGCCGGCACCGCCGGGGGCGAGCCGCCCGGGGACACCATCAGCGACCTGCTCCGGCTCTCCGGGCTGAGCCCCCAGGCGATCCCCAGCGGGAGCGCCGCCCGGGCCGCCGCACTGCGCGCCAGGCTGACCGACCGCCGGGTGCTGCTGGTCGTGGACGACGCCGTGGACCTCGGCCAGGTGCAGCCGCTGCTGCCCAGCACGCCGGGCTGCGCGGTGCTGGTGACCAGCAGGCAGCGGCTGACCGGGCTGCCGGGCGGGCACCAGATCAGTCTGGACGTGCTGAGCGCCCGGGACGCGGAGCAGCTGCTCGCGGGCCTCGTCGGGGAGCGGGCCGCGGCCGAGCGCGGGGCCGCCCAGGAGATCGTCACCATGTGCGGGCGGCTGCCGCTCGCCGTGCGGATCGCGGGTTCCCGGTTGGCCGCCAGGCCCGACGCCAGGCTTGCCGCGTTCGCCCGCAGGCTGCGCGACCGGCAACGCCGCCTCGACGAACTCCGGGTGGACTCGCTGGGGATGCGGGCGAGCATGGAGCTCAGCTACCTCGGGCTCGGCGTCGGCACCCAGACGGCCTTCCGCCGCCTCGGACTGCTCGAAGGGGCCGACTTCCCGTCCTGGGTGCTGGCCGCGCTGATCGGCTGCGGCGAGAGCGGGGACGAGGAGCAGTTGATCGAGCGGCTGGTGGGGACGAGTCTGATCACCCCGGTCGGCCGTGACCTCACCGGCGAGCCCCGCTACCGCATGCACGACCTGCTGTCCGTGTACGCCGCGGATCTTGCCGCGGGAGAGAGCTCGGAGACGGGCCGGGCCGCACTCCGCCGCCTGCTGGACGCCTTCCTCCAGATCGGAGTGGCCGCCAGGAGCCGCCGCCAGCGCGTGGTGTGGGACCGGCAGCCGGACGAGGCGCGGCCGATCCCCGACGTGCTGTCGGCCGAGCAGGTGCGGCGGCTCGTGGAGGAACCGCTGGCCTGGGACAACTCCTGCCGGCGACTGGCGGTGTTCGTGGTCGAGCGGGCCTGCGAGCTGGGTTGGTACGCGGACGCGGCCCAGCTGGCCGGTCTGATCAGCGTCACCACCCGTTCGGCGGCCCAGCGCATCCACGATGCGATCCGCAAGGCCGCCGTCGCGGCGGGCGACCAACTCGTCGCCTGGCGGACGGAGTTCACCCAGGCCCGGCGCCTGGTGCAGCAGCGCTCCCATGACGCCTTCCGGCGGCTGACCGGCTGCCTGGAGGCGTTCGAGCGGCTCGGCGCACGTCAGGAGATGTGCTACGCCCTGGTGTGGCTGTCGATGTGCCGGATGACCGCGGACGAGGACCAGCAGGCCAGAGCCTACGCCGAGCGTGCGCTGAAGCTGACGCGGGAGATGGACGCGGACGACCCGCAGGTGCTGGCCGTACGGGACTTCATCAGCGCGCTGGCCACCGACTACCGGCTCCCCGAGGTGATTCCGGCCTACCAGCAGGCATGGCGGGCCGCCGCGTGGTTCGGTGACCTGCCGTACCAGTGGACCGTTCTGCACCGGTTCAGCATCGCGGCCTGCCGAGTGGGCGACCTCGAGCACGCCCGGTGGGCGGCGGAGCAGGGGCTCGTCCTCTCCGAACGGGTCGGCGAACCGCAGGCCACCGCCTGGATGCTGCTCCAGCTCTCCCGGGTGCACAACGAGCGGGGGGCGGCGGACGCGGCCACGGAATCCGCCGCACGGGCTCGCCGGATCTTCGCCGCGGACGGCGATCTGCACGGTGAGGCCGCCGCCGCCGAACTACTCGGCGAGCTGGCGTACGAACGTGAGGCCGAGTTGCACTGATCGCACCGAGATTGATCGCCACTGAGGCTGAATTGTTCTGAAACGATCAACAAATACCAATAGTTGATTTCGTTTTAGCAGTTCCTGGTGGGGGGATAAACGGTGCGGCGACACTTCTCCCCCCACCTGTTCGCCCCCTCAGGAGCACCCCGTGCAAGCTTGTCCGCTGGCTCATCTGGTTGCCCGGGTCCGCGCTTTCGACCGGTTCCCGAAAGTGGACGCCGCGCTGGCCGCGATCCGCGCCGAGGCGCTGGGCGTCCCGGGCGGCCGGGTGCGCCGCCTGGGCGACACCCGGGCCGGCGAGCGGCTGGAACTGATCTCCCTCGGCTCGGGTCCCTGCGGCGTACTGGTGGTGGCCGGCCCCCATCCCAACGAGCCCGTCGGCCTGCTGACCAGCATGGAGCTGGCACGGCTGATCGCCGAGGCGATCCGCGCCCAGGATCCGGCCGTCGCCCCGTTCACCTGGCACATCCTGCCGTGCTGGGATCTCGACGGCGCCCGGTTGAACGAGAGCTGGTACACCGCCCCGCCGAGCGTCGAGTCATACCACCGGCACTTCTACCGGCCCGCCATGGCGGGGCAGCCCGAGTGGACCTTCCCGCTGGACGTCCCGGGGGCCAGGTTCGACCGCCCGCTGCCCGAGACCACCGCGCTGATGGGCGCCATCGACGAACTCGCCCCCCAGGTGCTGTGTTCGCTGCACAACAGCGACGTCGGCGGCGCCTTCTACATCCTCGACCAGGACCGTCCGGCGCTCGCGGAGGAACTGACGCGGCTCCCGGCCCTGCACGGGCTCCCGGTCGACGTGGTGTCGGTCGACACCCTGGGGTGGGCCTCGCCCGCCCCAGGCGTGCATGTCCTGCCGCCCGCGGACGCTCTGCACCGCCCCGCCGACGCGAGCGGGGGCATCGCCCACCCCGACCATGGCGCGTGCAGCCTGCACTACGCCCAGCGCCACGCCACCCGCGGCATTCTGGCCGAGGTGCCGCAGTGGCGGGTGGAGCGGCCGCCGGTGCCACCGCCCGGACGCTGGGCGCCCGCTATCGGCGAGCAGGCCGAACACATCACCCGAACCCTGGCCCCGCTCCAAGCCGCCCTCGAAGCGGCCGGCCGTACCGTTCCGGACAGCCTGTTCCTCCCGGCCGTACAGGACACCCTGCAACTCGCCGGAGCCGCGGCGAACGCGTGGCGGAACGGCATCGAGCGCCCCGAGGATCCGCAACTGGCCGAGGCCTTGTGGAACGCCGTGTACGACGGCAGTCATCTGCTTCCACTTCGGGCACTCGGAATGTGGCAGCGCATGTTCCCCGACTCCCCTACCAGCATCAACGGCAATCCGCTCGTACGGCGCGCCACCGAACATTCCCGGCGCTCACTGGGCCCACTGTGCGAGTCCTTCGAGACCGAGACGAGCGCCACACCGTTCCCGTTGCGTGAGCTGGTGGCCGCGCAACTTTCCGCCATCTTCACGACGGCATCGCACGACGCCCCCGAACACCGCGGTGGCCCCTGCGCTGACCAGGCTCTTTAGCGAGACGCTGGGGCGCGCGCTAGGTAGCGCACGCGGCCCGCTAGGTAACTCCCCGTAGCCTGGCGCCGCTGAGTCACCGACTGAGGAGTCCACGGGGATGTCTTTCGGCACGGATTTCATCGGTACGTCCGAAGATTCGGTCAACGCGGGGTACACCGAATGCGTGGAAATCCTGGGGGGATTCCATGCCGCGCATCTTGAAGAGTCGATCCGGAAATCCGTTGCGCAATCCGCAGATGCCGGCGAGCCACCTTTCCGTTCCGAGCTGGTCCACATCGCCCCGGGCCGTGTTCTGTGGCGTCTGCGCATGGCCGGCGTCGCTCATCGCGCCGAGGAGGCCACCGAATTCGGCGCCTGGCTCATAGCCCAGCGGGCGGCGGACCTCTACCGCGCCGCGTCCCCTGCGCCGGTCGAGGCCGATCGGCGCTTCGACGACGGGGGCCCGGCCGAGGCGGCGGCGTCCTTCGTCATCCACCGGCAGCCGGGCCGCACCACGGACCTCGCCGAGGGCCACGAGTCCGCGGCCAGGCACGCCGCCGCCCCGTCGTACACGGTGCCGCCGGCGATCGTCGCGGCCTATCTGCACCGGCTCACCGGGGCCACCACGGTCGAGCTCGGGATCCGGGCGGCACAGGGCCGCACCGGCGCACTGACGGTGAGCATGCGCGTCAACGCCCATGACACGCTTGGCGACCTGATCGCCCGGGTCGCCCAGGCCTGCCAGGACGCGGCGGACCCTTCGACTGCCGACCGGGCCGGCGAACCCACCATCACTGTCCGGCGTCCGGCCGACGCCCCCGCCGACCGGTCGACCACCGCACAGATCCGCTTCCTCCACTTCGCTCGGACGGCTGTCGCGGCGGAGCCGGACACCGCGATCACAGATCTGGAGCTGGCGGTTCCCCAGGCTTTCTCGGTGCCCAAGCTGTTCGAACGGCGCGTGGCGGAGTCACCCGATGCCGCTGCCCTCATCGCCGGTGAGCTGCGTTTGTCGTATGCGGAGTTGGACGCTCGGGCGAATCGGCTGGCGCGGGTGCTGATGGCCGCGGGTGTGGGACCCGAGTCCCGGGTCGGCATGCTGATGCAGCGCTCCGCCGACGTCGTCACCGCGGTCCTGGCCGTACTCAAGGCCGGCGGCGCCTACGTCCCACTCCACTCCGACTACCCCATGGAACGCATGCGCTGGGTCCTGAACCAGACCGGCGCCCAGATCCTGCTCACCGACACCACCGAACACCAACGCGCCACCGAAACCGGTGTCACCACACTCATCGTGGACCACGCCCTCACCACCACCACCGAGCCCAGCGACCCCGTCCACACCCGCGTCCACCCCGGCTGGCTGGCCTACCTCATGTTCACCTCCGGCTCAACCGGCACACCCAAGGGCGTCGCGGTCACCCACCACGACGTCACCGCACTGGCCACCGACCGAGCCTGGACCAACGGCGCCCACGAACGCGTCCTGATGCACTCCCCCCACGCCTTCGACGCCTCCACCTACGAAATGTGGGCCCCACTCCTGGGCGGCGGAACCGTCATCATCGCCCCACCCGGACCACTGGACCCCCACACCCTGGCCGACCTCCTGACCCGCGAAAAAGTCACCAGCGCCTTCCTGACCACCGCCCTGTTCAACATCATCACCGAAGACGACCCCACCACCCTGTCCTCCCTCCGCGAAGTATGGACAGGCGGCGAATTCGGCTCCCCCACCGCCATCCAACACGCCATCGACGCCGCACCCAGCACCGCCATCGTCCACGTCTACGGCCCCACCGAAACCACCACCTTCGCCACCTACCACCGCATGCAAGCCCCCCACCAGGTAGCCGCCACCAACGTCCCCATCGGCCGCCCCCTGGACACCATGCGCGTCTACGTCCTCGACGACACCCTCAACCTCACGCCCCCCGGCACCGCCGGCGAACTCTACATAGCCGGCACCGGCGTCGCCCGCGGCTACTGGAACCGCCCCGCCCTCACAGCCGAACGATTCGTCG
>NZ_SRID01000182.1 GCF_004684805.1 Streptomyces palmae
TCCTCGAGCCCCCGCCCGATACCGATCCCATACCGCGACCTCCCCAGGTGAACCGAGAAGACCATGCTGGCAGCCACCACTGACATTCGGCCCGCCAGCCGATGCCGACCGAACACCTCGGCACTCAACTTCCGCTTGCTGCACGGGAGTTCGCCGCCCCCGGCTGCCCGGGAGCAGACGCGGTATGTGAGGCTGCTGCCATGGGCACCACGACACCGCGCACCCTCCGCGAGTTCGCGGACACCCTGGTCCGGCTGGGCATCGCGACCCGGGAGCAGGCCGCGGCCGGCCTGGCGGGCCATGCCGAGCTCGACATCGACCTCGACGAGGCGTACGCGGACCCCGATGAGCTGACCTCCCTCCTGGAAGACTGCGGCATCGGCTTCCAGACCCCTGAGAAGGCGTTGGGCGATCTGGAGTCGGGGTACGAGGACCTGCTGCTCGAAGCGGCGGCGTGCTCGGGCGGCACGGTGGTCGTCGACGACGTCGAGCTGGTGCGGGACGAGGACGGAGAGGAGCACCTGCACTTCCGGCGCAACGGCCGGTCGATATGGCACCGCACCCAGCACCTCTCCGAGACCACCCGCTACATGGACTGGTACGCCGTCTTCGACGCCATCGGCGACCTCGTACCCGGAAACGACGATCCGCGGGCCTTCTACCAGCTGGACGAGGACTCCTATGACGCCTGGTGGCTGCTGCTCACCCCGGACCAGGCCCAGGGGCTGAGGGATTTCGGCCTGTCGATGCCGGTGGAGCTCGGCAATCGGGTACACGACGGGCTTCCCGCGGCGGAGCCCGAGACGGCCGCCTGGTACCTGGAGGACGACCGCCTGCACGCCGACGAGGAGTCCCGCCGGCGCCTCGACGCCTGGCTGGCCCCCATGGAAGCCGCACTGCGGCGGTGGCGGACGGACCACCTGCCCGACGACTTCCCCTTCGACCACTCGCCGGACTCGCTCACGGCCCTGGAGCGGCTGGTGCTGGACCGCTTCGACGGCCCCGCCGCGCTGGAGGCGGCGGGCGCGGACGACTTCCTGGAGGGCGCGGTCAGGTACTTCGGCGAGACCGCGGTACGGAACTGGCCGTGCCGCTGGACGTACCGGCACTCCGAGGACGACTCCTCGGTGTTCGCCAACGCACCGCTGATCAGCTCCAACGCGCCGAGCGGATTCTCCGGAGGGTTCTCCCCCGACCACGTGCTGCGGACCCTGGTGGCCGAACGCGTCCCGCACGGCCTGCGGGCCCGCGCGGCGGAGGCCGGGGAGGCGGTCGACGACTACCGCAATGTACTCCGCGCCCGCACCCGCGGACGGTAGCCGGCCCGAGCCGGCACATCCCCGTCCACCGCGGTGGTGATCCCGCGCCCGACCCCGTCGCGGGCCCATGGCGACCCGCCGCACGCCTCACCCCCGGCCCCGCGCCCCGCGGCCGGCCCGTCCGGGATACCGCCCATGGGGGCGCCGTCGCGGTGGTGATCCCGCGCCCGACGCCGTCGCGGGCCCGTCAGGCGTACTCCGGCGACATGGCGGCGGCCAGCCTCAGGTGCGGCGCCGCCTGCTCCTCGTGCCCCAGGCGCTGGAGGGTGCGGCCGAGCATGAGCCGCGTGTAGGAGTCCTCCGGCGCGTCGATGACCAGCCGCTCCAGCAGGTCCCGGGCACGGGACAGTTGCGCGGAGTGGAAGTAGCCGCGGGCCGCGAGGCGACGGACGTTCAGGTCGTCCCCGTACTCCTCCAGCAGCGGCCTGAGCAGGGTCAGCGCGCCCAGCGGGTCGCGCTGGTCCAGCAGGGACTCGGCCCAGCGGAGCCGCCGCACCTCCTCCGGCATCCCCCGGCCCCGGTCGCCTCCGGCGAGGAACTCCGCGATCGCCTCCGGCGGCTGGGCCCCGGCCAGGGCCCGGTCACCGACCACGATCGTCGGCGATGTCGCGATGCCCCGCGCTTTGCCGATCAGGAGAAGCTCCCGCACCTCGCGGTCTCCCGCACCGCCCGCCAGCAGCTTCGCCCCCTCGGCGAAGCCGGACCGGGTGGCGACCGCCGCGAGGCACCGGTGATCGCCGATGTCGTCGCCCTCGACGAAGTGCGCCTTCATCACCTGCTCGGCCACCTCGCCCTGCAGCCCGGCGCCGCCGTGCTCGCGGGCCAGGTGGAGGAGGCGGTGGGCGTCATGGCTGCTGGCCCGCCAGGCCGCGCCCCACGTTGGGCCCAGCCCTTCCTCCGCCGCGATCCGGGAGACACGGATCCGGTTCTCCGCGGGGGTCAGGCCCGGGGCGCACGCCCGCAGCGCGGTGTCCACCAGTGGATCCCGCCAGACCTCCTCGATGGGCGTCGCCTGGTCCGGCGCGGTCGGGTCGATCCGGAAAGGACGCCAGACCACCTCGGCCTCAGCCGACTCCGAACCGGCGAGCGCCTTCTCCAGACGCCGCTTGCCGATGTAGGCCCACGGGCAGACCACGTCCGCCCAGATCTCGATTCGCACGACAGCCACACTAACCAACATCTGTCGATCAGCAAAGCGACATATGTTGGTTAGTGTGAGCGCCATGAACCTCGACGACCCCCGTGCCCGACGCAGCCGGGCCCGGATGCGGACGGCGATCCTGGAGCTGGCCGCGGCCAAGGACCCCGCGACGATCACCATGTCCGAAGTCGCCAGGCACGCCGGCCTGAACCGGGCCACCGTCTACCAGCACTTCCCCGACGTGGACGCGCTCGTCACGGACGCCATGGAAGAAGCGGTGGCGCATGTGGTGCGGGCGGCGGCCACCTGCCCTCTCGACGCCCCCGGCGACGAGGCACCCCGTCCCCTGGACGCGCTGTTCCAGCACATCGCCCGCAACGCCGCGATCTACCGGCGCATGCTGGGCACCCAGGGGAGCCCCCTGTTCTGCGCGCGCATGCGGGAACGCCTCACCGCCGAACTCACCGCCTCCTTCCGGGAGGGGCGCCGCCCCGCGGGCTTCGACGACGTACCGGAGACCGTCCACGCCGCCTACCTGGCCGGCGCCCTGCTCGGCGTGATCGCCTCCTGGGTCTCGGAGGAAACCCCCGCCACGGCCGAGGAGACCTCCCTGGCCTTCTGGCGAATGCTCCGGCGCTGACCCCGGGCCCCTGCCGGCGACGACGCGGGGACCGCCACGCGCGGGCCCCGCGCCCCGCCTCCCACGGCACCTCCCTGACCAGCGCTCTCCCCCGCTGCCCCACCCACGGGGGCGCGCCGGCGCCGCGGCTCGGCGGCACCGCCTCGCGGCCGGCTCCCGCGGCCACCCGCTCACCAACCCCCGGCACAGCCGGACCACCCTCCGGAGACCCGGCCGCACCGGACCGCCCGTCCACTCCCCCCGGTCGTAATTCGTTTGACCTGGCCACGGGACGACGCTGCACTGTGGCGGGGCACCCAGGCCGGGTGCCGGGATCAAGGGGAGGCAGCGGCAGCGATGGAGATCCGTCCCACGACCGACGAGGATCTCGACGTCTTCGTCGACACACTCCATGCCGCGTTCGGGCTCATCCCGGACCCCCCGGCCGAGGGCAGCCAGGGCTGGTGGTCCGCGTTCGAGATGGACCGCGGCCTCCTCGCGACGGCGGCGGACGGACGGCCCATCGGCACCGCCGGCGCCTACTCCTTCGAGCTCACCCTCCCCGGCGGGACCCTCGCCCCGGCCGCCGGGGTGACCGCCGTCGGCGTCCTGCCCTCGCACCGGCGTCAGGGCGTGCTCAGCACGATGATGCGGCACCAGATAGCCGAGCTGCGGGCCCGCGGGGAGTTCCTCTCCGTACTGCTGGCCTCCGAGGCCCTGATCTACCGGCGGTTCGGCTACGGACCGGCGACCTACGAGCAGCGACTGACCGTCCCGCGCCACCAGGCCGCCCTCGCCCTCCCCCGGGCGCACGCGGCGGCCGACGCCCCGGTGACCGGCTCGGACACCGGCTCGATCGAGCTGCTGCGGCGTGCCGAGAGCGGCAAGATCCTGGAAGAGGTCTACGACCGGTACCGCCGCACCCAGCCCGGCGCGCTCTCCCGGCCGCCCCGCTGGTGGGCCCTGGGCGCGGGGCAGCCCCCGGTCTCCCCGGCGCCGCGCCACATCGCCGTCCACCGGGACGCCGACGGCACCCCGGACGGATACGCCAGCTACGTGCGCGACAAGGCCGGCACCCTGACGGTCGACGAGACCATCGCCGCCAACGACACCGCCTTCACGGCCCTGGCCCGGTTCCTGCTCAGCCACGACCTGGCCACCCAGGTCGTGTTCAAGCACTTCCCGCCCGATCACCCGCTGCGCTGGCAGCTCGAGGACTTCCGCGCCGCCCAGGTCGGAATCGACACCGACTGGCTCTGGGTGCGGCTGCTGGACGTCCCCCGTGCGCTGACCGCGCGCGGCTGGTTCACGGACGGCGAGCTCGTCCTCGACGTCCACGACCCGTTCCTCGGCGAGCACGGCCGCCACCTGCTGACCGTCCGGGACGGCAGGGCCGACTGCGCCCCGACCGACCGGGAGCCCGACCTGTCCCTGGACGTGAGCGACCTGGGCTCGATCTACCTGGGCGGCACCACCCCGAGCACCCTCGTACGTGCCGGACACATCCGGGCCCACCACTCGGGCGCGGCCCCCCTCGCCGACGCCCTCTTCCGCGCCGAGCGCCCCCCGCACTGCCTGCACTGGTTCTGACAGCTTCGGACAGCTTCTGACGGCTTCTGACGGCGCGCCGCTCGGTGCTCGTCCACGGGCCCGCGCCCGCGCCGTTCTGCCGTCAGTTAAACCCGACCCGAGGGGACTCGGAACTCACTACCGTCCGGTCCATGACGACGGTTACCACTCGCACGGTCGCCTACCCGGCCGACGGTCTGACGATGATGGGGCACCTCGCACTCCCCGCCGGCACCGACCGCCGGCCCGCGGTCCTGATCGGGCCCGAGGGCCCGGGCCTGAGCGACTTCCAGCGCCGCCGGGCCGATGCCCTCGCCGAACTGGGGTACGTGGCACTGGCCTTCGACCTCCACGGCGGGCGCTGGATCGCCGACCCGCAGGAGATGCTGGACCGCGTGATGCCGCTGCTCGCCGACCCCGACCGGATGCGGGGGATCGGCCACGCGGCACTCGACGTACTGCGCGCCGAACCGCGCACCGACCCCGACCGGATCGCCGCCATCGGCTACGGCACCGGGGGCGCGATCGCGCTGGAACTCGGACGCGACGGCGTCGATCTGCGGGCCATCGGTACGGTCAACGGCCTGACCACGGGCCGACCGGGCGAGGCGGCCCGCATCCGCTGCCCCGTGTGGGCCGGGGTCGGCTCGGAGGACCCGATCATGTCGGCCGAGCAACGGGACGCCTTCGCCGCCGAGATGCAGGCCGCGGGCGTCGACTGGCGCCTGGTGGTCTACGGCGGGGCCCAGCACGCCTTCCACCACCCGACGGTCGACCACGCCGTACTCCCCGGCGTCGGCTACCACCCGCGGCAAGCGGAGCGCGCCTGGCAGGACATCGTCGACCTGCTCGCCGAATGCCTGCCCGTGACGGAGTGAGCCGTAACGCCGGGACCGCCGAGCCCCACCGAGCCCGAGAACCCGCAGACGCCGGCGTCAGGTCTGGGCCATGTCCACGAAGCGGGAGTAGTGGCCCTGGAAGGCGACGGTGATGGTGGCGGTGGGGCCGTTTCGGTGCTTGGCCACGATCAGGTCGGCCTCGCCCGCGCGGGGGGACTCCTTCTCGTACGCGTCCTCGCGGTGCAGCAGGATGACCATGTCGGCGTCCTGCTCGATGGAGCCCGACTCGCGCAGGTCCGAGACCATCGGCTTCTTGTCGGTGCGCTGCTCGGGTCCGCGGTTCAGCTGGGAGAGGGCGATGACCGGGACCTCGAGCTCCTTGGCGAGCAGCTTGAGGTTACGGGACATGTCCGAGACCTCCTGCTGACGGCTCTCGGGCCGCCGGGCGCCGCCGGACTGCATCAGCTGGAGGTAGTCGATGATGACCAGCTGGAGGTCGTTGCGCTGCTTGAGGCGGCGGCACTTGGCCCGGATCTCCATCATCGACAGGTTCGGGGAGTCGTCGATGTAGAGCGGGGCCGCGGAGACGTCCGGCATCCGGCGGGCGAGCCGGGTCCAGTCCTCGTCGGTCATGCTGCCCGAGCGCATGTGGTGCAGCGCCACCCGCGCCTCGGCCGAGAGCAGACGCATCGCGATCTCGTTGCGCCCCATTTCCAGCGAGAAGATCACGCTCGGCAGATTGCTCTTGATCGACGCGGCCCGGGCGAAGTCCAGGGCGAGCGTGGACTTACCCATCGCCGGGCGGGCCGCGATGACGATCATCTGGCCGGGGTGGAGCCCGTTGGTCAGGGCGTCCAGGTCGGTGAAGCCGGTGGGGACGCCGGACATCTGGCCGCTGCGGGAGCCGATCGCCTCGATCTCGTCGAGCGCGCCCTCCATGATGTCGCCCAGCGGCAGGTAGTCCTCGCTGGTCCGCTGCTCGGTGACGGCGTAGATCTCGGCCTGGGCCTTGTTGACGATCTCGTCCACGTCGCCGTCCGCCGCGTATCCCATCTGGGTGATGCGGGTGCCCGCCTCGACCAGCCGGCGCAGCACGGCGCGCTCATGGACGATCTCGGCGTAGTACTCGGCGTTGGCGGCGGTGGGGACGGACTGCACCAGGGTGTGCAGATAGGAGGCCCCGCCGACCCGGGTGATCTCGCCGCGCTTGGTGAGTTCGGCCGCGACGGTGATCGGGTCGGCCGGCTCGCCCTTGGCGTACAGGTCGAGGATGGCCTGGTAGATGGTCTCGTGCGCGGGGCGGTAGAAGTCGTTGCCCTTGAGCACCTCGACCACGTCGGCGATGGCGTCCTTGGAGAGCAGCATGCCGCCGAGCACCGACTGCTCCGCGTCCATGTCCTGCGGGGGCACCCGCTCGAAGCCCGGCCCGTCCCAGCCGCCGTCACCGCCGCCCTCATGCCCGCCGCCGTCACGGCCACGGCCGCCGCGACCGCCCTCGAAGGACCCGCGGCCGTCGTCCCGGCGGGGCCTGGGGGCCGGGAGCCGGTCGCTGGGGCCGGTGTCGGCCCAGGGGTCGTCCAGGGGCTCGGGCATGCTCACCCCGCCACCTCCTCCCGTCCGCGGCGCGGACTTGTGGTGCCCCTCTTTTTTACGGCACGGCTCTGACAACGAGTGGGCGCTCGACGAGGGTTTGCAGCGGCGGGCGCCGCACCACGTTAGGCCGCCGAGGGCCGTCCGCCAATCTGGTTATCCACAGGCCATGTGGACGAAGGACCACTTCCTGTGGAGAACGTCGCCGATCCTGTGTACGACACGGGGGACAGTGCTGTGGACAAGCCCACACTCCCCCCAGGACCACCCTTCTGACCTGCGGGTTCTCCATCCGCAGGCTGTGGGGAAGAAAAACTTCCCCAGCCGGCCCAAGATCGCGACAAACGGCACAGAGAAGATCGTCCCCGGTCGCTCGATGTAAGGGACGCAACACGGTTGAGTCTCTTACCTGTGGAAGATTAGATTGGTTCCATGACACAGGCCCCCGCGACCGCCCCGGAACAACCGGGCGGCACCACCCGCCGCCACGACCGGGAGATCATCGCCCTCGCCCTGCCCGCCTTCGGGGCGCTGGTCGCGGAGCCGCTCTTCGTCATGGTCGACAGCGCCATCGTCGGCCATCTGGGCACCGCCCAGCTCGCCGGTCTGGGCATCGCCGCCGCCCTGCTCACCACCGTCGTCAACGTCTTCGTCTTCCTCGCCTACGCCACCACGGCCGCCGTGGCCCGGCGGCTCGGCGCGGGCGACCTGCCCGGTGCCCTCCGCCAGGGCATGGACGGCATCTGGCTCGCCCTCCTCCTCGGCGCGGCGCTGATAGCCGTGGCGCTGCCCGCCGCGCCCGCGCTGATCGACCTCTTCGGCGCCTCCGCCACCGCCGCGCCACCGGCGGTCAGCTATCTGCGGATCAGCTCGCTGGGCATCCCCGCCATGCTGGTGGTGCTCGCCGCCACCGGAGTGCTGCGCGGCCTCCAGGACACCCGCACCCCGCTCTACGTCGCCGTCGGCGGGTTCGCCGCCAACGGCGCGCTCAACGCCGGCCTGGTCTACGGGGCCGGTCTCGGCATCGCCGGCTCCGCCTGGGGCACCGTCCTCGCCCAGTGGGCGATGGCCGCCGTCTACCTGGTCGTGGTGGTGCGGGGCGCCCGACGGCACGGTGCCGCGCTCCGCCCGGACCCGGCCGGCATCCGGGCCTGCGCCCAGGCCGGCGCCCCGCTGCTGGTCCGCACCCTGTGCCTGCGCGCCATCATGCTGATCGCCACCGGTGTCGCGGCCCGCTTGGGGGACACCGAGGTCGCCGCCCACCAGATCGTTCTCTCCCTGTGGAACCTGCTCGCCTTCGCCCTGGACGCGATCGCCATCGCCGGCCAGGCCATCATCGGCCGCTGCCTGGGCGCCGGGGACGCCGCGGGCGCCCGGGCCGCCTGCCGCCGCATGGTGCGGTGGGGGATCGCCTCCGGGGTGGTGCTGGGGCTGCTGGTGGTGGCCGCCCAGCCGCTGTTCACCCCGCTGTTCACCGACGACCCGGCGGTGCGGCACACGCTGCTGCCGGCGCTGCTGGTGGTGGCGCTCACCCAGCCGCTGTCGGGCATCGTCTTCGTCCTCGACGGGGTGCTGATGGGCGCCGGGGACGGTCCGTACCTGGCCTGGGCCATGCTCGTCACGCTGGCGGTGTTCGCCCCGGTCGCCCTGCTCGTCCCCACGCTGGGCGGCGGACTGACCGCCCTGTGGTGGACGATGGCGCTGATGATCGCTGCCCGGTTGGTGACGCTGTGGCTGCGGGCCCGCTCCGGCCGCTGGATCGTCACCGGCGCGGTACGGGCCTGATCCCGGCCCCACACCCGTCGCGCGGCACGGCCATGCGGCACGGCCAAGGGGCCGCACCCCCGGCTGGGGGTACGGCCCCTTGGCACTGGGCCGAGGGCCGCGGTCAGGCCGCGACGACCTCGATGCCGAGCTTGGCGGCAACCTCGGCGTGCAGACGCACGGACACCTGGTGCGAGCCCAGGGTCTTGATCGGCGCGGCGACCTCGACGCGGCGCTTGTCCACGTCCGGGCCACCGGCGGCCTTGATCGCCTCGGCGATGTCGGCCTGGGTGACGGAGCCGAACAGGCGGCCGGCGTCGCCGGCACGGACGGCCAGCTTCACCTTGACGCCCTCGAGCTGGCCCTTGACCTCGTTGGCCTGCTCGATCGTGGCGATCTCGCGGATCTTGCGAGCGCGACGGATCTGCTCGACGTCCTTCTCGCCACCCTTGGTCCAGCGGATCGCGAAACCGCGCGGGACCAGGTAGTTACGGGCGTAACCGTCCTTGACGTCAACGACGTCGCCGGCGGTGCCGAGGCCGGAGACCTCGTGGGTGAGGATGATCTTCATGATTCGGTCACCCTTCCCTTAGCGCGCGGTGGAGGTGTAGGGCAGCAGCGCCATCTCACGGCTGTTCTTCACGGCCGTGGCGACGTCACGCTGGTGCTGGGTGCAGTTGCCGGTGACCCGGCGGGCACGGATCTTGCCGCGGTCGGAAATGAACTTCCGCAGCAGGTTCGTGTCCTTGTAGTCGACGTAGGAGATCTTCTCCTTGCAGAACACGCAAACCTTCTTCTTAGGCTTGCGAGCAGGCGGCTTCGCCATTGTCTCTCTCCAGTGTGATCAAGAAGTGTGTGCTGTCGCCCTCACCGGGCCACCGGTTCACGCGCCGCACCGCTCGCCACCCCGACACAGGAGGTGCCGTGGCGGCTGTTTCACGTGAAACGCCGTTTCACGTGAAACACGCGAGGAGCGCGCCCGGGGCCTAGAAGGGCGGCTCGTCCGAGTAGCCGCCGGAGTTGCCGGAGCCACCGCCCCAGCCACCACCGCCGCCGCCCTGGCCGCCGGACGGTGCGCCGGTCGCCCACGGGTCGTCCGCGGGAGCTCCGCCGCCGCCCTGCTGGCCGCCGCCGGGGCCACCGCCCCAGCCGCCGCCACCCTGGCCCTGGCCGCCTCCGCCGCCGTAGCCACCCTGGCCACCGCGGCCGCTGGTCTTGGTGACCTTGGCCGTGGCGTTGCGCAGGCTGGCGCCGACCTCGTCGACATCCAGCTCGAAGACCGTGCGCTTGACGCCCTCGCGGTCCTCGTAGGACCGCTGCTTGAGTCGGCCCTGCACGATGACGCGCATGCCGCGCTGAAGCGACTCGGCGACGTTCTCCGCCGCCTGCCGCCACACCGAGCAGGTCAGGAACAGGCTCTCGCCGTCCTTCCACTCATTGGTCTGACGGTCGAAGGTGCGGGGCGTGGACGCGACGCGGAACTTCGCGACCGCCGCACCGGAGGGGGTGAAGCGCAGCTCGGGATCGTCGACAAGATTGCCGACGACCGTGATGACGGTCTCGCCTGCCATTGGGGGAACCTCTCGGCGGGATTGCTGCTTGCTACTCGTTGCGATACCCGAGGGCCGCTGAGCGTGTGGCTCAGTGGGTCTCGGGACGGAGGACCTTGGTCCGGAGGACCGACTCGTTCAGGTTCATCTGGCGGTCGAGCTCCTTGACGACCGCAGGCTCGGCCTGCAGGTCGATGACCGAGTAGATGCCCTCAGGCTTCTTCTTGATCTCGTACGAGAGACGACGACGGCCCCAGGTGTCGACCTTCTCGACCTTGCCGTTGCCCTCGCGGACCACGGAAAGGAAGTTCTCGATCAGGGGGGAGACAGCGCGCTCCTCCAGATCGGGGTCGAGGATGACCATCACCTCGTAGTGACGCATGTGGAACCCACCTCCTTTGGACTCAGCGGCCACGGTCGTTCCGTGGCAGGAGGGTCGTGATGCGTTCTGCGCCGATGGTCCGACCGTTCGGTGAGTCACCGCCGTGGGCCGTGCTCGCCTCCGGCAGACACCGGTGCAGACCGTCCAGAGTACCCGGCCCGGTGCTTCCGGTTGAAATCCAGCGTCTTATGCCCGCAATCTGTACGCAACGGGTGTGAGCGGCGTTACAGTGCGCCGCCCTGGGCTCCGGGAGGTGCCTCATGGCACACGCAGCACGGCCTCGTCAGGGCCACGGACTCCTCTCTTTCCTCGACACCGACGGCAAGCCGCATCCTCTGGTGGACAGCCTCGCCGCGGCGACGCTGCTGCTCGGGGTGGTCTCCTTCATCACCGCGCAGTTCCACAGCCTGCATCTGCTCAGTTCGTGGACCGGGCTGGTCGGCATCGTCACCGGCGCCTGGGGTCAGATGATCTCCGCGACCACGGTGCAGCGGTTCGTGCTGATCATCGGCTTGGGGGCGGCCGCCTTCGGCTTCTATCTCGGGATGGCCCACGGCGGGCTGTTCGGCGGTCTGCTCGGCTGACCGCACCACCGACGGGCGCGATCCCACCACCCGGCCGTCCGGCGTGACCGGGCGGCCGGTCCGCACGAGCCCGGCAATGATCGGCCGGACAGGACCTGGGCCCAGACGTGGCGCTTCCCTGTCGCAGTAGGCTTCGGCGCGAGAGCCGGAGCCCCGACCACGGGGACAAACCTGCCGAGGAGCGCCCCGCAATGAGCCTGACCCTGAGGACGATCAGCCGAGAGCAGCATCTGGCGTATATCCAGAGCCTGCCCGCGGCCAGCCACATGCAGGTGCCGGCGTGGGCGGACGTCAAGTCGGAGTGGCGTGCGGAGAACCTGGGTTGGTTCGACCGGAACGGGCAGCTGGTCGGCGTGGGTCTGGTGCTGTACCGGCAGCTTCCGAAGATCAAGCGGTATCTGGCGTACCTGCCCGAGGGCCCGGTGATCAACTGGTACGCGCCCAACCTCTCCGACTGGCTGCAGCCGATGCTGGCCCACCTCAAGCGGCAGGGCGCCTTCTCCGTGAAGATGGGTCCCCCGGTGGTGATCCGCCGCTGGGACGCCACCGCGATCAAGGCCGGCATCCAGGACCCCGAGGTGAAGCGGCTGCGCGATGTGGAACCCACCCATATCGAGCCGCGCGCCTTCGAGGTCGCCGACCAGCTGCGCCGGATGGGCTGGCAGCAGGGTGAGGACGGCGGCGCCGGCTTCGGCGACGTCCAGCCCCGCTACGTCTTCCAGGTGCCGCTGGCGAACCGCTCCCTGGAAGAGGTCCACAAGGGCTTCAACCAGCTGTGGCGGCGCAACATCAAGAAGGCCGAGAAGGCCGGCGTGCAGGTGGTCCAGGGCGGCTACGAGCACCTGGCCGAGTGGCAGCGGCTGTACGAGATCACCGCCGAGCGCGACAAGTTCCGCCCGCGCCCGCTGGGTTACTTCCAGCGCATGTGGAACGTCCTCAACTCCGAGGACCCCAACCGGATGCGGCTGTACTTCGCGATCCACGAGAACGAGGCGGTGGCCGCCGCCACCATGCTGATCGTCGGCGGGCACGTCTGGTACTCCTACGGCGCCTCCGCCAACCACAAGCGCGAGGTCCGCCCCTCCAACGCGATGCAGTGGCGGATGCTCCAGGACGCCTACGGTCTCGGCGCCTCCGTCTACGACCTGCGCGGCATCAGCGACTCCCTGGACGAGACGGACCACCTGTTCGGCCTGATCCAGTTCAAGGTGGGCACCGGCGGCCAGGCGGCCGAGTACCTCGGCGAGTGGGACTTCCCGCTCAACAAGCTGCTGCACAAGGCCCTCGACATGTATATGTCGCGTCGCTGACCGCCGCTCCCGCGCCCCGTCCGCGGGGTCGCGCAGCTCCACCGTCCTCCGTTCCATCGACCGCCGCGGGTCCCCCCGCGGCGCAGGCCACAGCCACGAGAAAGGTCTTGGGTCCCGTCCATGGCGCTCACCCTCTACGTTGACACCGCACGCTGGCGGGCCCATCAGCACTCCGTGATCCAGCAGTTCCCGGGCATAGTCCCGGTCTGCAAGGGGAACGGCTACGGCTTCGGGCACGAGCGGCTGGCCGAGGAGGCCGCCCGCATCGGCACCGACATGCTCGCGGTGGGTACCACCTACGAAGCGGCCCGCATGAAGGACTACTTCAGCGGCGACCTGCTGGTGCTGACCCCGTTCCGGCGCGGCGAGGAGCCGGTGCCGCTGCCGGACCGGGTGATCCGCTCGGTCTCCTCCCTCGACGGCGCGTACGGCCTGGCCGGCGCCCGCGTCGTGGTCGAGGTCATGAGCAGCATGAAGCGGCACGGGGTCAGCCCCGAGGACCTGCCCCAGCTGCACAACGCCATCGAGAGCGTGCGGCTGGAGGGTTTCGCCATCCACCTGCCGCTGGACCGTACCGACGGCATGGACGCGGTGGAGGAGGTCATCGGCTGGATGGACCGGCTGCGCGCGGCCCGGCTGCCGCTGCACACCATGTACGTCAGCCACCTCAAGGCCGAGGAGCTGGGCCGGCTCCAGCAGCAGTTCCCGCAGACCCGCTTCCGGGCGCGGATCGGCACCCGG
>NZ_SRID01000183.1 GCF_004684805.1 Streptomyces palmae
GAGACAGGGTCAGGCGACCGCGGCCGGCGTCAGCAGTCGGCGCACCTCGTCGATCTCGTGCGAACCCAGCCGCTCGTAGATGGACAGCGCCTCGCTCCAGCAGGCCCGTGCCCGGTCCGTCTGGCCCATCGCGTCCAGCGCCTTGCCCAGGACGGTCAGGAACCCGCCGCGCCGCCACTCGCCGCCCAGGCCCCGCAGCGCCAGGGACTGCTCGGCGTGCTCGGCCGCCCGGGCCGGTTCGTTGCCGGCCAGATGCGCCTCGGCCAGGCGGTAGTGGGTCATGCCCTCCCAGAGCCGCTGCCGGCTCTCGTGGAACATGGCCAGCGCCTGGGTGAGATGGGCCAGCGCCTCGTCCAGCCGCTGGGCGCGGGTGAGCGCCAGCCCCAGCGCGTACATGCCGTTGGCCAGCCGCAGCGAGACACCCATCCGGCGGTAGATGGCCAGCGCGCGCTCCGCCAGCTCCACGCCGGCCGCCACCCGGCCCATGTCCACGTACACCCGGGCCAGGTTGCTCAGCGCGCTCGCCTCGCCCGGCTCGTTCCGGTCGGCCCGGAAGGCGTGCAGGGCCTGGGTGAGGTAGGACTCCGCGTCCTCGAAGCGGGTCTCGTAGAAGGCCACGATGCCGCGCTCGATGGGGGCGTGCCCCTGCACCAGCGGGTCGTCGGCCACCACGGCGAGCAGCATGGCGTGCTGCGCCTCCACGTCCGCCTGGTCGAACCGGCCGGTGACGCTGTGCACATAGGTCAGGACGGTACGGGCGCGGGCCTCGGCCAGCGGGGCGTCGACCGCGTGGGCCGCGTCCCGGATGGCGGCGGCGGCCTGCTCGTAGCGGCGGGCGTGCGCGCCGGACTCGGCCAGGTCCTTGGCGGCCAGCAGCAGGTCCACGGCGCGCCGCAGCAGGCCGCGGGCGGTGGACTGCTGGGCGCAGGCGAGCAGGCACTCGGCCTCGGCGAACAGCCAGTCGAGCGCCGCGTCCTTGCTGGGGAAGGTGAGCCCGCCGCCCTCGGTGGGCGCCAGGTGGGCCACCAGCCGGTCGCCCGGCCGCTCCACCGAGTACACCTGCCGGGCCGTCGCCAGGTAGAAGTCCAGCAGCCGGGACATCGCGGCGCCCAGCTCGGCCGGCGGCTGCTCGTCGCGCTCGGCGCAGGCCCGCGCGAACAGCCGGACCAGGTCGTGGAAGCGGTAGCGGCCGGGGGCGGCGGACTCCAGCAGGCTGGTGTCGACCAGGGACTCGATCAGGTCCTCGGCGTCCAGCGGGTCCATGTCGAGGATGGCCGCCGCGGCCTCCAGCGAGATGTCCGGCCCGTCGGCGAGCCCCAGCAGCCGGAAGGCGCGCGCCTGCTGCGGCTCCAACTGGCCGTAGCCCAGCTCGAAGGTGGCCTTGACGGCGAGGTCGCCGGCGCGCAGCTCGTCCAGTCGGCGCCGCTCGTCGCTGAGCTTGCCGGCCAGCGCGGAGACGGTCCAGGTGCGGCGGGCGGCCAGTCGGGAGGCGGCGATCCGGATGGCCAGCGGCAGGAAGCCGCAGGCGGCCACCACGTCCATGGCGGCGTCCCGCTCGGAGGCCACCCGCTCGGCGCCCACGATGCGGACGAACAGCGCCAGCGCCTCGTCCGGGCTCATCACGTCGAGGTCGACCAGGTGCGCGCTCTCCAGGTCGACCATTCGGATGCGGCTGGTGACCACGGCGGCGCAGCCCTCGGTGCCGGGCAGCAGCGGACGGACCTGGGCGGCGTCCCGGGCGTTGTCCAGGAGCACCAGCACCCGCCGGCTGTCCAGGGTGGAGCGGTAGAGCGCGGCGCGCTCCTCCAGACCGTCCGGGATGGCCGCGTCCGGGGTGCCCAGGGCGCGCAGGAACGCGCCGAGCACTGCCTCGGCCTCGGCCGGGGCGGGGCCGGAGCCCTGGAGGTCGACATAGAGCTGGCCGTCGGGGAAGTGCTGCCGGGCGGCGTGCGCGACATGGACGGCGAGCGTGGTCTTGCCGACTCCGCCGATGCCGGCCACCGCGGAGACGGCCATCACCCGGCCGCCGCCGGAGCCCAGTTGGGCGCTCAGATCGTCCACCAGCGAGCGGCGCCCGGTGAAGTCGGCGACGGTCGCGGGGAGTTGGGCGGGACGGATGAAGGCGGGCGCCACCCCGGTCTGGGTGTCCGGAGCCACCGCGATGGGCACCGCGAGTTCGGTGTCCGCCTGGAGGATCCGCTGGTACAGCTCGGTGAGCTCGGCGCAGGGGTCCACGCCGAGCTCCTCGGCGAGCATCCGCTGGGTGTCGGCGTACACCGCCAGCGCCTCGGACTGCCGTCCGCTGCGGTAGAGGGCGAGCATCAGCATCTCGCGCAGCCGCTCGCGCAGGGGGTGGGCGGCGGTCAGCGCGGTGAGTTCGGAGACCGCCTCGGCGTGGTGCCCGACCTCCAGGTCCAGCTCCAACCGGGTCTCCAGGAGCGAGAGATGCAACTCGCGCAGCCGGGCGCGCTGGGTCTCCACGTACGGACCGGCCAGGCCGGCCAGCGGCTCGCCGTCCCACAGCCCCAGCGCCCGGTTGAACAGCTCCCGGGCCCGGTCGCGGTCACCCGAGTGCCGCGCCTTCTCCGCCTCGGTCGCCAACTGCTGGACCACGTCGGTGTCCACCGCGCCCAGGCCGATCCGCACGGCGTAGCCGCCGGACTCGCTGATCAGGGTGTCCGCGTCCGGTCCGAACGCCTTGCGCAGCCGGGAGGCGTAGGTGCGCAGTGCCGCGATGGCCGCCGCCGGCGGTTCCTCGCCCCACAGCCCGTCGACCAGCTCCGGCGCGGTGGCCGTCCGCCCGCCGCGCAGCAACAAGGCCGCGAGCAGGGCGCGCTGCTGCGGTGAACCGAGGCTGATGGACTCCTCGCCCCGCCATGCGCGGACCGGTCCGAGCACGGCGAAGCGCAATCGCAGCCCGTGCCCCTTGTCGCCGGTCATGGTCTCCCCCTGCCTGTGCTTGCTCAGTCGCACCGGTCAGTTTGCCTTGTCCATGCCCCCTACGTCAGTAGGGGGCTGCTCTCTGTGCACGGGCCTCACATATTGTCCGAACTCACATAGCTGGCGGCTCGTCAGTTTTGTCCTCGGATATCAACTCTGTGGGGTTTGGCGGAGTCTGCTTCGGCCCGCCGGAGTGGCGGAGGTCACCCCCGCGGGGGTCGGTCAGCGGGGGTCGCGACACGCCGGAGAGCAGCCGGCGCACCTCCTCCTGCTCGGCCGAACCCAGGCGTTCGTGGATGGCGAGCGCCTCCCGCCAGCAGGCATGCGCCCGATCCGTCTCACCCAGCGCGCACAGGGCCCGGCCCAGTACGGTCAGGATGGTGCCGCGCCGCCACTCGCCGCCCAGTCCCCTGAGGGCCAGGGCCTGTTCGGCGTGTTCGGCCGCATGCGCGGCACGCCCGGCGGTCAGATGGGTTTCGGCCAAACGGAAGTGCGTCATGCCCTCCCAGCGCTGCTGCCGGCACTCGCGGAAGATGACCAGGGCCTCGGTGAGTTGGCCCACCGCCTCGTCCAGTCGCTCGGCGCGGGTGAGCGTGATGCCCAGCGCGTACATCCCGTTGGCCAGCCGCAGCGAACTGCCCAGCCGCCGGTAGATGGCCAGCGCCGCCTCGGCCAGCTCCAGCGCCGACTCGATGTGGCCCAGGGTCAGTTGGGTGCGGGAGAGGTTGGAGAGCACGCTGGCCTCGCCCGGCTCGTCCTCGATGGCCCGGAAGGCGGCCAGCGCCTGGGTGAAGTGCCGCTCCGCGTCCTTGGAGCGGTTCCGGTAGAGGGCGGTGATGCCCAGCTGGTTGGGGGCGCGGCTGGCCACGATCGGGTCGCCGGCCGCCCGGCCCAGCTCCAGGGCGCGGCTCAGCTCCTGGTCGGCCTCCTCGAACCGCCCGGTGAAGTTGTAGATGTGCCCGAGCATGGCGGCGGCCCGCCCGGCCGCCCAGGAGTCCCCGGCGGCCCGGCCCGCCTCGGCGACGGCCAGCGCGGCACACTCGTACGGGCGTGACTTGGCGCCCGACTCGGCCACGTCCAGCGCGACCGTCAGCAGGTCGGCGGCCCGGCCGCGCAGCTCCTTGGGGGCGCACTGCTGGGCCAGCGCGATCAGGCAGTCCGCCTCGTTGAACAGCCACTCCACCGCGTCGGCGGAGGTGGTGAAGGTCAGCCCGGTCCCGGCCGGGCGGGCCACATGGTCCACGGTGCGGTCGCCGGGCCGCTCGATCGCGTACCCGTGGGCCGCGGTGGCCAGGTAGAAGTCCAGCAGCCGGGAGAGCGCCGCGTCCTGCCCGGCCGCCGGCCGCTCGTCGCGCTCGGCGCAGGAGCGGGCGTACAGCCGCACCAGGTCGTGGTAGCGGTAGCGGCCGGGGGCCACCGACTCCAGCAGCGAGATGTCCACCAGGGACTCCAGCAGCCGCTCGGCGCGCACCGCGGACAGGTCCAGCAGCGCGGCGGCGGCGGCCAGTGAGATGTCGGGCCCGTCGGGGAGGGCGAGCAGCCTGAAGGCGCGCGCCTGGTCCGGCTCCAGCTGGCCGTACCCCAGTTCGAAGGTGGCTTTCACGGCGAGGTCGCCGGCGCGCAGCTCGTCCAGTCGGCGCCGCTCGTCGGCCAGCTTGCGGGCCAGTACGGAGACGGTCCAGGTGCGGCGGGCGGCCAGCCGGGAGGCGGCGATCCGGATGGCCAGCGGCAGGAAGCCGCAGGCGGCCACCACGTGCATCGACTCCTCGCGCTCCAGTTCGGCCCGCTCCCGGTCCACGATCTGGGCGAAGAGCGCGAAGGCCTCCTCGGGGCGCATCACCTCCAGGTCGACCAGGCTGGCGCCCTCCAGGTCGGCCATCCGGGTGCGGCTGGTGACCAGGGCCGCGCAGCGCTCGGCGCCGGGCAGCAGCGGGCGTATCTGGGCGGCGTCGCGGGCGTTGTCCAGCAGGACCAGCACCCGGCGGCCGGAGAGCGTGGAGCGGTAGAGGGCGGCGCGCTCCTCCAGGCCGTCCGGGATGGCCGCGTCCGGGGTGCCCAGGGCACGCAGGAAGGCGCCGAGCACCGCCTCGGGGTCGGTGGGCGCGGCACCCGCGCCGCGCAGGTCCACATAGAGCTGGCCGTCGGGGAAGTGCTGCCGCGCGGCGTGTGCGGCGTGCACCGCGGTGGCGGTCTTCCCTATGCCCCCGGTGCCCGCTATGGAGACCACCGGGGTGCCGTGCTCGGGGGTGCCGGTCAGTCGCTCGCTCAGCTCCCGCACCAGCGCCTCGCGGCCGGTGAAGTCGGCGACCGAGGCCGGCAGCTGGGCGGGCGGCACCAGGGCGGCGCCGGCCGGCGGGGCGACCGGGGTGCCGGGGGCCAGCCCGGCGTCGGAGCGGAGCATCCGCAGCTGGAGCTCGGTGAGCGTGGCGGAGGGGGTGATCCCCAGCTCCTCGCCGAGCAGCCGCTGGGTGTCGGCGTAGACGGCGAGCGCCTCGGAGCGGCGTCCGCTGCGGTAGAGGGCGAGCATGAGCATCTCGCGCAGCCGCTCGCGCAGTGGGTGGGCGGCGGTCAGCGCGGTCAGCTCGGAGATGGCCTCGGCGTGCAGTCCGCGCTCCAGGGCCAGGTCCAGCCGCGCCTCGGTGAGGACGAGATCCTCCTCCTCGCCCTCCTCGTGCCAGACCCCGGAGCCGACCACGGCTGAGTGTGGCGGCTGCCTGAATCCTCGCCCGTCGTCCTGGGCCATGGTTTTCCCCCCGCGCGTGCTGTGGTGCTGCACCGGCCAGTCTGCCTTGTCCCCGGTGTCGGCGTCACCCGTGGAAATGGCCCCCCGTGCCCGCAGGGGCACGTGCGGCTGCCCGTACCCCTGGTGGTCCGGAAAGCCGCACGTAATGGCACCCGGATAGCTGACGCATCGTCAGATCGGCGCTACCGTGGCGGACATGGCTCCCTTCCCGTGGATCATCTCGGTGGACGACCACACGGTCGAACCCCCGCACGTCTGGCGGGACCGGCTCCCGTCGAAATACCGCGACCTCGGGCCGCGCGTGGTCCGGGCGCCGCTGAAGGACCTGACCTTCGTGGGCGGCCGGTTCACACCGGTGATGGGCGACCCCGGCGACCCGGGCCCGCCCGCCGACTGGTGGGTCTACGAGGACCTGCGCCGCCCGCTCACCCGGCTGGATACCGCCGTCGGCTACGACCGCGACGAGGTGCGGCTGGAGGCCATCACCTTCGAGCAGATGCGGCCCGGCTCCTTCTCGGTGCCCGAGCGGCTGGCCGACATGGACCTCAACCATGTGCAGTCGGCGCTCTGCTTCCCCACCTTCCCGCGCTTCTGCGGGCAGACCTTCACCGAGGCCGCCGACCGGGAGCTGGGCCTGCTGGGGGTGCGCGCCTACAACGACTGGATGGTGGAGGAGTGGTGCGGCCCGGCGGCCGGCCGCCTGATCCCGCTCACCCTGGTCCCGCTCTGGGACGCGGAGCTGGCCGCCGCCGAGGTGCGCCGGATGGCCGAGCGCGGGGTGCGCGCGGTCTGCTTCTCCGAGATACCGCCCCGGCTGGGCCTGCCCTCGGTGCACAGCCGCGACTGGGACCCCTTCCTCGCGGCCTGCGCGGAGACCGGCACCGTCATCGCCATGCACATCGGCTCCTCCTCCTCGATGCCGTCCACCTCGGCCGACGCGCCCCCCGCGGTGGGCTCCGCGCTCACCTTCGCCAACTGCTGCTTCTCCCTGGTGGACTGGCTGATGTCCGGCGTCTTCGACCGCTTCCCCACGCTGCGGATCATGTACGCCGAGGGGCAGATCGGCTGGATCCCCTACATCCTGGAGCGCGCCGACACGGTCTGGCGCGAGAACCGCGGCTGGGGCGGGGTGGCCGAGAAGGTGCTGCGCCCGCCCTCCGAACTCTTCGCCGAGCATGTGTACGGCTGCTTCTTCGACGACCCGGTGGGGCTGCGCAACCTGGCGGCGATCGGCGAGCGCAACGTCCTCTACGAGACCGACTACCCGCACTCCGACTCCACCTGGCCCCGGTCCCGCGAGGTCGGCGAGGCCCAGATGGGGCACCTGGCGCCGGAGACCGTCGAGCGGATCGTCCGCGGCAACGCCATCGACCTGCTCCAGCTGACCCCGGAGGGGCTGTGGGCCCGGTAGCCGGCGGCCAGGGGCCGCGGGTGCTGCCGCCCGGCCGGCTGAGCTACGGCATCCAGCTGCCGATCCAGTCGCTGAGCACCCTGTACGCCGAGGGCTGGGAGGCGCGGGCCGGACCGGCCGACCTGCTCGCGGTGGCCCGGGCGGCCGACCGGCACGGCTTCGCGTACATCGCCTGCTGCGACCACGTGGCCGTCCCCCGCCGGCTGGCCGCCGCGATGGGCACCGTCTGGTACGACCCGGTCGCCACCCTGTCCTACCTGGCCGCCGCCACCGAACGGGTGCTGCTGCTCAGCCATGTCGCCGTCGCCGGGCTGCGGCACCCGCTGGTCACCGCCAAGCAGTACGCCACCCTCGACCACCTCTCCGGCGGGCGGCTGGTGCTGGGCGTGGGCGCCGGGCACGTACCCGAGGAGTTCGCGGCGCTGGGGGTGGACTTCGCCGGCCGGGGCGCGCTGCTCGACGAGACCATCGACGCGCTCAAGGCGGCGCTGGGCGAGGAGGAGTTCCCCGCCTTCCACGGGCGGCGGTTCGACTTCGCCGACCTGGGGCAGGCACCGCGCCCGGCCCGCCGGCCCCGCCCGCCGCTGTGGGTGGGCGGATCGTCCCCGGCGGCGGTGCGCCGTGCCGCGGAGCGCGGGGACGGCTGGCTGCCGCAGGGCGACCCCAGGGACCGGCTGCCGGGGCGGATCGCCCGGCTGCGGGCGATCCGCACGGCGGCCGGGATCGCCGAACCCGCGGTGATCGGCGCCATCGCCGAGCCGCTCTACGTGGGCGCGCCGACCTGGCCGGTCGGCCGCCGGACGCTGACCGGCCCGGGGGAGCGGCTGGCCGAGTCGCTGCGCGCCTACCGGGCGATGGGCGTGGACCAGGTGCAGCTGCGGTTCCGCAGCCGCGACCGTGACGAACTCACCGACCAGATCGCGGCGTTCGCCGCTGAGGTGGCGCCGTACCTCGACGACTGACGGAGGCGGCAGTGGGCAAGCTGGACGGGCGGACCGTACTGATCACCGGGGCGGCCCGCGGGCAGGGGGAGCAGGAGGCGCGGCTGTTCGCGGCCGAGGGCGCGCGGGTGCTGCTCACCGACGTACTGGACGGGCCGGGCGAGGCGCTCGCCAAGGAGCTGGGCGAGGAGCGGGCCCGCTACGTCCGGCTGGACGTGCGCGAGGAGGCCGACTGGGCGGCCGCGGTGGCCGCCGCCAAGGACGCCTTCGGGAAGCTGGACGGACTGGTCAACAACGCCGGGATCCTGCGCTTCAACGAGCTGGTGAACACCCCGCTGGAGGAGTTCACCGAGGTGGTGCGGGTCAACCAGGTGGGCGCCTTCCTGGGGATGCGGGCGGTGGCGCCGGAGCTGGCCGCGGCCGGCGGCGGCACCATCGTCAACACCGCCTCGTATGTGGCGCTGTCCGGGATGGCGTACGTCGCCGCCTACGCCGCCACCAAGGCCGCGGTGGTGGGCATGACCCGGGTGGCCGCGCTGGAGCTGGCCGCGCGGGGCATCCGGGTCAACGCGATGTGCCCGGGGGCGGTGGACACCCCGATGACCAACCCGGCGCTGCTGGACCCGGACGCCGATCCCGCGCAGACCGCCGAGGCGGTGGACGAGCTGTACCGCAAGGCGGTGCCGCTGGGCCGGATCGGCCGCCCGGAGGAGGTGGCCCGACTGGCCCTCTTCCTGTCCTGCGCGGACTCCTCGTACATCACCGGCCAGCCGTTCGTGATCGACGGCGGCTGGCTCGCCGGGGTCCAGCTGTTCTGACCGACCGGGCCCCCAGGCGGCTCCCGACAGCCCTTGACGCCATCGGGGCCCGGTGCCAGAGTCGATTCGAATCTGACGGATCGTCAGATAAATTCCCCCGAGGAGTGACCGTGGAATTCGGGATCTTTGTCCAGGGCTACGTACCGGACCGCCGCCGCCGGTCCGACCCCCAGGCCGAGCACCACGCGCTGATCGAAGAGACCGAGTACGTCATCCAGGCCGACCGGTCCGGCTTCAAGTACGCCTGGGCCTCCGAGCACCACTTCCTGGAGGAGTACTCCCACCTCTCGGCCAACGACGTCTTCCTCGGCTATCTGGCGCACGCCACCGAGCGCATCCACCTCGGCTCCGGCATCTTCAACCCCCTGCCGCAGGTCAACCACCCTGTCAAGGTCGCGGAGAAGGCCGCCATGCTCGACCATCTCAGCGGCGGCCGGTTCGAGTTCGGCACCGGGCGCGGCGCCGGCAGCCACGAGATCCTCGGCTTCCTGCCCGGCGTCACCGACATGGACCGCACCCGGGAGATCTGGGAGGAGACCATCGCCGAGTTCCCCCGGATGTGGCTCCAGGAGGAGTACCAGGGGTTCGACGGCGCCCACTGGTCGCTGCCGCCGCGCACCGTACTGCCCAAGCCGTACGGCCCCGCCCACCCGGCCATGTGGTACGCGGCCGGCTCCCCCTCCTCCTACGCCATGGCGGCCCGGAAGGGGCTGGGCGTGCTGGGCTTCAGCGTGCAGAAGGTCTCCGACATGGAATGGGTGGTCGACTCGTACAAGACCGAGATCGGCAAGGCCCAGCCCGTCGGCGCCTTCGTCAACGACAACGTCATGGTCACCACCACCGCGATCTGCGCCGAGACCCACGCCAAGGCCGTGGAGATCGCGGTCGGCGGCGGACTCAACTACCTCCAGTCGCTGCTCTTCCGCTACCACGACACCTTCCCCCGCCCCGAGGGCATCCCGCGGTGGCCCGAACTCCTGCCGGAGTACACCGAGGAGGTCATCGAACTGCTGATCGCCGAGGAGCTGATGGTCTGCGGCGACCCGGACGAGGTGCTCCGCCAGTGCAAGCGGTGGGAACAGGCCGGCGCCGACCAGCTCTCCTTCGGACTGCCCATCGGCATCTCCCGGGCCGACACCCTGAACACCATCCGGCTCATCGGCGAGCACGTGATCCCCGAGATCGACACCGACCCGGTGCACCGGACCACCCGCTTCCGTACGGCGGCGGGCTGACCCCGACCCCGCGCAGCCGCCGCGGCCGACCGGAAGGGACCCCAGGCCATGCTCGACCATCTGATCAAGGGCGCCACCCTGGTGGACGGCACCGGGGCGCCCGCCCGCCGCGCCGACCTCGGCATCCGCGCCGGCCGGATCGCGGCCCTGGGCGAGCCCGGCACGGTGGCCGAGCCCGCCCGCAGCGCCGAGGACGCCACCGGGCTGGTGCTCGCCCCCGGCTTCGTCGACCCGCACACCCACTACGACGCCCAGCTCTTCTGGGACCCGTACGCCACCCCCTCCATGGACCACGGCGTGACCACCGTGGTCGGCGGCAACTGCGGCTTCAGCCTCGCCCCGCTGCACCCGGACCGCCCCGCGGACGCCGACTACACCCGGCGGATGATGAGCAGGGTCGAGGGCATGTCACTGGCCGCGCTGGAACAGGGCGCGCCCTGGAACTGGCACGGCTTCGACGACTACCTGGACGCCCTGGAGGGCCGGATCGCCGTCAACGCCGGCTTCATGGTCGGCCACTGCGCGCTGCGCCGGCAGGTGATGGGCCCGGCCGCGGTCGGCGGACGGCCGGACGCCGGGCAACTGCGCGCCATGGAACGGCTGCTGCACCAGTCCCTGGAGGCCGGCGCCTGGGGACTGTCCACCACCCGCTCCGGCACCCACTCGGACGGCGACGGCCGCCCGGTCGCCTCCCGCCACGCCGACCCGAGTGAGCTGACCACCCTGTGCCGGGCGGTCGGCGAGCACCCGGGCACCCAGCTGGAGGCGATCGTGGACGGCTGCCTGGACCGCTTCACCGACGCCGAGACCGACCTCCTGGTGGAGCTGACCACCACCGCCGCACGCCCCCTGAACTGGAACGTCCTGACCATCGACGCCGCCGTGCCGGACCGGGTGCCGCGCCAGCTGGAGCCCAGCGAGCGGGCCCGCGCCGCCGGCGGCCGGATCGTGGCGCTCACCATGCCCATCCTCACCCCGATGAACATGTCACTGGGCACCTACTGCGCCCTCAACCTGATCCCCGGCTGGGGCGAGGTGCTGGCCCTCCCGGTGCCCGAACGGATCACCCGGCTGCGCGACCCGGGCGTACGGGCCGAGATGCTGCGCCGCGCCGCGAGCCCGGAGGCGGGCGTCTTCCGGCGGCTGGCGCACTTCGACCGGTACGTCATCGGCGACACCTACGCCGCCGCCAACGCCGGACTCACCGGACGGGTGGTGGCCGACATCGCCGCCGAGCGCGGCCAGGACCCCTTCGCCTGCCTGGTGGAGATCTGCGCCGCCGACGAACTGCGCACCGTGCTGTGGCCGATGCCCCGCGACAACGACCCGGGCAGCTGGGAGCTGCGCCGGCGCACCTGGGAGCACCCGGACGTGCTGCTGGGCGGCTCCGACGCGGGCGCCCACCTGGACCGCATGTGCGGGGCCCCGTACACCACCCGCTTCCTCGGCGACTGCCTGCGCGGACGCCGGCTGACCACCCTGGAGCGCGCGGTGCGGATGCTCAGCGACGACCCGGCGCGGCTGTTCGGGCTGCGCGGGCGCGGCCGGATCGCCGAGGGCTACCGCGCGGACCTGGTGCTCTTCGACCCGGAGCGGATCGACGCGGGCCCGGCCACCCTGGTGCACGACCTGCCCGGGGACGGCCCGCGACTGGACTCGCGCCCGGTGGGCGTGGTGAGCGTACGGGTCAACGGGGTGCAGACCCTCCGCGAGGACCGCCCCACCGGCGCACTCCCCGGCCAAGTCCTACGCTCCGGCCGCGACACCGAAACGGTGGACACCAGGCACTGACCCCCACGCCCCGCACGACCGCTGGGCCCCGCCCCCAGGGGCGCTGGGGTCGCGCCCCGCAGGGGCGCTGGGGGTCCCCCCGGACGAAGTCCGGGGGAGGAACTGCGCGACCAGCCACCGACAACCCGCACCCCAAAGACGACCCCCGCACCCCCATGCCTCAATCCAACCGCTCATCCCCCAGAAACACCGGATTGGTCATCGCCACCATCGCCCCCGGCAAGCCGGACGCCCCGCCGTCCGCCCTCGCGTGCCGCACCTCCGCCCGCACATACGCCGCGTACGAAGCGGTCGTGCGCCACACCACCGTGCCGGAGCCCTCCGGCGGCAGCGCCGTGGTGTACAGCCGGCCCTGGTCGGTGACGAAGCACACCGAGCAGTCCGGGCCCACCCCGGAGACCTCCAACCGCACCGTGACCGGCTCGTCCGGCGCCACCCGCAGCCGGCCGCCGATCCCCGCGTGCTGCCCGCGGCCCGCCACCACCTCGAACGCCAGCCGCACCCGCGCGGACTCCGCGATCCAGACCCGGCCGGCCCGGATGCCCTCCTGGATCGCGGTCCGGGACAGCTCGTCCGCGAGCACCACGGTCTGCGGCAGGCCCACCACCTGCGGCTCCCGGTGGGCGTCGCTGTGCCCCACGCCGGGCAGCCAGCGCCGGCCGGAGCGGACCGCGGCCACCAGGGTGTTGTCCCACTCGGCGATGGTCACCTCGTCGTCCGGGGTGAAGGTGCCGTTCCACACCTCCACGGCGTCCGCCTCGTTGAAGCCGAACTTCCAGTTGCAGCCCACGCAGTCGCCGTGCGGGTGCGCCGGGATGACCAGCCCGCCGGCCTGCCTGATCTTGCGCGCGTACTTGCCGAAGGCGTTGTCCCGGGCCCGGTAGCGCCAGTCGACGAACACCCCCGGATCGGTGCCCATCGCCACCACGTGGCCGTTCCGCGTGGTGATCTCCTCGCCGGTGAGGATCAGCAGGTCCTCGTCCCACAGCCCCTCGAAGGCGGCATGGCTGGAGACGGTGTTGTGGTCGGTGGTGGTGATGAAGTCCAGCTCGGCAGCCCGGGCCGCGGCGACCAGCTCGGCCGGGGTGCGCTTGCCGTCCGAGTGGACCGTGTGCAGATGGCTGTCACCGCGGTACCAGGCCCGGCCCCGCCCCTTCGCCCGCTGCGGCGGGTACACCGGCTTCGGCGTCCGGCCCGGCTCCCCGAAGCGCAGCGTGATGGTCACCGCGTAGTCCAGGCCCTGGGGGGCCACCGTGTACGGACCGAGCACGATGTGCCAGGTGCCGGCGTTGACCGGACCGGGCAGATAGGCGGGGGTCGCCGCATCGGCGCTGATGCTGAACTCGCTGCGGGCACCACCCGACCAGCCCCGGAAGCCCCGCC
>NZ_SRID01000184.1 GCF_004684805.1 Streptomyces palmae
CGGCGCCCCCGCCCCCGGTGCCCGCTCCGGTCCGTACCGGGGCACTGGCGCGGGCGGAGGCGGCGTGCATCCGCGGGTACCACCGGGTCACCGGCCTCGCCCTCGGTCCGTACCAGAGTGCCGTCATACGCATCGGCTTCGCCTTCACCTGGCTCTGCTTCCTGCTGCGGGAGTGGCCGTACCGGCGCGAGCTGTACGGGCCGCAGGGGCCGTTCAGCTTCGACATGGCACGCCAGCTGACCGATGGCAACCACGCCTTCTCGGTGCTGGTGTGGTGGGACAGCACCGCCTGGTTCGAGGTGGTCTACGCCCTCGCGATCGCCTCCAGCGCGCTGCTGATGCTCGGCTGGCGCACCCGCACCATGTCCGTACTGTTCATGATCGGCGTGCTGTCGCTGCAGAACCGCAGCATCTTCCTGGGCGACGGCGGCGACAACGTCATCCATCTGATGGCGACCTATCTGGTGCTGACCCGGTGCGGTCAGGTCTGGTCCCTGGACGCGCGGCGCGCCGCCCGGGAGGCCGCCCGGCGGCAGGTGGACGGGGAGCCCGAGCGGGCGCCCCGGGACATGACCGGGATGGTGCTGTGGGCGCTGGCCGGTGCCTCGCTGTTCCTCGCCCAGCTGCTCACTGACGACCGGCTGCGGCTGACCGCCGACGGGCCCCTGCCCGGCTTGGGCTGGGGCGCCGTGCTGTGGGGATTGTGGGCGGTGCAGGGGCTGTGGTGGCTGGCGCGCCGCCGCCCCCGGGGCGACCTGCACGGGGTGCTGGACGCGCTCGCCAACCTCGTGCACAACGCCGGCCTGCTGGTGATCATGGCGGAGGTCTGCCTGATCTACGCCACCGCGGGCTGGTACAAGATCCAGGGATCCCGCTGGCAGGACGGCACCGCGCTCTACTACCCGCTGCACCTGGACTACTTCTCGCCCTGGCCGGCGCTGGCGGACCTGCTGGCCGGCTCCGGGGTGGTGGTCATGCTGCTGTCCTACGGCACCGTGATGGTGCAGGTCGCCTTCCCCTTCACGGTCTTCAACCGGCGGATCAAGAACGTGCTGATCGTCGTGATGATGCTGGAGCACATCGGGATCGCGATCCTGCTCGGCCTGCCGTTCTTCTCCCTCGCCATGATCGCCGCCGACGCGGTCTTCCTGCCCACCGGCTTTCTGCTCTGGGTGGGGCGGCGGTTGGGCCGGATCCGCGGTCGGCTGCTTCCCACCGCCGGCGGCGCGCCGGCTTCCGCACCGGAGGCGGGCGCGGGCTGAGCGGCTCCGCGCGGCGGCGGTGCCGGGGCCGGTGCGAGCGCCGAGCCGAGGGCTCCGCACCGTGGCTCTCCTGGTGAGCGGGCGGTGCCGGCCCGGCGCCTCAGGCGGCCCGGAAGGCCCGGGCCCAAGCCTCCCGGGTCCCCGGTCCGCCAGGTGCCGCGCCGTCGCCGCTCTTGATCACCCGTGGCCGTAGCCTGAAGGGGTGAGTGAGAACGAGGTCACCAGGGTCGTGCGGCAGTGGCGAGAGGTCCGGCCCGAGACGGTGCTGCTCGACGGGTTCCATGCGCTGAAGCACGCACTCCGCTTCGGCGCGGACATCCGCGCGGCGGTCTCCAGTGACAGGGCGTCCGTGCTGCGGCTGGCGGCGGAACTGGCAGAGGACCTCACCGACCGGATCGGCGAGCTGGTGATCGAGGTGCCGGCCGCGACGTATCGGGACCTGGTGCCCCGGGAGCACCCCACGCAGGTCGCCGCTCTGGCGGTGCGGCCCGCGCTCCAGCGGAATCTGGACACCCTGTCGAGGCTTCCCCGGTCGGCGCCGGTCGTCGTCCTGGACAACCCGCGCAACCTGGGGAACGTCGGCGCCGTGGTGCGACTGGCCGCCGGCTTCGGGGCCACCGGGGTGGTGACGACCGGCGATCTGGACCCATGGCACCCGAACGTGGTCCGCGCGGGCGCGGGACTCCACTACGCGACCGCGGTGGAGGGCCTTCCGCTGGACGAACTGCCGCCCGGCCCGCTGTACGCGTTGGATCCGGAGGGAGAGGACATCCGGTCCATGGTGCTCCCGGACGACGCCCTGCTGGCCTTCGGCTCGGAGCGGCACGGGATATCGGCGGAGCTCCGGAGCCGGGCGACCAGGCTGCTGCGACTGCCGATGAGGCCCCAGGTGTCCAGCTACAACCTGGCCACGAGCGTGGCCATGGCCCTCTTCCACTGGGGAGGTCCCGCAGCGGACCCCCTGAGCCGCCCCTGAGAGGGCGGGCGCGGGGGCACGCCGACGGCTGGGGCCGCCCGTCCCGGACCGGCCGGGGCCGGACCAGGACGGGAGCGGCCCGCGGTCTCACATCGGGCGGCGCACCTCCACCATGCGGAAGCGGTTGGCCACGAACGCGCCGTCGCAGAGCGCTGCGTTGGCCGCCGGGTTCCCACCCGAGCCGTGGAAGTCGGAGAAGGCCGCGGTCTGGTTGACGTACACCCCGCCGGTCAGGTTCAGCGAGAGCTGGGCGCACTCCTCCAGGCAGGCCTCCTCGATGAGCCGCTCGACCTCGGCGGAGGTGGTGTACGCGCCGACCGTCATGGCGCCCTTGTCCTGGACGGTACGGCGCAGCAGCGCGACCGCGTCCTGGGTGGAGTCCATCGCCACGGCGAAGGACACCGGGCCGAAGCACTCGGTCAGATAGGCGGCGTCGGCGTCCGCCGAGTCCCACTGCTTGCGGGCACCGTCCTGCTTGACGATCACCGGGGTGCGCACCGTGGCGCCGGGGAAGTCCGGGTTGTCCACGCGGCGCGAGGCCAGCGCCACCTCGCCCAGCTCGGAGGCCTTGTCGATGCGCTCGCCCACCTGCGGGTTGACGATCGCGCCGAGCAGGGCGTTGGCCCGTGCGTCGTCGCCGAGCAGCCCCTGCACCGCGGCGGCGATGTCGGTGACCACCTCGTCGTAGCTCTTGGGGCCGGCGTCGGTGGTGATGCCCTCCCGGGGGATGAGCAGGTTCTGCGGGGTGGTGCACATCTGGCCGCTGTAGAGGGAGAGCGAGAAGGCCAGGTTGCCCAGCATGCCCTTGTAGTCGTCGGTGGAGTCGATGATGACGGTGTTGACCCCGGCCTTCTCGGTGTAGACCTGGGCCTGGCGGGCGTTGGACTCCAGCCAGTCGCCGAAGGCGGTGGACCCGGTGTAGTCGATGACGCGGATCTCGGGCCGGGTGGCGAGCGTCTTGGCCAGCCCCTCGCCGTCCCGCTCGGCGGCGAGCGCGACCAGGTTGGGGTCGAAGCCGGCCTCGGTGAGGACCTCGCGCGCCACCTGGACGGTCAGCGCGAGCGGCAGGACCGCCCGCGGGTGCGGCTTGACCAGCACCGCGTTTCCGGTGGCGAGGGAGGCGAAGAGACCGGGGTAGCCGTTCCACGTGGGGAAGGTGTTGCAGCCGACCATCAGCGCGATGCCGCGCGGCACGGCGGTGAACGCCTTGCGCAGCTCCAGCGGGTCGCGCTTGCCCTGCGGCTTGGACCAGTCCGCGCTCTGCGGGGTGCGGGTCTGCTCGGCGTACGCGTAGGCCACCGCCTCCAGGCCGCGGTCCTGGGCGTGCGGGCCGCCCGCCTGGAAGGCCATCATGAACGCCTGCCCGCTGGTGTGCATCACCGCGTGCGCGAACTCATGGGTGCGGGCGCTGATCCGGGCCAGGATCTCCACGCAGACCGCCGCACGCGCCTCCGGTCCGGCGTCCCGCCAGGCCGCCATCCCGGCGCGCATCGCGGGGAGCAGCACCTCGATGTCCGGGTGCGGGTACTGCACGCCCAACTCCACGCCGTACGGGGAGACCTCGTCGCCGGTCCAGCCGTCGGTGCCGGGCTGACCCAGGTCGAGGCGGGTGCCGCGGAGCGCCTCGAAGGCGGCCTGGCCCTCGGCCGCGCTGAGGCTGCCGCCCTCGCCGTACGCCTTGGGGTGCTCGGGGTGCGGCGACCAGTACGCGCGGCTGCGGATCGCGTCCAGGGCCTGGTCGAGGGTCGGACGGTGCTTCTCGATCAACTGCGCTGCGGTGAATCCGGCGGTCACGACTGACCAACTCCTCGGTGAGCTCCAAAGGGGCGCGCCGCGTCCTCCGTGGTGGGCCGTCTCGCGGACGGGTGGGCGGCGATGGGGCAACAGGGATAGATTAACCGAACGATCGGTCGGTTCAAGGGGGCCTGTCGAAATTGTGGACAACTTGTCCGGGAGGATGAACGGCATGACTGCGAACGAGCGGGATCGGGTCCGGGGAATCGCGCCCGGCGGTACCGTCGCCGTCGTCGGCACCGGCACCATGGGCCAGGGAATCGCCCAGGTCGCCCTGGTCGCCGGCCACCCGGTGCGGCTGTACGACGTGGCCCCCGGGCGCGCCCGGACGGCCGCCGAGGCGATCATCGCGCGGTTGGACCGGCTGGTGGAGAAGGGGAAGCTCTCGGCCGCCGAGCGGGAGGCCGCCGGCGAGCGGCTCAAGCCCGTCTCGGAGATCGCCGGCCTGGCGGACGCCGCACTGGTCATCGAGGCGATCCTGGAGGAACTCGGCGCCAAGCAGCAGCTGTTCACGGCCCTGGAGTCGGTCGTCGGCGAGGACTGCCTGCTCGCCACCAACACCTCCTCGCTGTCGGTCACCGCGGTCGCGGGGGCCCTGCGGGTGCCCGGCCGCGTCGTCGGCCTGCACTTCTTCAACCCGGCGCCGCTGCTGCCGCTGGTGGAGGTGGTGAGCGGCTTCGCGACCGACCCGGGCGCCGCCGACCGCGCCTTCGCGACCATGGCGGCCTGGGGGAAGACGCCGGTGCGCTGCGCCGACACCCCGGGGTTCATCGTGAACCGGGTCGCCCGGCCCTTCTACGCGGAGGCCTTCCGGGTCTACGAGGAGCGGGCCGCGGACCCCGCCACCATCGACGCCGTGCTCCGCGAGTCCGGGGGCTTCCGGATGGGCCCCTTCGAGCTCACCGACCTGATCGGCCAGGACGTGAACGAGGCCGTCACCCGATCGGTGTGGGAGTCGTTCTTCCACGACCCCAAGTTCACCCCCTCGCTGGCCCAGCGCCGTCTGGTGGAGTCCGGTCTGCACGGCCGCAAGTCGGGCCGGGGCTGGTACGACCACGCGGCCGGGGCGCGGAACCCCGAGCCGCACACCGCCGAGCCGGTGAGCCCGCCCGCCTCTGTGGTGGTCCGGGGCACTCTGCCGGGCCCGGCCGCCGAGCTGCCGAAGCTGCTGGCGGAGGCGGGCATTCCGGTGCGCTACGGCGACGCTGACCGCCCCTGCCTCCAGCTGCCCAGCGGCGGCCGGCTCTGCCTGACCACCGGTGAGGCCGCCATCGAGTACACCGACGTGGTCCACTTCGACCTGGCGCTGGACTACCGCGCCGCGACCCGGATCGCGGTGGCGGCGGCCGAGGAGGTCCCGCGCGCCGTGCTGGACGAGGCGGTCGGCCTGTTCCAGGCGCTGGGCAAGAAGGTCAGCGTGATCGGTGACGTGCCCGGCATGATCGTGGCCCGTACCGTCGCGATGCTGGTGGACTTCGCGGTCGACGCGGTCGCCCGGGGCGTCGCCGGCACGGAGGACGTCGACACCGCGATGCGGCTCGGGGTGAACTACCCGATGGGGCCGCTGGCCTGGGGTGAGCAGGTCGGCCACGGCACGGTCTTCGACCTCCTCACCGAGCTCCACCAGCGCTACCCGACCGGCCGCTACGCCCCTTCCCCGGGCTTGGCCCGCCGTGCGCACGCGACCGAAGGTGTGGTTACCTCATGACCATGACCAAGCGCGACACCTATACGCCCGAATCGCTGCTCGCGGTCGCGGTGGAGGTGTTCAACGAGCGCGGCTACGACGGCACCTCCATGGAGCACCTGTCCCGGGCCGCCGGGATCTCCAAGTCCTCGATCTACCACCACGTCAAGGGCAAGGAAGAACTGCTGCGGCGGGCGATAGACCGCGCACTGGACGGGCTCTTCGGCATCCTGCGGGAGCCCGAGGCGAGCCAGGGGAGGGCGATCGAGCGGCTGGAGCACGTGGTCCGGCGGACGGCCGAGGTGCTGATGGCCGAGCTGCCGTACGTCACCCTGCTGCTGCGGGTGCGCGGCAACACCGGCACCGAGCGCTGGGCGATGGAGCGCCGCCGGGAGTTCGACCACGAGGTGTCCGAGCTGCTGCGGCGGGCCGCGGCCGACGGGGATCTGCGCGCGGACGTGGAGCCCCGGCTGGCGACCCGGCTGCTCTTCGGAATGATCAATTCCATCGTGGAGTGGTACCGGCCGGGCCGGGGCGGTGCGGCCAGCGGCGAGGAGGTTGCCGAGGCCGTGGTGCGGATGGCGTTCGCCGGACTCCGCACCTGAGGGCCTCGCGGCTCCGGTGAAACACCCCGCGGCCCCCGGCGCCGGTCCCACCGGCACGGGGGCCGCGGCGCGCCGTGCGGGCTCAGGGCTCGGTGGCCAGATCGGTCTCCTCGAAGACCAGCAGGGTGCGGCTGCTCAGCACCTCCGGGATGGCCTGGATCCGGGTGAGCACCAGCTCGCGCAGTTCGCGGTTGTCCTGGGTGTGCACCAGCAGCAGCACGTCGAAATCCCCGCTGACCAGGGCGATGTGCGCGGCCCCCGGCAAGGCGCGGAGCTGCTCGCGGACGGTCCGCCAGGAGTTCTGCACGATCTTGAGCGTGATGTACGCCGAGGCGCCCTGTCCGGCCCGCTCCTGGTCCACCCGCGCCGAGAAGCCGCGTATCACCCCGTCGTCGAGCAGCCGGTTGATACGGGCGTAGGCGTTGGCCCGCGAGACGTGTACCCGCGCGGCCACGGAGCGTACCGAAGCGCGGCCGTCGGTCTGGAGCATGCGCAGGATGTCGCGGTCTATCGCATCCAGCGGCCGTGCGGCAGGACTCCCTCCGGAATTGGCCATCTGTTCGTCCCGCATACCGTCCTGCCTCCCCTTCTTGGACGCCCTGCCTTCATCTCAGGCTGTGGAAAACCGTTTGTCCACAGGCTGGGGTCGCCTGTAGCCAAAATGTGCTGACGACCGAACAATCGGTAGGGGAGGGCTGCCCGGCCCCCTGGGCCGCCACGGCCCTCGTCTCGCCGTTCCTGTCCGTCCGTCCAGGAGGTCGCCATGACGGTTCTTGAGCAGTCCGGTGCTTACCGGCCGACTCCCCCGCCCGCGTGGCGGCCGCGCGTCGACGCCGCACCGCTGCTGCCCGATGAGGAGCCCTTCCGGCTGCTGGGCACGCCCGCCGCCGCCGATTTCGATTCCGCCCTGCTGGCCAGGCTGTACCAGGAGCTGGTGCGCGGCCGCCGGTACAACGCCCAGGCCACCGCCCTCACCCGGCAGGGCCGGCTCGCGGTGTACCCCTCCTCCACCGGCCAGGAGGCCTGCCAGGTCGCCGCCGCGCTGGCGCTCCAGGAGCGCGACTGGCTGTTCCCCAGCTACCGCGACACCCTGGCCGCCGTGGCGCGCGGCGTCGACCCGGTGCAGGCGCTGACCCTGCTGCGCGGCGACTGGCACACCGGTTACGACCCGTACGAGCACCGGGTGGCCCCGCTGTCCACCCCGCTGGCCACTCAGCTGCCGCACGCCGTGGGCCTGGCGCACGCCGCCCGGCTCAAGGGCGACGACGTGGTGGCGCTGGCCCTGGTCGGCGACGGCGGCACCAGTGAGGGCGACTTCCACGAGGCGCTGAACTTCGCGGCCGTCTGGCAGGCGCCGGTGGTCTTCCTGGTGCAGAACAACGGCTTCGCGATCTCGGTGCCGCTGGCCAAGCAGACCGCCGCGCCCTCACTCGCCTACAAGGCCGTGGGATACGGCATGCCGGGCCGCCTGGTCGACGGAAACGACGTGGCGGCCGTGCACCAGGTGCTCGACGAGGCGGTGCGCCGGGCCCGCGAGGGCGGCGGACCGACCCTGGTGGAGGCCATCACCTACCGGATGGACGCGCACACCAACGCCGACGACGCCACCCGCTATCGAGGCGAGTCGGAGCTGGACGCCTGGCGGGCCCACGACCCGATCAACTTGGTGGAGGCCGAGTTGAAGGGCCGCGATCTGCTGGACGAGCAGGGCATAGCGGAGGCGCGGGACGCCGCCGAGGCCATGGCCGCGCGACTGCGCGAGCGCATGAACGACGACCCGGTCCTCGACCCGATGGAGCTCTTCGAGCACGTCTACGCCGAGAAGACCAGCCAACTGCGGGAGCAGGCGGAGCAGCTGCGCGCCGAGCTCGACGCCGAGTCCCAGGAGGGGGAGCGATGACCACCGCGGCTCTCGACACCGCGCGCAAGCCGGCCACCATGGCGCAGGCGCTGGGCCGCGCGCTGCACGACGCCATGGCCGAGGACCCGACCGTGCACGTCCTCGGGGAGGACGTCGGCACGCTCGGCGGCGTCTTCCGCATCACCGACGGGCTGACCAAGAAGTTCGGCGAGGACCGCTGCACGGACACCCCGCTGGCCGAGGCCGGCATCCTGGGCACCGCCGTGGGGATGGCCATGTACGGGCTGCGGCCGGTGGTGGAGATGCAGTTCGACGCCTTCGCCTACCCGGCGTTCGAGCAGCTCGTCAGCCATGTCTCGCGGATGCGCAACCGCACCCGCGGCGCCATGCCGATGCCGATCACCATCCGGGTGCCCTACGGCGGCGGCATCGGCGGCGTCGAGCACCACAGCGACTCCTCCGAGGCCTACTACCTGGCCACCCCCGGTCTGCACGTGGTCACCCCGGCCACCGTGGCCGACGCCTACGGGCTGCTGCGCGCCGCCATCGCCTCCGACGACCCGGTGGTCTTCCTGGAGCCCAAGCGGCTGTACTGGTCCAAGGCCGACTGGTCGCCGGACCAGCCGGAGGAGGTCGCCCCGATAGGCCGCGCGGTGGTCCGCCGCCAGGCCACCGGTGCCGGCAGCCCCGCCACGCTCATCACCTACGGCCCGTCCGTCCCGGTGTGCATGGAGGCCGCCGAGGCCGCCCGCGCCGAGGGCTGGGACCTGGAAGTGGTCGACCTGCGCTCGCTGGTGCCCTTCGACGACGAGACGGTCTGCGCCTCGGTGCGCCGGACCGGGCGGGCGATCGTGGTGCACGAGGCAGTGGGATTCGGCGGCCCCGGCGGAGAGATCGCCGCGCGCGTCACCGAGCGCTGCTTCCACCACCTGGAGGCCCCGGTGCTGCGGGTCGCCGGCTTCGACATCCCGTATCCGCCGCCGATGGTGGAGCGGCACCACCTGCCCGGGGTGGACCGGGTGCTGGACGCCGTGGCGCGGCTCCAGTGGGAGTCCGAGTGGACCGAAGGGAGGACCGGCTGATGGCGGTGGAGCGCGAGTTCACCCTGCCCGACCTGGGCGAGGGGCTCACCGAGGCACTGATCGTGCAGTGGCTCGTCAAGGTCGGCGACGAGGTCACCGTCGACCAGCTGGTCGTCGAGGTGGAGACGGCCAAGGCCATGGTGGAGGTGCCCTGCCCGTACGAGGGCGTGGTCACCGCGCGCTTCGGCGAGGAGGGCACCGAGCTGCCGGTGGGCGCGCCGCTGCTGACCGTCGCGGTGCCCGGCGACGACCCGGCGGGGGACACCGGCCCGGCCAAGAGCGCCGCCCCCGAGGCGGAGGGCTCGGGAAACGTACTGGTCGGCTACGGCACCGGTGCGCCCACCGCCCGGCGCCGCCGCGTCCGGCCGCGCGGCCTCACCCCGGGTGCCCCCGGCGCGGCGAGCGGGGCCGTGTCCACCACCGCGGACACCCCCTTCGATACGGACCACCCCACGCCCCCGGCCGGCCGCCCGGCGACGGGCGCACCCTCGGTAGGTGGCCCGACCCCGCGGCAGCCGCGCCGCCCGGGGGCACCCGGCGGCAGCCCGAGCGCGCCCACCGCGGCCACCATCCACGGCCGTCCGGGGGCGAATGCCGAGCGGGTGCCGGTGATCTCCCCGCTGGTGCGCCGGCTGGCCCGGGAACACGGGCTCGATCTGCGGCAGTTGGCGGGTAGCGGTCCGGACGGGCTGATCCTGCGCGCCGATGTGGAGCGAGCGGTGCGCGCCGCGGCCGAGGGCGTGGCGACCACGGCGGTACCGGGCGGCGGCCCGCTCACCCAGCCGGCCGGCTCCCCGCCGGCCGGGGCCGGTGCGGTCGCGGCGGCGGAGCGGATACCGCTGCGCGGACTTCGCGGGGCGGTGGCCGACAAGCTCAGCCGCAGCCGCGCCGAGATCCCGGACGCCACCTGCTGGGTGGACGCCGACGCCACCGAACTCCTGGCGGCCCGCGCCGCGATGAACGCGGCGGGCGGGCCCAAGATCTCGCTGCTGGCACTGCTGGCCCGGATCTGCACCGCCGGGCTGGCCCGCTTCCCCGAGCTCAACGCCACGGTGGACATGGCGGCCCGGGAGATCGTGCGGCTGCCCGCCGTGCACCTGGGGTTCGCGGCGCAGACCGACCGGGGCCTGGTGGTCCCGGTGGTCCGGGACGCGCACACCCGCAGTGCGGAGGAGCTGGGCGCGGAGATGGCCCGGCTGACCGAGGTGGCCCGCGAGGGCAGACTCAGCCCGGCCGATCTGACCGGCGGCACCTTCACGCTGAACAACTACGGGGTGTTCGGGGTCGACGGCTCCACGCCGATCATCAACCACCCCGAGGCGGCGATGCTGGGCGTCGGCCGGATCGTGCCCAAGCCGTGGGTGCACCAGGGCGAGCTGGCGATACGCCAGGTGGTGCAGCTGTCCTTCACCTTCGACCACCGGGTGTGCGACGGGGGTACCGCCGGAGGATTCCTCCGGTACGTCGCCGACTGCGTCGAGCACCCGGCGGTCCTGCTGCGGACCGTGTAGCGGGCGTGCCGGCCTGGGCCGGGTGTTTGGGTCCGGGCGGTGCGTCTCGGGCTGGCTCGGGTTACCGGCTCGGGCCGGGCGTGCCCGCCTGGGGCCGGGTGTACGGGTCTGAGCGGGGCGTCTAGGGCTGGCTGGGGTTACCGGCTCGGGCCGGGCGTACCTGCCTGGGGCTCCGGTGCCGGCCTGGGCCGGGTGTTTGGGTCCGGGCGGGGCGTCTAGGGCTGGCTGGGGTTACCGGCTCGGGCCGGGCGTGCCCGCCTGGGCCGGTCCTGCTCGCCTGGGCCCGGTCGTACTGGCCGCGTATCGGCCGCGGTGGCTCGTACCCGGGGCCCGGGGCTGGGGGCGTCGGGGTGTGGCGGCCATACTCATGGGGTGAGCGCGGGTGGATATGACGCGGTGGTCCTCGCCGGTGGCGCGGCGCGGCGGCTGAACGGTGCCGACAAACCCGGTCTGAGCGTGGGCGGCCTCGCGCTGCTCGACCGGGTACTGAACGGCTGTCAGGACGCCGCGCGGACGGTCGTGGTCGGGCCGCGCCGTCCGACCCTGCGTCCGGTGCGCTGGGCCCGGGAAGAGCCGCCCCGCGGCGGTCCGCTGGCCGCACTCGGCAGCGGTCTGGCCCAGGTCACCGCCCCGGTGGTGGTGGTGCTCTCCGCCGACCTGCCGTTCCTCACCGGCCGGACCGTCCGCGCACTGCGGGACACCCTCGCGGACGGGGCCGGGGATGGCGTGCTGCTCACCGACTCCGCGGGCCGCGAGCAGCCCCTGGTAGCGGCGTACCGCAGCGAGTCGCTCCGCCGCGAGCTGGCGTTGCTGGCCACCGAGCACGGCGGGCTGACCGGGCTGCCGGTGCGGCTGCTCACCGCCGAGTTGTCCCTGGACCGGCTGCACCACCCCACCGCCTCCTTCGACTGCGACACCTGGGAGGACCTCGACGCCGCCCGGGCACGCATCAGGGAGCATGGGCATGTGCTGGATGAATGGATCACCGCAGTCAAGACCGAGCTCGGCATCGACCTGGACGTGGACACAGCCGGGCTGCTGGATCTGGCCAGGGACGCGGCACACGGGGTCGCCCGCCCGGCGGCGCCGCTGACCACGTTCCTGGTCGGCTACGCGGCGGCTCAGCGAGGTGGCGGCCCGGAGGCGGTCGCGGAGGCCGCCCGCAAGGCCGCCGAACTGGCCGCCCGCTGGGCCGATGAGCCCGAGACCTCCGGGCGGTCCACGGAATGACCGGGCAGGAGCGGGACGTGGAGCGCGAGTTCGAGCAGGCGCTGGCCCTGGCCAACGAGGGGCGGCGTACCGGCCGTCGTGCCGCGCCCACCGCTGGCGATCCGGCCCGTGGGCCCGCACGCAGTGCCGAGGGGCGACCCGGACCCGGTGGCTATGCGGACGACCGCCGGCCCGGTGACGCGGCCTGGTCCGGCGCGGGTTCCGCGGATCCGGGGTCCGGTCGCGGCCCGGCGGACCGGAGCGGCGGGCGCGGGTCACCTCGTGGAGGTGGCTACGGGCCGGCCTCGGAGGCCATGACGGAGGTGCTGCGTGTCGGCACGGCGTCCCGGCCGGCCGCCGGAGACCGTCCCGCCGCCGCACCCCGGCATGCCGGTATGGCGTGGGCGAGGGCGCGGAGCCTCGCGGCACGGGCCGGGTCACGGGGGCGCCCCAGCCCGGTGCCGCGCCCGCTGACCGCCGCGCTCGGCCAGGTGCTGGCCGCGCCGCTGACCGCGCTCACCGACCTGCCCTCCTTCGACACCTCGGCCATGGACGGCTGGGCGGTGGCCGGGCCCGGGCCGTGGCGGGTGGCCGACAGCGGCCAGGGCATCCTGGCCGGCGGGGACGGACTCCCGGCCCCGCTCCCCGACGGGCACGCCGTACGCATCGCCACCGGTGCCCGGGTGCCGGCGGGCGCGACCGCCGTACTGCGGGCCGAGCACGGCGTGTTCACCGCGGCGAGTACGGGCACCACCGCCGACCGGCCGGGCGCGGACGCGCCGACCGGACTGCTGGACGAGGTCGAGGGCGTCGGCCCGGCGGCCGGCGGACGGAGGACGAGGACGTACCAAGACGCGGGCGCGGGAACGGATCCGGGCGAGGGCGAGGCGGCCGGGGCACCGACAGCCGGTACGGGCGCGGGCCCGGCGACCGGGGCCCGGGGCACAGGCGTGGACGCGGGCGCGCGCTCGGGCACGCGGGCCGGGACCCGGAACAAGGGCCGCGGCACCCGTAAGTCACGCACGTCCGCCGACACCGGGAACACCGCCCCGGCGACCGGCACCCGGACCGAGGACCCGGCAACCGAGGCCGGACACGGGCACGCGTCCTCCGACTCCGGGCACGCGTCCTCCGACCACGGGCACGGACACACGCCCTCCGACTCCGGGCACACCGGCACGTCCTACGGCAGCCCGCTCCAGGACAAGCCCTCCGGCGCCCGGCACACCGGCCCGGCATCCCCGCCCCAGGACGCCCACAC
>NZ_SRID01000185.1 GCF_004684805.1 Streptomyces palmae
GACTGGAGGTGGGGGTGGAGACCACGGGCGGCGGTGGGATCAGGCTCTGGGCGCTGTCCTCCGCCGTCTCGACCGAGTCGACAGCGGTGTTCTGGTCCTGGGAGACCACGGAGACCACCGGCTGCGGGGTGGAGACGGTGCTTGAGGCCGGGGCGTGGCTGGTGGTCAGGTCGCTGGTTCCCTCGTCGGGGGCCAGCTTGCCCTGGAGGGTCTCGAACGCCGAGCTGGTGGAGGTGGTCGCGAGGGTGGGGGTGTCGGTGTCCTGCTGCGCGGACCCCGTCGTGACCGGGGGCGGGGTGGCCTGCTGGGCGCCGAGCGACTCGGCACCGGAGTCGCTCAGGGTGCGCGGGCGCTCCTCCTGCCGGCTCTGCTCGTTCTGCTCGTTCTGCTCGGGGTTCGCGTGCTCCTGCGTGTCGTGGGTGTCCTGGGTCTCGTTCTGGGTGTCGTTCTGTGTGGAGGACCCGCCGGCGCCCTGTTCCTGGTTCGCCCCGGGGGTCTGGCCCGGGGTGCCGCTCTCGGTGGTGAGGCCGCCCGGCTGGGAGGGCGGGGTGGCGGTGTCCTTCGTGGCGCGGGACGCGGAGTTCTGGTTCGACTGATTCGACTGGTTCTGCTGGTTGGAGGTGGCCGAGGTGTTCGAGCCGGTGGTCTGCGTGGTGGTGCCGCCGGCCTGACCGGAGTTGGCGGAGGGGGTGGAGACCGAGGGCGGGGTGGAGCCGACGGTGACCGGGGACGTCTGCTGGTTCCCCTGGCCGCCCTGGCTGTCGTTTCGGTTTCCGTTCGCCGGGGACGAGGTGGTCTGGTTCCCGTCCGCGTCCTCGCCGGTGTCCAGGTAGTCCAGCTCGCCGTCGTCCTCGTCGACGTCCAGGTAGTCCAGATCGTCGTCCGGATGCGCGAAGAACTCGTCCAGGGCGAGGTCGGGCGCGTCGGAGGTGAGGCCGCCGGGGGAGGTGTCACCGGTGGAGGAGCCGGACGAGCCCGAGGAACCGGAGGTGTCGGAGCCGAGGTCCGTACCGACCCCCAGGTCGCCCTGCGCCCAGCTGGGCGGCGGCATGCCGAGGGTGTTGCGCAGGCCCATGCCGAGCTTCTCGCCGCCGGATTCCAGCAGATGGCCCAGCCGGCCCTCGACCATGCCGGAGCCGAAGGTGAGACCGGAGGTCTTGAAGGTGTGCTCGTCGGAGAAGAGCAGGTTGTAGGTGCCCTCGGAGACCGCCGCGTGGGCGCCCTCGAACAGGCCGCGGCTGGTGCCCTGGACCATGGTCTGGAGGATGTTCTTGCCGAGGGCGTCGGCGGTGCCCTGGCTGAGCACCTTGGCCACCGCCGGGTCCATCTTCTTGCCGAGCGGTTCGAGGGACTTCTCCAGGGCCTTGGGGAGGTCCTTGGTGCCGGTCTTCTCCAGCAGCGTCTTCGCCCAGTCCTGGCCCACGCCGCGCGCGGCCTTGCCGCCGAAGTGCTTCTGGAAGGTGTCGCCCATCTCCTTGACGAACTGCTTCCCCGCCGCGGCGCCGCCCGGCCCGGCGGTGTTCGGCAGGTTCTTCTGGAAGACCTTGGAGAGGTCCTGGCCGAAGGAGGTGGGCGGGGTCTTGGGCAGCGGCTTGCCGCCGGGGCCCAGCCCGCCACCCGGCTTGGGCGGTGGGGTGGGGCCGCCGAGCTTGGGGCCCGTCTTCGTCTTGGGCGGGGGCATCAGCCCGTCGAGCTGGTTGCCGATGTTCTTCCCGGCGTCCTTGCCGAACAGCTTCGACAGCACCTTGCCGAACTTGTCGCCCAGGAAGTTGAAGGGGCCCGCCAGCGCGCCCTGCACGGCACCGGAGATGGCGGCGTTCTTGGTGAGGTCGGTGTCCCACTCGTCGCGGGTGCCCTGGTTGAGCTGGGTCCACTGGACCAGCCCGTCCATCGCCACGCCCATGCCGACGTTGATCACCTCGTGCATCAGCAGCATGGCGATCAGCCGGCCCAGCCGGGTCTTCAGGATCAGCTTGACGATCGCCTGGCGCTGGAGGTACGCGGCGATGGAGGCGCCGAAGAAGAAGGCCATCGCCGCCGCCACCGCCGCCTCGATCAGCAGCTCGATCAGCTGGGCGATGATCATGTACTTGGTGTACTGGAGCTGGGTGGCGCTCTTGCGGGTGAAGTCGGCGATCAACCCCGCCTGGTCGGCGACCGCGTTGAAGTAGTCCACGCCCTCCTGGCCGCCGAGGAAGGCCTTCATCGCCTCCTGGTACATCTTGGCCGCGTCGCCGCCGAAGTTCTTGGCGGTGTAGCCCAGGGCGTCGGCGATCTGCGCCTGGATGTCCTTGGTGAGCTTCCCGTGCACGTCCTTGTGCGCCTCGGCGAGGGCGAACATCTTGTCCTCGTCGCCGTCCGGCGGTACCTCGCCGGTCAGGGCCGCGAACAGCCAGGCGCAGTCGGGGGGGAAGTGCAGGGACATGGGTCAGCGCTTGTTCTTGTTGTGGTTGATGCCGTCGAGGATGTTCTGCTGGCCCTTGCGGAAGCCGCCGGCCGTCTTCTTCAGGCTCTCGGCGCTGCCCTCCAGCGCCTTGCTCAGCGCCTCCACCCCCTCCACGGCGGAGTTCAGGCCCTCGTAGTACTTCTTGGCGAAGGTCTCGCCGAACTCCCCGGTGCCCCAGCAGCCCCGGTAGCTGGTGATCTTGTCCACGTACTCGTCGCGGATGAGCTTGATCTTGTTGCCCACGTCGTCGAGGGCCTCGCCGCCGCGGTTGAGGCCCTCGCTGTCGACATCGAGTTCGCTCATCGCGCGCCTTCTCCTCGGGTGTCCTCGCCGGTGTCCTCGTCGTCGACCAGCTCGTCCAGCAGGGCCCCCGAGGAGGACCTGGGGGAGCGGGAGGGCGGCACCGGCATGCCCTCCTCCTCGCGCAGCGGAGCGAACAGCTCGTCCCAGGACACGGGGGCGAAGCCGCCCTCGGCGTCGGTGGAGAGCCCGGGGACGGGGCCGAAGGGGCGGTAGACCTCCATCAGCCGGGAGGCCGCCTGGGCGCGGGCCGAGGCGATGGTGGCCATCAGGGTGTTCGCCAGCTCCGCGGGCGCCATGGTGCGGTAGCGCGAGGTGGGGAAGCGCAGGTTGGTCAGCTCGCCCTGGGCGCCCACGGTGGCCTCCACCGAGCGGTCCTTGGCGGTCACGGTGACGGATATCCGGGCCGCCTCGGCCGCGGCCTGGTCCAGCCGGGACCGGGTCTCCTCGAACTCCGCCAGCGCCTCCGCCAGCCGTTCTTCCAGAGGGTTGCTCATCTACCTGGCCTGTTCCTTGTCGTGGTCCTCGGTCCGCGCGGCCGGCCACCGGCCCCGGGCCGTCCCGTGTCCGGCCGCCGGCCCGGCGGTTCGCCTGGCGGTCCGCCCGCGGTACGGCCCGGTCATCGGCCGATCACCCCGGTGACGCCGCCCTCGTCGGTGCCCCAGACGTCCTCGTCCTCGCTGACCCAGGTGGCGCGCTCCCGCTCCTCGCTCTGGGTCTTCTGGCCGCCGCCCGCGGCGCCGCCCATCGGGGGCATCATCGGCATGCCCCCGGAGGTGGTGGCGGGCCGGCGCATGGCGGCGGCCTCCTCGGCGGCGAGCTGGGCCGAACGCTGCCGGGCCGTGGCGGCCTCGTTCATCGCCGCGCCGCGGGTGCGCTCGCCGAGCAGGCCGCCGGAGCCGGCGCCGCCGCTGCCCGGGGGCGCCATGCTGCCGCCCAGCGGATTGGGGTTGAGCGCCGGCGGACCCGACTGCTTGGAGCCGGAGTCGCCGTAGCCGGAGCCTCCGCCGTCCAGCAGCGAGGTGTACCGCTTGGTGTCCGGGTAGTCGTAGTAGTCGTAGTCGCTCAGTCGGCTGCTGGTCTTGTTGCTGCCCAGGCCGGTGCTGCCACCGGTGACGCTGAGGGTGCGGCCGTCGGCGTCGGTGGTGACGGTGCGCCCGTCCGGGTAGGTGATCTTGTGGCCGCCGTCCTTGAGCTTCTGGTCGACCGTGCCGTCCGGGTAGCGGGTGGTGGTGGAGCCGTCCGGGTTGTGCTTGGTCACGGCGTCGGCGTTGCCGCCGAGCGGGTTCAGGTGCTCGGTGGTCTTGTTGCCCTTGGGGTCGGTGGTCGTGTAGGTGCCGTCCGGCCCGAGCTTGGTGGCGGTGCCGTCCTTGTAGGTGGTGGTGACCGTGCCGTCCTTGTCCACCTTGGCCACCGACCCGTCGGCGTACTCCACGGTCGAGGTGTGCTTGCCCAGGTGGGACACCGTCTTGGTGCCGTCCCGGTCGATGGTGGTGACGGTCCCGTTGGGGCTCACCGTGGTCCGGGTGCCGTCCTTGTGGACGGTGGTGGCCGAACCGTCCTTGTTGAAGGTCGTGGTGGAGCCGTCGGGGTTGTGCACGGTCTCCCCGGAGGCCGGGTGGGTGACGGTCTTGTGGCCCTCGGCGTCGGTGGTGGTCAGCGTGCCGTCGGCGGCCCGCTCGCTGGTGGACCCGTCCTTGTACTGGGTGACCGAGCTGCCGTCGGGCCGGATGGTGGTCTTGGTGCCGTCCGGGTAGCTGACGGTCTCGCTGCCGTCCTTGTGCAGGACGGTGGTGGACCCGTCGGGGTTGACCGTGGTCACCGTGCCGTCGCGGCCCACCGTGGTGGTGGTGCCGTCCTTGTGGGTGGTGGTGGTCGAGCCGTCCCGGTTGTACGAGGTGGTGCTGCCGTCGGGCCCCTTGACCGTCTTCAGCGGGGTGCCGCCGGCGCCGGGGGACAGCGGACCGCCGGGGTTGTTCGGGAACAGGGGCGGCGGGAGCGTGCCGGGGGGCGTGGTCTCCTTGTGCCCGTCGGGGAAGGTCGTGGTGCTGGAGCCGTCCGGGTTGCGGGTGGTGATGGAGCCGTCCGGGTTCTTGACGGTGTTCCCGGTGTCGTTCAGGCCCAGTCCGGGAGGCGGGGTTCCGAGGTTGGTGTTTCCCAGGCCGTCCTTGGGGTTCCCGATGCCGTTGGGGTTCAGGCCGGGCGGGGGCTTCTGGTCCCCCAGTCCGCCGTCGGTGTCGTTGGAGCCGAGCCCCGGGGGCGGATCGCCGCCACCTCCGCCGAGCTTCTTCTCCAGGTCCTCCTTCTCCTGCTCGGCCTTCTTCTTCTCCTCCGCGGCGTCCTGCTCGGCCTTCTCCTTCTCCTTCTTGGCCTGCTCCTCGGTGAACTTCGTCTTCAGGTCCTGCATCCCGGCGTTGAAGACGAAGGAGGAGTTGGCCTCACCGACATCGGCGAGGGCGTTGTTGAGGGTGACCGCCGCGGTGTTGGCGGCGGTGTCCAGACCCGCCAGGTTGGCCACCCAGTCGGTGTAGGCCTTCTGGCTCAGGCGCTGCCAGGCCTCGGCCGTCCGCAGGTCGCCGATCCCGCTGCCCTCGTCGTAGTAGATGGAGAAGTCGCCGAACTTCACATACCTGCTCCTGGCGGCCGTCGATTGCCTGATCTTGCTGAGGTTCCGCGCGTTCAGGTAGATCGCGACCTTGTCGATCCAGTTGTCCAGGTGGTGGGTGGGCAGCCAGCCGTACTTGCCCGTCCAGGTGGTCCACGCCGTGTGCAGGGCCTTCGCGGCGTTGTGGATGGCGTTGCCGCCCCGGATGATGTTGTCGCCCACCACCGAGGTCGAGGTGTACGTACCGAACTCGGCGGCCACGGTGGTACCCGTGGGGGTGAGCAGGTCGGCGTAGTCCTTGTAGCCGTGGTGGAGCCCGTTGATCAGCGCGTGGAAGGTGTCCGCCGCGGAGCCCTGCCAGGCGGCGTCGTCACCGCCCAGGTCGCGGTCCCAGCCCTCCAGCGGCTTCTGGTAGTCGGCGAAGAACTGCCGTACCTCGTCGAAGGACTTGGCGGTGGCGATGAAGGTGTTCAGGTCGACGCTGCTCTTGGGGTCGACCGCCTCGTTGTGCGGGTACCTCCGGTCGCCGTTGAAATGGGCGACCGTGTGCTGGTTGACCAGCTGTTCGAGGGCCTCGCCGTAGCCCCAGTCGTAGGCCCCGGCCTTCCCGCCGTCGCTGAAGTCGCTGCCGCCGGAGGAGGACCAGGTGGTGGTGAGCGTGACCTCGTAGAAGTAGTCGACGTAGCCGTTGGAGCCCGCGTCGTCGTAGAACACGATGGTGCGTTCCGGCTTGTACTTGTCGTCCGTGGTCTGCTCGTTGTCCGTCAGCCAGTACAGGCCCTTGCGCTTGATGTCCGCCTTGAGCCAGCCGCTGCCCAGCCCGCCGCCCGAGTCCGCCATGCTGCCGACCTTGCCCACGTCCTCGCGCGTGCCGCCGGCGAAGCCGGTCAGCTGGCTGACGACGTTCTCCCAGTTGGGGGACTTGGATTCCTGGCCCATGTGTGCAGGTCCTTAAGGGGCGGCGGTACGGCGGCGGCTCGGGTCAGACGTTCTGTTTGGACGGGTCGTTGCTGGTGGTGCTGGGCGCGAGGTCCTTGTTCACGCTCTGCCAGTCGGTGAGGAACTTCTGCGCCTCGACCTCGTCCAGGCTGTCCTGCTGCGCCTTGTTCATCGCGTCGATGGTGGTCTTCAGGCTCGCCTTGATGTCCTCGAAGAGCTTCTTCTGCCCGGTCTCCGTGTCGTGCAGGGACTTGGCCGAGTTCTTGACGTAGCTCAGGAACGTCAGGGCGGTCAGCGGCGAGGCGCCCTCGCCGGCCAGGTTGCCCAGCTGAAGCACGTTCTTGGCGAAGGCGGCCCCCGGATTCTGCAACTGGCGGTCCAGGGCCGCCATGGAGACGACCTCCCGGGCACCGTCGGTCGACAGCAGGGCCGTCAGCTTGGTGATGAACTCCTGGACCCCACCCGGGTCGCTGTCCTTCAGAGCCGTGAGGGCCTTGGGATCAAGGTGGGACAGATCGACTTTCGCCATGCTCTCTCTCCTGGACGACGAGGGCGTCGGCGGCACGGCTCAGCGGTGCCGCCGGCCGACTCAGACCTTGATCTGGCTCCACTCGCTGGCGGACCGGTTCTCGTGCTGGCGGTAGATCTGCACGATCTCCTCCAGCAGCCGGCTGTGGTTGTCCAGGATGGTCGCGAGCGCGTCGGAGGCGGCGTTCCAGGCGTTCTGCTTCTCCTGGTAGGTGGCCGCGTCCATGCCCTGCCAGGCGGTGCGCAGGGAGTCCAGCTCCTCGTTGAGGGCGATGACGGTGTTCTGGATGGCCTTGGTCTGGTTGCGCATGTCGTCCGCCGCCATCTGGACGGAGTTGTACTCGACGTGGATGACACCGTCGTTGTGGTGGTCGTAGAAGGACACGGAAGCTCCTTGGGTCCGGTGAGCCGTTCGGGGATCGGGCGGGGGTTCCTTGCGGCTACGAGGACTTGCCCAGCATGGCGGCGTAGGCGTCGTCGCCGAGCTGCGCGTGCTGCTTCTTGGCCGTGACGATGAGATCCTCGATCTCGCTCTGCGTCTTGGTCTGCGCCTGGCCGGTCCTGGTGAGGGCGTCCATCATCTCCTGCATCTTCCGGGTGATGACGTCGACCTGGCCGCTCCACTCGTTCAGGAGGCTCTGGAAGGCGCCGCCGTCCTTGCCGCCGTAGGCCTTGATCAGGGCGCCCATCACGGTCTGCACGTCGGTCTGGGAGCGCTTGACACCGGTCTGGGCCTGCGAGAGCGCGTTCCAGCCGAGCTGGTTGGCGTTCTGACTGGACGTCTGGAGGTTGCCGGAGGAGGCGGGGGGCGGAGTCGACATGGCGTGTCCTTGTCTGAGGAGCGGCCGTTCGGGGGCGCGGTGCTGGTGGGGGTGCCCTCACCTGCGCTGGTGCGGCCGATGCTAATGAGACGAATGTGGCAGGGGCAATGCCTGCACGGCTTTCCTGAGCTTCTCCTGATATTGCGTACTAGAGGTCCGGACAAGGGGAGTTGGCGGCCCGGCAGAGAGGATGTGAGGAATCGGCTTCCGGTTCATTGCGGGCCGGTGAATCTCACGCACAGGACGGTCGCGCCGAGGCCGCGGCCGGCAACTCACCGGTGGCCACCGCCGCGTTCAGCTCCGGGCCGGTGGGCAGCATGTCCAGCAGCCTGGACGGCACGGCCTGGGCGTGCCCGCCCTTGAGCCCGAGCCGCTCCACCGCGCCCGCGTCCGTCAGCCGGTACTTCACCCCGACATCGGTGACCAGATAGGTGGTGGTGCCGCGGACGCCTCCGCCGGCGCCGAGGGCCTGCACCAGCGCCCCACCGCCGGGGCGGACCGCGATGCCGTCCAGCGGCAGGCAGGCCCGTGCGATCTCGGGCCCGGCGGCCGGCGCCGGCACCCCGCCGGCCTCCCGCACCAGGGCCAGCCGCACCCGGGGCGCGGTGCCCTGGGGCAGGGTCTCGGCGCACAGCGCGGTGTCGGCGGCCGGGGCCCGCACGGCGGGGGCGCGCTCGGGCCAGTCCGCCGGGTCCTTGCCGACCTGGCCCGCCTTGCCACTGGGCGCCTGGTGGCGGGCCAGCTCGTCGGCGGTCAGCGGCAGCGCGGCCGGGGTGCCGCCCCGGTACGCCTGGGCGGCGGTGCGGTCGTCGCCCAGCACCAGGGCCGCGGCCAGCTTGCCGAGCGGCCGCAGGCCCGCCTTCTCCAGCAGGTAGTAGCGGCCCTCGGCGCCGGGCGAGGTGAGGGTGAACACCTGGCCCACCCGCGCCTCCTTGCCACCGAACGTACCGGCCGCCGCACCGCGCCCCTCGACCTCGGGGGCCACCAGGTCGGCCCCGGCGGGCAGGCTGTCCAGGAAGGCCGCCGAGACGGGGACGGGGGTGGTCCCGGAGTAGCCGAGCGCCTGCTGCGCCCCGTGCCCGCCGATCCGCAGCCGGTGGTCCCCCCAGAGCAGATGGGTGCTGCCGTCCGGGCCGGCGACCAGCACCGCCCGCTGCCGCCCGGGCAGCTCCCGGCCGGCCGGCAGGCCCAGCCGCAGCGAGGTCCTGGCCTTGCGCCCGGCGCCGTCGGGTCCGGTGCGCCGCGGCTGGTCGGCGCAGACCAGCCAGGCACCGTCCTCCAGATCGCCGAGCCCCGGCAGCGCGTCCGGGGCGCCAGGGATGCCGACGGGGGTGCCGTGCGCCTCCCCGCGCAGCGACTTCGCGGAGACCGAGACGGTCCGCAGGCCGCTGCCGGCGATCAGGCGCGCCGAGGTGTAGTTGCGCACCGGGTGCAGCCGGCCGTCGAGGTACAGGTAGCGGGTGCCGGTGTCCTTCTGCACGATCAGCGCGTTCGCGGTGCGCCAGGACTTGCTGCCGGCCGGCGAGATCATCCCGAACAGCAGGAAGCCGACGACCAGCACCACGCCCAGCCCGATGCCCCAGGCCAGGCCGCGGTTGGTGCGGCCGACCGGGCTCTCCGGCGCGTCCGGGTCCTGCCGCAGCATGCCGCTGGTGAGTCGGCCCAGGACGAACATGTGCGCCTGGACCTGGTCTTTCCTGGACTGCATAGCGCCATCCCCCTCGTCAGCCGGAAATGGCGCGCAGGTCGCCGTAGACGCCGAGCACCCACAGGGCCAGCGGGATCAGCGCCACCGCCGCGCAGGTGTGCAGGATGTCCCCGGCGCGGCCCCAGTGCGGCAGCACCCGGCGGCCGGGCACCGTCCAGGAGGTGATCGCCGCGATCCCGGCGAGGGCGAGCAGTACGGCCAGCAGCACCGGCCGCCGCTCGGGGGCCAGTTCGGCGCCCGCGGTCAGGGCCGCCAGGACGATCCCGTACAGGCCGGGCAGGAAGACGGCGGGGCGCTGCCACAGGTTCCCGATGCCGCGGGAGTGCAGCAGCAGGAGCAGGCAGAGCACCCCGGCGGTGATCCGGGCGGCGGTGTCCGGCCCGTCCAGCAGCAGCGCGGTGAGCACGGCGGCGCAGACCAGGCCGACCGCCGCGTAGAGCGCGGTCATCCACTCCTCGGCCAGCGCGGTGCGGTCGACCACCTGGCCGTGCGGGTGGGGGTCGATGCCCTCCTGCAACTCCTCCGCGTTGGAGGGCAGTACGGGCAGCCGCAGCCCGGACAGCCGGAAGGCGAGCGAGGGGACGAGTCCGCCGACGGCGACGGCGAGCACCGCCACCACGCTGGCCGCCGGCCCGAGCCCCACGTCCAGGGTCAGCATCAGCCCGCCCCACACCGCCCCGGCCAGGGCGATCACCGCCAGCGACAGCAGCAGCGGGACGAAGGCGGCCACCGCGGCGACGGTGAGCACCGCTCCGCCGGCCGCCGCGGCGGCTCCGGCCAGCAGCCGGGCACCGGTCAACTGGCCGCCGGGGTCCGCGTCGCCGGCCGGCAGCAGCGCCCCGGCCAGGGCCAGATAGGGCGGCACGAAGACACCGAGGGCGGCACCGGCCGCCGAGTCGCCGACCGCGCGGGAGGCCGCGGCGGCCCCGAAGAGCACCAGCAGGCCGGTGGCCGCGGCCACCGCGGCCCGGGTCGTGGCGGAACCGCCGGGCAGGGCGCAGACCACCCAGCCCGCCGCGAGCAGCAGGACCGCGGTGGCTCGCAGCAGCCGGCGGCCGGTGCGGGCGTCCCAGCCGTGCGGGCGGGCGCGCATGCTGGTGGCCACCCCGTCGACCAGGTCGTCGAAGTGGATCGCGGGCAGGGCCTCGGTCCGGGGCCGCAGGTGCAGGGTCTCGCCGTCGCGCAGGGAGAGCGTCTCGGGGGTGCTCTCCTCGTCCAGCGGGCCCTCGCCGAGGCGTTGCAGCACCCAGCCGCCGTGTTCGATCCCCTGCTCCGCCAGGCCCTCGCCGGCGTGGTCCAGCAGGGTCGGCAGCAGATCGGCCAGCGGTACGTCGACCGGTACCGCGAGGTCGAGCAGGCGCTGGGGTGTCTTTACCGTCAGTCGGCACAGACCGGGGCTCGTTATGCCCGTAGTTTCCGTCATAGCGGTGGCCGCACCTCTCCGAGGGGCCGGTGTACCAAAGTGGGGTAGCGCACACTACCTTGGACAACCCGTCAGGTCACAGGCACCCCGGGCGCTTTGCGGTCCTCCGCCGCTCCCGGAATCCCCCGGCGCGGAGCGGGACCTTCCGCGCCCTGCGCGCGAGTCGCCGAAGACCGGATGCGACGAGCCCGAGGAGACACCCAGCGTGAGCACCGTCCTGTTTCGCAGGCCCGCCCGCCGGCGCGGCCCCGACATGCCCGACGGGGAGTTGAGCCTCCAGGAGCCGCCGACCCTGCCGGAGGCGGAACCGAACACCGCGGCCATGTGGACCTATCTCCCGATGGGCCTCACCTCGCTGAGCATGCTGATGATGTTCATCCGCCCGGGCCAGGCCAACGCCTTCAGCTATGTCGCCATCGGCATGATGCTGCTCTCCTCGGTGGCGATGGTGCTCGTCCAGGTGGTCCGCGGTTCCAGTGAACGCAAACGCAAACTCAAGGGGGAGCGGCGGGACTATCTGCGGTATCTGGCGCAGATGCGCCGCAAGATCCGCGTCACGGTCGGCGCCCAGCAGAAGGCGCTGGCCTGGCGGCACCCCGAGCCGACCGCCCTGTGGGCGCTGGCCGGCACCAGCCGGCAGTGGGAGCGCCGCCCCTCCGACGAGGACTTCGCCGAGGTGCGGGTGGCGGTCGGCGACCAGAAGCTCGCGCTGCGGCTGGCACCGCTGGCCACCAAGCCGGTCGAGGACCTGGAACCGCTGTCCGCGCACGCCCTGCGCAGCTTCATCCGCGCCTACGGCACCGTGCCCGACCAGCCCATCGCCCTGTACCTGCGGGCCTGGTCGCGGGTGCTGGTGCAGGCGGACGCCGAGCAGGAGGAGCGCGCCCGGGCCCTGCTGCGCGCCCTGATCGCCCAGCTCGCCGCCTTCCACGCGCCGGAGGAGCTGAACGTCGCGCTGTGCGTGGCCGACGAGCGGCGCGGCGCCTGGGAGTGGCTGAAGTGGCTGCCGCACGCCCAGCACGGCTACCAGCGCGACGGCGCCGGCGCGGCCCGGCTCGCGGCGGCCGACTTCCAGGCCCTGGAGGAGCTGCTGGGCGCCGACTTCACCCAGCGCCCGCCCTTCGACCCGGAGACCCCGCCGGGGCGCGACGAGCCCTTCACCCTGGTCGTGGTGGACGGCGGCGCGGTGCCCTCCGGACACCGGGTCACCGGGGCCGGCTACCGCAACACGGTGCTGGTGGACCTCAGCGGCGCCCTCACCTGGAAGGCCGCCCGCGGCACCCTGCGGCTGCGGCTGGACGAGGCCGGGCTGCACCTCGTACGCACCGATCGCGAACGCAAAGAGCAGGCCACACTACTGGGGGTCCCGGACACCCTGGGCCCGGCCGCCGCCCGGGCACTGGCGGCCCGGCTCTCCCCGTACCGGCTCGGCGGCCAGGCCACCGCCTCGGAGCCCTTCGTCACCGACACCGAGCTGACCACCCTGCTGGGCATCCCCGACCTGCGCCGGCACGAGCCGGCCCGGCTGTGGCGCCACCCCGTGGAGGGCCGGGACCGGCTGCGGGTGCCCATCGCCGTCGGCGAGGACGGCACCCCGGTGGAGCTGGACATCAAGGAGTCCGCGCAGGGCGGCATGGGGCCGCACGGCATGCTGATCGGGGCCACCGGCTCCGGCAAGAGCGAACTGCTGCGCACCCTGGTCCTGGGCCTGGCGCTCACCCACTCCTCCGAGACGCTCAACTTCGTGCTGGTCGACTTCAAGGGCGGCGCGACCTTCCTGGGCATGGACGAACTGCCGCACACCTCCGCCGTGATCACCAACCTCGCGGACGAGACCGCCCTGGTGGGCCGGATGCAGGACGCGCTGCACGGCGAGCTGATCCGCCGCCAGGAGCTGCTGCGCAAGGCCGGCAACTACGCCTCGGTGCTGGAGTACGAGCGGGCCCGGGCCGCCGGCACCCCGCTGGCCCCGCTGCCCAGCCTCTTCGTGGTGGTCGACGAGTTCAGCGAGCTGCTCGCCGCGCACCGCGACTTCATGGAGCTGTTCGTGATGATCGGCCGCCTCGGCCGCTCCCTGGGGGTGCACCTGCTGCTCGCCTCCCAGCGGCTGGAGGAGGGCCGGATGAACCAGCTGGAGGGCCACCTCTCCTACCGGATCGGCCTGCGCACCTTCTCCGCCATCGAGAGCCGCGGCGTGCTCGGCGTCCCGGACGCCTACCACCTGCCCTCCCAGCCGGGCAGCGGCTACCTCAAGAGCGGCGTGGAGGCCCTCACCCGGTTCCGCGCCGCCTATGTCTCCGGCACCTACAAGGCCCCCCGCCGCGGCAGCGCCCGGCGGGCGCAGATCGCCCGCCAGGTGGTGCCCTGGGGCACCGAGTGGGTGGTGCCCCGCACCCTGCCCGCCGCCCCCGAGCCGGAGAC
>NZ_SRID01000186.1 GCF_004684805.1 Streptomyces palmae
GTGGGCGGGGTGCGGGCGCTCGTCGAGGGCGAGCAGGCTGAGCACACCGGCCGGGGCCTCCTCGGCGGCCAGCGCGGCCAACCCCCCGGCCAGCTCGGTACGGTCCGGGTCGCGGGTGTCCACGGGGACGGTACGGACCTGGGCGCCGTGCTCGGCCAGCGCCTGGGTGGCCGTCCGCACCGCGGGGTGCTCGTCGTGGCCGGCCGGGCGGAGCAGCAGCCAGCTGCCGCTGAGGGCGGGGGGCGCGGCCTGGGGCAGCGGCTGCCAGCGGATCCGGTAGCGCCAGGACTCCAGGGTGCGCCGCTCGCGGTGGTCCCGGCGCCACCGCGCGAGGATCGGCAGGGCGGGCCGCAGGGCCTGGACCCGGTCGGGGTCGCCGACCAGGTCCAGGGTGCGGGTCAGCGCGTCGAGATCGTGCTCTTCGACCGCGGTCCACAGTTCGGCCTCGGCGGGGTCCTGCCGGTCGTCGGTGCGCACGGCGCGCGGCGGCGGATCCAGCCAGTACCGCTCCCGCTGGAAGGGGTAGGTGGGCAGGGGTACGGTCCGGGGCGCGGGCCTGGCGTCGAACCAGGGCCGCCAGTCCACCGGGACCCCGGCGGTGAACGCCTGGCCCAGTGCCGTGGCGAGCTGCGCCGGGCCGCCCGCGCCGCGCCGCAGCGTCGGTACCGCCACCGCGTCGACCTGCGCCGCCTCACAGCTCTGCTGGAGTGCCGGGATCAGTACGGGGTGCGCGCTGACCTCGATGAACACCCGGTGTCCGGCGGCCAGCAGGGCGTCGACCGCCGTGCTGAGGCATACCGGTCGGCGCAGGTTCGCCAGCCAGTAGTCGGCGTCCAGGGTGCTGGTGTCCAGCGGCCCGCCGGTCACCGTCGAGTAGAAGGCGACCTCGGTGTCGGTCGCGCTCACCCCGGCCAGCCGGTCCAGGACCTCCTCGGCGATCCGGTCGACCTGGGGGCCGTGCGAGGCGTAGTCCACCTCGATGGTCCGGGCCCGCGCGCCGGCGGCCTCGCAGGCGGCGACGGCCGCGGCCACCTGGTCCGGTGGGCCGGAGACCACCGTGGACGAGGGGCTGTTCAGCGCGGCGACCACCACCTCCCGGGCGCGCTCGCCCAGTTCCGTGAGGAGGGTGGCGGCGGTGTCGCGGTCCACGCCGAGCGAGGCCATCGCGCCCAGGCCGGCCAGGGCCCGCAGCGCCCGCGAGCGCAGTGCCACCACCCGGGCGGCGTCCTCCAGGGAGAGGGCGCCGGCCACGCACGCGGCGGCGATCTCACCCTGGGAGTGGCCGACGACGGCGGCGGGCCGGACCCCGTGGTGGGCCCAGACCGCGGCGAGGGCGGTCATCATGGCCCACAGCGCCGGCTGCACCACGTCGACCCGGCCGAGGTCGGCCGCGCCGGGCTCGCCGCGCAGCACCCGGGTCAGCGACCAGTCGGTGTACGGCGCCAGGGCCCGCTCGCAGTCCGCGATCGCGTCGGCGAACACCGGTGAGGCGTCCAGCAGTTCCGCGCCCATGCCGAGCCACTGCGAGCCCTGTCCGGGGAAGACCAGCACCGGTCCGGGGCCGAGCGCGCCGGCCGTGCCGGTCGTCAGTCCCGGCGAGGGGTCGCCCGCGGCCAGGGCGTCCAGACCGGCCAGGAGTTCGGCCGCGTCCCGGCCGGCGACCACGGCCCGGTGCTCGAAGCGCGCGCGGGTGGTCAGCAGCGACCAGGCGACCGCGGCGGGGTCATGGTCGGCGCCGGCCGCCAGGCCGCTCAGCCGGCGGGCCTGCTCGCGCAGCCCGGCCTCGCCGCGGGCCGACAGGATCCACGGCACCACCCGCGGCGGTTCCGCGGGGCGGGCGGTCGGGCGGGGGTCCTCCGCCTCTTCGGGTGCCTGTTCCAGGATCAGGTGCGCGTTGGTGCCGGAGAATCCGAACGCGGAGACGCCGGCCCGCCGGGGCCGCTGGTGCCGGGGCCACGCCACCGGCTCGGTGAGCAGCCGCACCGCCCCGGAACCCCAGTCCACGTGCGGGGTCGGCTCGCCGATGTGCAGTGAGCGCGGCAGCTCCCCGTGGCGCATGGCCATCACCATCTTGATCACCCCGGCCACGCCGGCGGCGATCTGGGTGTGCCCGATGTTGGACTTGACGGAGCCGAGCCACAGCGGGCGGTCCGCCGGGCGGTCCTGGCCGTAGGTGGCCAGCAGCGCCTGGGCCTCGATGGGGTCGCCGAGGCTGGTGCCGGTGCCGTGCGCCTCGACCGCGTCGACGTCCGAGGCGGCGAGCCGGGCGTTGTGCAGCGCCTGCCGGATGACCCGCTGCTGCGCCGGCCCGTTGGGGGCGGTGAGCCCGTTGCTGGCGCCGTCCTCGTTGACCGCGGAGCCCCGCACCACCGCCAGTACCCGGTGCCCGTTGCGCTCGGCGTCCGAGAGGCGCTCCAGCAGCAGCACGCCGACGCCCTCGGCGAGGGTCATGCCGTCGCTGTCGGCGGAGAAGGCCTTGGACCGCCCGTCCGGGGCGAGGGCGCGCAGTTCGCTGAAGCCCACCAGCGGCGCGGGCGAGGACATGATGTAGGCGCCACCCGCCAGCGCCAGGGTGCATTCCCGCTGCCGCAGCGCCTGGCAGGCCAGGTGGATGGCGACCAGCGAGGAGGAGCAGGCGGTGTCCAGGGTCACCGCCGCGCCCTCCAGACCGAGGGTGTACGCGACCCGGCCGGCCACCACGCTGGGCGAGTTGCCGGTGGTCAGGTAGCCCGCGGCTCCCTCGGGCGGTCGGCCCGGGCCGAGCATGTAGTCCAGCCCGTCGCAGCCGAGGAAGGTGGCGGTGGGGCTGCCGCGCAGCGACTGCGGGTCGATGCCGGCGTGTTCGACCGCCTCCCAGGACACCTCCAGGGCCAACCGCTGCTGCGGGGCCATGGTGACCGCCTCGCGCGGGCTGATGCCGAAGAACGCGGCGTCGAAGCGGTCGGCGTCCCGGCAGAAGCCCCCGGTCCGCACATAGCTGGTGCCCGGGTGGTCCGGGTCGGGGTCGTACAGGGCGTCGAGGTCCCAGCCGCGGTCGGTGGGCAGGCCGCCGATGCCCTCCCGGCCCGCGGACACCAGGTCCCACAACTGGTCGGGCGAGGACAGGCCGCCTGGGAGGCGGCAGCCCATGCCCACGATCGCGACGGGTTCGTGGCCGGCCGCCTCGATCTCCTTCAGCCGGCGCTGGGTGTCCCGCAGGTCGGCGGTCACCCGCTTGAGGTAGTCGAGGAGTTTCCGCTCGTCGCCGGCCATGGTCAGGACCGCGCCGGCAGCAGGGGCCCCACGGTGCGGGCCAGGTCGAGCAGGTCGGAGGCGAGCCGCTGGGGGTGCTCGGCGTGCAGGTTGTGGTCGGTGTCCGGGTACCAGCGGGAGTCGGTGCGCGGTATCGCCGCCTCTGCCGTGGCCGCCCAGTGCCGTACCCACCGCGCCCAGGACGGGCTGGCCGCGGGGATGGCGTTCAGCAGCATCACCGGCACCCGGACCCGGGGGTACCAGCGGGCCGGCGGGTCCTCGTAGAGGCTGCGGGCCAGCGAGAGGAAGCGGGCGGTGGGCAGTCGCGGCGCCAGCAGGCCGTCCGGCCCGACCCGCAGGTCGGCCAGGTTCGCCTCGATGGCGGTCGGCGACCAGGTGGGGTGCAGGGCGCGCAGGAAGTCCCGCATGGCCTCCGGGGTGGTCCCGGTGGCATCCGGGCGCCGCCGGGAGACGTGCGCGGCCCAGGTCTCCCAGCTGGCGGTCTCGGTGAGGTCGACCCAGCCGCCGTCCACCAGCGCCAGCCCGGTGACCAGTTCGGCGTGCTCGGCCGCCAGCCGGATCGCGACGTTCCCGCCCCAGGAGTGGCCGGCCAGCAGCACCCCGGTCAGTCCGGCGGCCCGGCACAGGGCGGCCAGGTCGGCGACCGCCGTGGCGTTGTCGTATCCGTCCTCGGGCGCGTCGGAGTCGCCGTGGCCGCGCATGTCGACCGCGTACACCGGGTGGCCGGCGTCCGCGAGCCGGTCGGCGACCTCGTCCCACATCCGGGCGTTCGACCCCAGGCCGTGCACCAGCAGGAACGGCCGGCCACCGGCACCCGGCCGGTGCCGGACGCGCAACGTCACTTCGTCATCTACCGGAACGGACAGATCCATACGGCGGATCCCTCACCTCGACGGGGTTCTGGCGGCTGGGGGGACTCGGGCTCCGGGGGCTCCCGGCGACGGCGGTGCGGCCGGGCGGGCTATCCCGCGGTGCCCTCGCCCTCGTCGAGGTCCGCCTCGTACACCTCCGTGAGGTAGGTGCCGAGCAGCGCGGGCGTGGGGTTCTCGACCACCGCCACCAGCGGGACCTCCAGACCGGTGCCGTTCATCAGGCTCTTGGCCAGTTCCAGGGCGGTCAGCGAGGTCAGCCCGTTGTCCAGGAAGTTGCTCTCCTCTGTCATCTGCGGTCGGGAGAGGATCTCCTGGGCGCGGCCGAGCACCGTCTGCCGCAGCAGCCGGGCGCGTTCCTCCCGGGTCGCGGCCGCCAGGCGGGCGGGCAGTTCGTTGTCCTCAGTGGGCTCTGCGACGGGTTCCATACAGCACCTTCCTCGGGTGTCTCAGGTCTCTCAAAGGGGCTGGTCGTACAGCCAGTAGCGCCGGCGCTGGAAGGGATAGGCCGGCAGCGGCACGGTGCGCGGTGCCGGATCGCCGCCGAACAGGGCGCTCCAGGCGATGGTGGTGCCACTGGCGTGCAGCCGGGCGAGGGCGCGCGGCAGCGTCTGCCCCACCGGATGCCCGGCCGCCGTCAGCGGGAGCGGCAGCGGCGGGGTCCGGTCGGCGGTACGGCCGGGCGGCGTGCCGGTGAGCGCGCGGTCGGAGCCCAGCTCCAGGAGCGCCGCCACCTCGGACCCCGCGGCGGCGAGCACCGCGCCCGCCCGCTCGGCGGGGTCCGTCCGGAGGGCCGGGGCGCACTCGCCCAGCTGCGCCGCCCACTGCTCGGCGGTGCCGATCCGCTCACCGGTGAGTCCGCTGACCGCGGTGACCGGCTGCCGCCCGGCGGCGAGCGCCGCGATCACGGTGTCCGGCGGGTACGGGCCGTCTCCCTCGGCGAGCAGCCGGCAGGCGTCCGGCAGCGCCATGGCACCGGCCGCCACCGCGGCGGCCAGGGCCCCCTCCGGGTAGCAGATCACGACCTGGGGGTGGACGCCGGCCGCGGCGAGCAGCCGCAGCAGGCCGATCCGTACCGCGAACGCCCGGGCGCGGGTGTGTACCGGGTCCTCGGGCAGCCCCGGTTCGGCCGCCGGTCGCAGCGGGTGCTTCAGCTCGGCGTCGAGCAGCCCGGCGACCTCGTCGAACGCGGCGGCGAACACGGGGTAGCGCGCGTGGAGTTCGGCGCCCGGCCCCGGCTGCCGGGGTCGGTGCGCGGGCACCGGGTCACCGGCCGGGACGTCGCCGGTTTCCGCGGCCTCACCGGTTTCCGCGGCCTCACCGGTTTCCCATGTGTCGCCGGTTTCCGCGGCGTCGCCGTTGAAGACCAGGGCGATCGTGCCCAGGCCGGTGCGCACCGCGCCGTCGGACCTGATCAGCCCGGGGTGTTCGGCTCCGGCGGCGAGTGCGTCGAGTCCGGCCAGCAGATCGGCCCGGTCCGCGCCCAGCACGATCGCCCGGTGCTCGAACACCGAGCGGGTGGTGGCCAGTGACCAGCCGATGTCGGCCGGGTCGAGTGCGGGATCGGCGGTCACCCGGTCGGACAGCGCCCGGGCCTGCGCGCGCAGCGCCGCGGCGCCGCGTGCGGAGAGCACCCAGGGCACCAGGGGCGCGGGTCCGCGGCGGACGCCGTCACCGGGCGCGGAAGCGGCTCGGGCACCCGCCGCCGGCTCGCCCGCCTCGGGGGGCTCCTCCAGCACCAGATGGGCGTTGGTGCCGGAGACGCTGAACGCGGACACCCCGCAGCGGCGCGGCCGGGCGCGGCGCGGCCAGTCGGTCCGCTCGGTCAGCAGCCGTACCGCCCCGGAGGACCAGGAGACATGGGGGGCGGGCCGGTCGATGTTCAAGGTGGCGGGCAGCACCCCGTACCGCAGGGCCTGCACCATCTTGATGATCCCCGCCACCCCGGCCGCGGCCTGGGTGTGCCCGAGGTGCGGCTTGCTGCTGCCCAGCAGCACCGGCTGGTCGGCCGGACGCTCCTGGCCGTAGGTGGCCAGCACCGCCTGGGCCTCGATGAGGTCGCCCATCGCGGTGCCCGTGCCATGGCCCTCGACCGCGTCCACCTCGGCCGGTGTCAGCTGGGCGGCGTCCAGGGCGGCGCGGATCACCCGTTGCTGGGAGGGGCCGTTGGGCGCCGCCAGACCGGTGGTGGCGCCGTCCTGGTTGACCGCCGAGCCGCGGATCACCGCCAGGACGCGGCGGCCGTCGCGCTGCGCGTCGGAGAGCCGCTGCAGCAGCAGCATGCCGGCGCCCTCGCCGTAGACCATGCCGTCGGCGTCCGCCGCGAACGGCTTGCAGCGGCCGTCGGCGGCCAGCATCCCGGGGGTGCTCCCGGTCACCGCGATGGTGCCCGGTGTGTAGAACAGGGCGACCCCGCCGGCCAGCGCCAGGGAGCACTCGCGCTGCCGGAGCGCCTGGCAGGCCAGGTGCGCGGCGACCAGGGCCGAGGAGCAGCCGGTGTCCAGCGAGACCGCCGCGCCCTGCAGACCGAGTGTGTAGGCCACCCGGCCGGAGGCGAGGCTGCCCGCGGAGCCGTTGCCGAGGTGGCCCAGGAGGTCCGCCGGTGCCCGGTCCAGCCGGGCGGCGTAGCCATGCGCCGTGGCGCCCGCGTACACACCGGTGTCGCTGCCGCGCAGCCGGTGCGGGTCGATCCCGGCGTGCTCCACGGCCTCCCAGGCGGTCTCCAGCAGCATCCGCTGCTGCGGTTCGGTGGCCAGCGCCTGCGGTGGGCTCATCCCGAAGAACTCGGCGTCGAAGTCGAAGGCGTCCTCGATGAAGCCGCCCCGCTGGGGGTAGGCCGGCTGCCCGTCCTGCCGGTGCTGGTCCTGCTGATCCTGCCCGTCCAGCTGATGGTCCTGCTGTTGGGGGTCCGACTGCCAACCGCGGTCGGTGGGGAAGCCGGTGATGGCGTCGCGGTCGCCGTCCAGCAGCTCCCACAGTTGCTCCGGGGTGCGTACCCCGCCGGCGAAACGGCAGGCCATCCCCACGATCGCGATCGGCTCCCGGTGCGCCGTCTCCGCCTGCCGCAGCCGGGTGCGCGCCTGGTGCAGCTCGGCCGTCGTCCAGCGCAGCGCTTCGACGAGCCGCTGGTCGTTCGCCATCGGACGGGCCTCCCTATCTCCGCGGTCCCGAGGGTCGGTTCGGGCGGCCGGTCAATCGAGGACGCCCCGACCGGCCGGACTGGGCGAGGTGAGCCCCACCAGCTCCAGCTCCCCGGGGCGGAACGGCGGCTCGGCCAGGTCGGGGTGGCTGGTGTCCTTCATGAGCAGCGAGAGGAAGCGGGTGGAGCCCATCGCGGTCTGCGGCGCGTCCAGGCTCAGCACGCTGGTCACGATCTCGCAGACCTGCGGGGAGCGGATCGACTTGTTGGAGATGAAGTCCGAGAACTTGAGCCGCTCGGCGGTGTCCGGGCCGGTCAGCCGGGGATCCTTGGACAGGTTGCGGCAGTTGACGTACGCGATGTCCTTCAGCCCGGCCATGATCCACGGGTCGTCGACGACCTCGCTGAGCGCCCGCTGTATCCGCCGGGTGCCGGCGGAGCCGATACCGGCCCGACGCAGCTCCTGGTCGAGCGCGGCGGCGCCGCGGGCCGCGGCGCTCATCCCGTGTCCGTAGATCGGGTTGAACGCGGCCAGCGAGTCGCCGGTGATCAGCAGCCCTTCGGGCCACTCCGCCATCCGCTCGGGGTACAGGCGCCGGTTCGCGCCCGCGTGGGAGCCGAAGACGGGCCCCAGCGGCTCCGCCACCCCGATCAGGTCGCTGACGATCGGGTGCCGCAGCCGTTGGGCGAAGGAGGCGAAGTCCTCCTCGCGGGTGGGCAGGTCGGCGCCGCGGGTGCAGGACAGGGTCACCATCCACCGGCCGTCCTCCACCGGGTACACCACGCCGAACCGGCCGGGCTGCTTGGTGAGGTGGTCGGCCGCCACGTTGACCGCGGGGAAGCCGGTGGTGGCGCCCTCGGGGGCCTGGTAGAGGCGGGTCGCGTAGGCGATTCCGGCGTCGACCACGTCCTCCGGCACGGCCGGCAGCCCGAGCGCGGACAGCCACGGCCCCAGCCGCGAGGCCCGCCCGGTGGCGTCCACCACCAGGTCCGCCTCCAGCAGCTCCGGCTCGCCGCCGGGCACCTCCCGTACCCGCACCCCGGTGACCCGGGTGCGGTCGCCGACCAGCTCGACGGCCTCGGTGCGCTCCCGCAACTCGATCCGGCCGGCGGCCAGGATCGGTTCGCGGACCACCCAGTCCAGCAGCGGCCGGGTGCACATGACGGCGAACTGGGTGGCCGGGAACCGGTACTGCCAGCCGGACGCGGTCAGCGTCACCAGGTCGCTGTGGAAGCCGATGGACCGGGCACCGGCGGCCAGCAGCCGATCCCCGGTCCCCGGCAGCAGGTCCTCGACGATTCGCGCGCCGCTGGACCACAGGATGTGCACATGGCGCGCCTGCGGCTGGCCCTTGCGGTGCCGCGGCCCGTCCGGCAGGACGTCACGCTCCACCACGGTCACGGACTCCATGTGGCGGGTGAGCACATGGGCGGTCAGCATGCCGGCCCATCCGCCGCCCAGCACGATGGCTCGTGTCGGTCTGGTCATGGCACTCCTGTCCCTGTCGAAACGGGCTCACCCGTACGGGCCGTTCCGCCGCCGCGGCGCGGACGTGCGTCCGCCTCCTGTGCCGGGTGCGCCGGTGCCCCCCGGTCTGCCGTGTCCGCGCCCTTCGCGGGCCGCGGCCACGTCCGTTCGCGGGCCGTCGCCGCGTACGTTCGCGGGCCGCACGCCCGGGAGGTCCACCACGAGGGTGGACCGAGCCGCTTAAGCGGGCCTTGCCGCCGCCTCGGCCGCGTCCGCCCCGCCCGGTGTGCCGGGTGCGGCGTCGGGGCGGCTTCCGACACCGTCCTCGGTCTTGGGCGCCGGCTTCATCGTCATGTCGGTGAGCCCCCAGAACGCCCTGACGTGCGTCCCCCGGCCGTTCTCGTCGAGCTCGGTGATGGCCACGATCCGGAAGACCATCTCCTCCGGCGCGTACAGCCGCACCGTCGCCGGAGTCACCACGTACCGCTCGTCCATCGAGGTCACCGGGCGGCCGGGCTCCTCGTACACCCGGCCCTCCACCGCCCAGAACAGGTGGTTGCGCAGCGCCTCCCTGCCGAGCAGCGGCGGACGTCCCACCGGGTCCTCGAAGACCACGTCCTCCGTGAACAGGTTGACGACGCCCTCCACGTCCCCGCTGTTCAGCAGCCGGGAGTACTCCAGGGGCATCATGCGGCGCGTCGCCTCGTCGGGCATGGCCACCTCCACAGGCAGCACGCTTCCGACGCGGGGTCGGCAGCGTGGATCGACGGATCGGATCAGTGCGCGGGTCAGCCGAGGGTCTCGATGTCGCCCCGCCCCCAGAACGCCTTCATGTCCTCGATCAGGCCGGACTCGCCGACCCGGATCAGCATCATGTACCGGCAGCGCAGGCGCATCGGCTCGGCCCGCTCGGGTGCCGGCAGCCAGCCGCGTTCGACGTACACCGGGCCTCGCGGCCGGTAGTCCATGACCGCGGTCACCGGGGTGAGCACATGCAGGCCGTCCTGCCCGGCGACCGGATCCTCCGCGACCTCGCGCACGTTCCCGGCCATGGCGCTCTCGATGTGTGCGCGCAGTGTGTCGCGTCCGGTTCGCGGGCCCCAGCCGACCGGGTCCTCGAAGGTCGCCTCCGGCGCGTACAGCGCGAGCAGTCCGTCCGCGTCGCCGGCGCTCATCAGGCGGCAGTGTTCCAGCGCCAGCTTCTTGCGGCCCCGTTCGTTGGTCACCGTGTGTCCTCCCGCGCGCTGCTCAGTCGGCCGCGTTCCGGCCGAGGTTCTCGTCGATGAACTGGAGGATCTCGTCAGCCGAGGCCTCCTGGATCCGGTCGACCACCGCGCTGTCCGCCGGGCCGCCGACGTCCGGGCCGTCCACGCCGTCCACGCCGTCCAGACGTGCCGTGAGCAGCCGCAGCCGGTTGGCGAGCGCCGTGCGCGCCGCGCCGTCCTGTGGAACGGCGAGCAGGCCGCGCTCCAGCCGGTCGATGTCGTCCAGCAGCGGAGCGAGCGCATCGGTCTGCGAGGGGGCGAGTTCGGCCAGCAGGTACCCGGCGAGGCTGTCCGGGCTGGGGTGGTCGAAGACCACGGTCGCCGGCAGCCGCAGCCCGGTCGCGGAGCCGAGCCGGTTCCGCAGCTCGACGGCGGTCAGCGAGTCGATGCCGATCTCCAGGAAGCCGCGTTCCGGTTCGATCCGGCTGGGGTCGGACTGCCCGAGTACGGCAGCGGCCTGCACCCGTACCAGGTTGAGCAGGGTACGGCGCTGCTCGGCCGCTGGGAGCCCGGTGAGCTGGTCGGTCCAGCCGGCGGACGGGGCCCCGGCGACGGCGGTCCGGGCCGCCGCCCGGACGGGGACCAGCGCCCGCAGCACCGCGGGCAGGGCGTCCGCCGGGCGGGTGGACAGCACCCGGCCGTCCAGCCTGGCGGCGACCAGATGCCCGGTGCGCTGCCCGACCACCGCCTCGAACAGCGCCGGCAACCGGCCGGGCCCCAGCACCCGCACACCCGCGCCGGCGCCATGGGTGCCGGTGTCGGTGGCTGTGTTGGTGCCGGTGCTGGTGTTCGTACGGGTGTGGGTGTCGGTGTCGATGCCGGCGCTCGTACCGGTGTGGGTGCCGGGGTCGGTGGCTGCGTTCGTACCGGTGTCGGTGCCGGGGTCGGTGCCTGTACCGTTCGCGGCCTTCGTGCCAGTGGCGGAGTCCGTATCGGTGCCGGCGCTCGGGCGATCCCCGTCCGGGGAGCCGGCCGCTGCCCAGGGTCCCCACGAGACGGAGGTTCCCGGCAGGCCCGCGGCCCGGCGCGCGGCGACCAGAGCGGCGCAGAACGCGTCCGCTGCCGCCTCTCCCGGCGCACCGGCGCCTCCCAGCACGGCCTGGGCCGAGGAGAAGACCAGGAACATGCCCAGGGGCAACCCTGCGGTGGCGGAATGCAGTTGCCAGGCGCCGGCCGCCCGGGCCCAGCCGGCCGCGAGCCCGCTCTCCTCCCGGGGGGTGCCCATCGCATGGACGACACCGGTCAGCGGATGTGCCGGATCGATCCCCGCCACCAGTCGCTCGACCGCGGCGGCATCGGTGACATCGACGGCCGCCACATCGACACGGGCGCCAGCGTCCTTGAGCCGCTCCACGAGCCGTTCGGCACCGGGAGTCCGGCCGCCCCGCCGGCCGGCCAGCAGCAGGTTCCTGGCCCGCCCGGTACGCACCAGGTGCTCGGCGACCAGGCCGCCCAGCGTGCCGGTGCCGCCGGTGACCAGCACCGTGCCGTCCGGGTCCAGGGCCGCCGCCGTACCGTCCTGCCCCGGGCCCCGCTCCTCGTCCTGCCGCCGGGCGCCGGCCCGTACCAGTCGCGGGGCGAGAACCCGGGCCGCCCGGACCGCCATCTCCGGTTCACCGGAGTCCGCCGCCTGCCGCAGCACCGTGACGGCGTCCGCTTCGGTCCCGGGCCGGGGATCGAGGTCCAGCAGGGTGAAGCGACCGGGGTGCCCGGCCTGGAGGGCGCGCAGGGCTCCGCGAGCCGCGGCGGCATCCGCCCGTACGCCCTCCCCCAGGAGCTCCCCGGTACGTCCGTCGGGTCCGTCGGGGCACAGGGCGGCTCCGCGGGTGACGACCACCAGACGGGCACCCGCAAGCCCAGGCCGTGCCAACCAGTCCTCAGCGAGGTCCAGCGCGCGGCGAACGGCCGTCAGCCCGTCGTCGGCGCCGGCGGTCCCGTCATCGCCTGCCGTATCGGTGAGGCCGGGCATGGCGGTCAGTACGACGGCGGGGGCAGGGGTTCCCCCGTCGATCGCGGCCCCCAGGGCGTCCAGGTCCGGCCACCGGTGGACACCCGGCAGGCTCTCCAGGCCGGGCGGCTCGGACCCCACCATGGCCCAGTCCCCGGTGTCCTGAGGCGTCGCCTCTCCTCCAAGCGCCCCGGGGTCCCGCGGCGGCAGCCAGTCCAGGACGTACAGTCCGCGTGTGCCGCGGTCCGTACCGGCATCCCACTGCCGTCCGCCGACCGGTCGCATCACCACCGATGCCGCGTCGAGGACCGGGGTGCCCACCGCGTCCGCCACGGCTATCCGCAGCCGCTCTCCGGTGCCGTCCGCGTCGTTCTCCGCGGCGAGCCGCACCCGGATGGTGGCCGCGCCGGTGGCGTGCAGCGACACACCGGTCCAGGCGAAGGGCAACCGGACCTGCCCATCGGACGCTGTCGTGGCCGGGGCACCGTCCGGCCGGGGTTGCCCGTCGCCGTCGCCGCCGAGCAGCAGCAGCGGATGCAGCGCCGCGTCGAGCAGTGCGGGATGGATGCCGAAGTCACCGGTCGGCTTCCCGGCCGCCTCGGGCAACGCCACTTCGGCGAACAGATGCCGCCCGTCCGACCATGCCGCCCGCAGTCCCCGGAACGCAGGCCCGTAGCGGAAGCCGGTCGCGGCCGCGCGGTCGTAGCACCCCGTCACATCGAGCGGTTCGGCACCGGCTGGCGGCCACTGCCCCGCCAGACTCGTCGGCGCCGCCTCGCGCGGACTCACCGTCCCGGTGGCGTGGCAGACCCACGCGTCCTCGCCCTCGATGGCGTCGTCCTCGGGCTGGGAGTACACCGCCAGCTCGCGTCGCTCGTCGGGCCCCGGGGCTCCGATCGTCACCTGTACGCGGCGTGCGTCATCCTCGTCCAGTACGACCGGTGTCTGCAGCACCAGCTCCTCGATCGTCGAGCAGCCCACCTCGTCGGCGGCCCGCAGCGCCCACTCCATCACCATCGCGGCGGGCAGCAGGACCGCACCGCCGACCTCGTGATCGCCCAGCCAGCCGGCCCGGTTCGCTGCGGGCAGCCGACCGGTCAGGATCCGCCCTCCGTCGGCCGTGCCGATCGCCGCCGACAGCACCCCGTGCGCCACGGGGCGCATCCCGGCCGACACCACGTCGCCCCGCTCACGCACCGGGGACGGCCAGTAGTGCTGGCGTTGGAAGGCGTAGGTGGGG
>NZ_SRID01000187.1 GCF_004684805.1 Streptomyces palmae
CGCGGGTGGGTGCAAAGACCACGGTGGGGGCGTTGCTGGAGTCGGTCCGGGAGCGGGTGCTGGAGGCGCTGGAGGACCAGCATGTCCCCTTCGACAAGGTCATCGCCGCCCTCAACCCCGAACGCCGGCACGGCGCCACCCCCTACGCGGACGCGGTCCTCAACCTGGCACCGCTGGAGGACGACTACGCCCTGGGCGGCACCGTGCTCACCCCGGCCACCGGCAGCCAGCTGGGGGCCGAGCTGAAGTTCGGCGTCACCGCCACCGTCTTCCGCGAGGACGGCCGCGACCGGCTGGTGCTCTCCCACCGGGGCGACCGGCTGGCCGCACGCGATGCCGAGCGACTGGCCGCGGTGCTCCGCGGGATGCTCACCGCCCTGGCCGGCGACCAGCACGCCACCGTCCTGCCGCGCGGCGGCGGTGCCGAGTTCGGCGAGGTGGTGCAGTACCGGGAGTTCGTGCGGGGGCAGGAGGAGTTGGCGGGTTCGGTGGCGGGCGCCGCGGGGGTGGAGCGTTGGCGGGCGCGGTTGGCGGGTGCGCCGGCGTATCTGGAGTGGCCGGTGCCGGTGGTGCCGGAGGGCTCGGGTGTGGTGGAGGTGGAGGTCGCCGGTGGGGTGTTGGAGCGGGTGCGCGGGGTGTCGCGGCGGGTGGGGGTGTCGTGGTTCATGGTGGTGGCGGCGGCGTTCGCGGGGGCGTTGCACCGGTGGACGGGTGCGGATGACGTGGTGTTCGGGTGTCCGGTGGCGAACCGTCCCGGGGAGCGGGACGCGGGGATCGTGGGGCCGTGTACGAACACGGTGGTGATCCGTTCGCGGGTGGGTGCAAAGACCACGGTGGGGGCGTTGCTGGAGTCGGTCCGGGAGCGGGTGCTGGAGGCGCTGGAGGACCAGCATGTCCCCTTCGACAAGGTCATCGCCGCCCTCAACCCCGAACGCCGGCACGGCGTCCTGCCGTACGCCGACATCGCGCTCACCCCGATCGTCCCCGAGACCGAACCGCCCACCCTCGGCGGCCGCACCCTGGGGCGCTTCCCGCTGGACGCCGAGGGCGGCGACTGGGCGGCCAAGGGTGCGCTGACCGTCTCCTTCCAGGAGCAGGACGGCACCCTGCGCGGCACCGTCGCCTACCGCGGCGACCGCGTCGGCCGCGCCGAGACCGAACGGCTCGCCCAGCTGGTGGCCGCGGTCCTCGGCGACATCGTGGACCGCCCCGACCACCGCCTGGCCGCCGTGCCCCGGATCAGCGCCCGGGAGCGCGCCGAACTGGCCGCCTTCCAGCAGGGGCCGCCCGCCGGGCCGCCCACCGCCGTGCTCGACCTGTTCACCGCCCGGGTACGGCAGACCCCCAGCGCACCGGCGGTCCACACCCCCCAGGGCCCGCTGAGCTACACCGCCCTGGACGCCCGCGCCCGCGCGCTCGCCCACCGCATCGACGCACTGGTCGACCGGGAGGGCACCGAGCCGGTGGTGGCGCTGCTGCTCGACCGGGGCGCCGATCTGATCACGGCGATGCTGGCGGCCTGGTACGCCCGGTGCGCCTACTGCCCGGTGGACCCCGCCTACCCGCCCACCCGGATCGCCCAGGTCCTCGGCGACCTCGACGCACCGGTGGTCATCACCGAGCCGGGCAGGAGCCTGCCCCCTCAGGTGCCGGACACCGTCACCGTGCTGCACGCCACCGGGGAAGACCTCGACGCCGCGGCCCCGGTCGGAGACCTGCCGGCGCCGCCCGCACCCGAGGATCCGGCGTACGTCGTCTACACCTCGGGATCCACCGGCCGGCCCAAGGGAGTGGTGGTCCGGCACCGGGGGCTGGCCGAACACGCCCGCTGGTTCGCCGGCACCCTGGCGCTGCGCCCCGGCGACCGGGTCGCCCTGCTCGTCAACGTCGGCTTCGACGCGGCGGCCTCGGAGATCTGGCCCGCCCTGGCGGCGGGAGCCGAACTCGTCCCGCACACCGGCACCGTCCACCCCGGCCAGGTGGCCCGCTGGCTGGAGGCCCACCGCGTCACCGCCGCCGTGGTACCCGCCGCGCTCGCCGAGACCGTCTGGAAGGACGAGCACACGCCCACGGCCCTGCGGGTCATGGCCTACGGCGGCGCCGCACTCGGCTCGCCGCCCCCGCCCGGCCTCCCGTACCGGCTGGTGAACTGCTACGGCCCGACCGAGGCGACGGTGACCGCGACCTGCCAGGAACTCACCCCGGGCGAGGCGGACTTTAGGCCCGGGCGCATCGGCCGGCCCGCGGGCGGGGTCCTGGTCCAGGTGGTCGACGAGGCCGGGCAGTTGTGCCTGGTGGGCACCAAGGGCGAGATCGTCATCGGCGGGGTCGGGGTGGCCCGCGGATACTGGCGCCGCCCCGAACTCACCGCCGAACGCTTCGCACCGCGGGGTGCCGAGGGCGCCCCGGGCCCCGTCTACCGCACCGGCGACCTGGGGCGCTGGCTCCCGGACGGCACCCTGGAGTTCCTCGGCCGGATGGACCGCCAGCTGAAGGTGCGCGGCCACCGGATCGAACCGGAGGAGATCGAGGTCCGACTGGCCGCCCACCCCCAGGTGGACCAGGCCGCGGTACGCGCCTTCGACGACGGTGCCGCCCAACTGGTCGGCTACGCCGTACCGGCCCAGGACACGGGCACGGGCACGGACGCCGCGGACGGCACCGGGCAGCGGACCGCGGCCGTCCTGGCGGCGCTGCGCGAGACCCTGCCGGCCCATCTGGTGCCCGACGCGCTGGTCTGGCTCGACCAGCTGCCCCACACCCCGCACGGCAAGGTCGACCACGCGGCCCTGCCCCGGCCGCGCCGTGAGGACCTGGTGGGCGCGGCCCCGGTGGTGGCTCCCGGCGACGACCGGGAGCGGCGCATCGCCGCACTGTGGCGCGAGGTGCTCCGCACCGAGGTCGTCGGCGTCCACGACAACTTCTTCGACCTGGGCGGCGACTCGCTCCGGCTGGCCGCGCTGCACCGCCGGCTGGAGAGCGACTTCGGCATCGAGCTGCCGATCCAGGAACTCCTCGCACACCCCACCGTGCGGGCGCAGGCCCGCACCGTCGAGGCCGCCGGGCGGCCCGCGGACGAGACGGCACAGGCCCGGTCGGCCGCCGAGGAACTGCGCGAACGAGCCCAGCGCGGCCGCCGATCCCGAGCACGCACCCGTACCGGTGCGACCAGCCCGAAGGAGGGCGACGATGCATGACGAGGCGATAGCCATCACGGGGCTGGCGTGCCGGCTGCCAGGGGCCGCCGACGCCCGCCGGTTCTGGGCCAACCTGGTCGCCGGCCGCGACACGGTCTCCCGCTTCACCCGGGAGGAACTGCTGGCGGCGGGCATCGACCCGCACCTCGCCGACCGGCCGGACTTCGTGGCCGCACGCGGTCAGGTGGCCGACTCCGACCACTTCGACTGGGCCTTCTTCGGGTACAGCCTCGGCGAGGCCCGCGGCATCGACCCGCAGCAGCGGATCTTCCTGGAGTGTGCCAGCACCGCCCTGGACGACGCCGCCATCGACCCGGCCCGCTTCCCCGGCCCGATCGGCGTGTTCGCCGGGTGCGACGCGGTGCCGCTGGGGGCCACGCAGGAGGAACTCCTCGCCCAGACCCTCGGCCGCGACAAGGACTTCCTGGCCACCCGCGCCGCGTACAAACTCCGGCTCACCGGGCCCGCCCTGACGGTGCAGACGGCCTGCTCCACCTCGCTGGTCGCCGTCCACCAGGCGGTGGGCAGCCTGCTCGGATACGAGTGCGACGCCGCCCTGGCCGGAGGCGTCGGGCTCTTCTTCCCGCAGGTGACCGGCTATGTGTACGAGGAGGGCGGCATCCTCTCCCCGGACGGGTACTGCCGGCCCTTCGACGCCCAGGCCCGCGGCACCGTCTCCAGCTCGGGCGCGGGCGTCGTGGTGCTGCGCCGGCTGGCGGACGCGCTGCGCGACGGCGACCCGGTGGTGGCCGTCATCCGCGGCACCGCCATCAACAACGACGGCGGCGACAAGGTCGGATTCACCGCGCCCTCCCGGAACGGGCAGCGCGACGTCATCCTCTCCGCACTGGCCCGGGCGGACGCGGACCCCGCGGACATCGCGTACATCGAGGCCCACGGCACCGGCACCCGACTGGGCGACCCGGTGGAGGTCGCGGCGCTGACCGCCGCCTTCCGCTCCGGCACCCAGGCCACCGGCACCTGCCTGCTGGGCGCGGTCAAGGGCAACATCGGGCACACCGGCTCGGCCTCCGGCGTCAGCGGACTGATCAAGACCGCGCTGATGCTGCGGCACCGCCAGACCGTGCCCACCGTCCACTTCCGGGCCCCCAACCCGCTGATGAAGCTGGAGACCACCCCCTTCACGGTGGCCGGCCGGCACGGCCCCTGGCCCACCGGACGGCCCCTGCTGGCCGGCGTCAGCTCCTTCGGGGTGGGCGGCACCAACGCCCACGCGGTCCTGGAGGCCGCCCCCACGGCAGCCGCGCGGCCCGGCGGACCGGCGGCACCGGGCCCGCGGCTGCTCGCCCTCTCGGCCGCCACCCCGCAGGCACTGCGCCGCACCCGGGCCGAACTCGCCGAACACCTGGCCGCCGAGGAGCAGCCCGTACCCCTGGACGAGGTGGCGCGGACGCTGGCCGACGGGCGCCGCCGCCACGCCCACCGCACCACGGTCGTCGCCCGCGACACCGCCGGGGCCGCCGCCGCGCTGGCCGCGCCCGCTCCCGAGCACGACACCCCGCCGGCGACCGGGGAACCGCGCACGGTGGTCTTCCTCTACCCCGGGCAGGGCACCCTGCGCCCCGGCGGATCCGCCGCCGGGGCCCATGCCCGGCTCCCCGAGTTCGCCGCCGCCTTCGACGAGGTCCGCGACTGGGCCCTGGCCGAGGCCGGCACCGACCTGTCGGCGCTGCTGCGGGCCCAGACCCCGGCAGAGTGGTACCACGACCCGGTCCACCAGCAGTTGGGGCTCCTCGCCCTCGGACACGCCTTCACCCAGACCCTGCGCGCCTGGGACATCCGGCCCGGCGCCGCCCTGGGCAACAGCATCGGCGAGTACCTGGCGGCCCTCGCGGCGGGCGTGTGGGAACTGCCCGAGGCGCTGCGCCTGGTGCACACCCGGGCGCGCGCCCTGCGCGCGGCACCCCCCGGGCGGATGCTCGCCGTCGAACTGCTCGCGGACGGCGACCGCCAAGCCGTCCAGGAGGCGCTGGCCCAGGCCCCCGAGCCCCGGCCCGTGGTGGCCGTCGACGGCCACGACCGCCTGGTGCTCTCCGGCACCGAGGAGGGCATCCGGCAGGTGCGGCAGCGGCTGTCGGGACGGACCACCCGCCTGCTGGAGACCCGCCGGGCCTTCCACTCCCCGCGGCTGGAACCGGCCGCCGCCGAACTGCGCGCCGCCCTCGCACAGGTGACCGCCCAGAACCCGGCGATCCCGCTGGTCTCCAACGTCACCGGCGACTGGGCCACCCCCGAGGAACTGCGCTCACCCGACTACTGGGCCCGGCAGCTGTGCTCCACCGTCCGGCTCGGCCGGGGCATGGACACCCTGCTCGCCCAGGGCCCGCAGGTGCTCATCGAACTCGGCCCCGGCGCCTCCCTGTCGCGCGCACTGCGCGGCCATCCCCGCCGAGGCGCCCAGCACACCGCGATCGCCCTGCTCGACGGGGGCGCCCGCGACCCGCAGGAACAGATCCTGCAAGCCGTCGGCCGACTGTGGGAGGCCGGCCTGGACGTGGACCTCGGACGGTTCGCCGGCCCCTCCGCACAGCGCCGCGCGCTTCCCCCGCACCCCCTGGACTCCCGCCCCTGCGGCACCGGCGCCGAGCCGCGGGCGCGCCGCGCCGAGCCGGAGCGGACACCGCCGGGGCCCGCGACGGCACACCGGCTCGCCGCCCGGCTGGACACCCCGCGGCCCGCACGGGCAACGCTCTCCATGCGGCCCGAACTGGCCGAACGCCTGGACCGCTACACCGCCGCCCTCGCCACCCGGCTCGGGCTGCGGCTGGGGCGGCTGGCGGCGGGCGACCGGATCGGGCGGGCGGAACTGGTGGCCCGCCTGGCCGGCGACGGCGCCCCCGCCCGGCAGGCGGAACTGCTGGTCGAGGCCGCCACCGGGCACGGCTTCCTCACCGCGGACGGAGGCCGGCAGATCACCGTGCCCGCGGACGTCGAGGACCGGCTGCGCCCCGTCCTCGAGGACCCGGCCGGCCTGGAGGAGGCCGCGGGCCTGCGCCGCATGCTCGACCACTGCGCCCAGGGCTACCCGGAGGTCGCCGCCGGCCGCCGCGAGCCGGTCTCCGTGCTGTACCCCGACGGCACCGACACCTTCCTGCGCGACTGCCTCACCGGCAACACGGTCGACGTCTCGGACGCGGGCCCCTGCCTGGACCGGCTGGCCGCCGCGGTGGACGCCGCCCGGGGGCCGGGACAGGCGCGTCCGCTGCGCATCCTGGAAGTCGGCGGCGGCAGCGGGGAACTGACCACGCGCGTGCTGCGCGACTGGCCGGCCGACCCGCGGGACAGCTACACCTTCACCGACATCAGCGGCGTGGCGCTCGCCCTGGCCCGCGAGCGGGGTTGGCCGCAGGTCGACTGCGCCCGGCTCGACCTCGCCCGGGACCCGGCCGCCCAGGGCTTCGCACCCGGCGCCTTCGACGTGGTGCTCGCCTACAACGCCCTCCACGTGGTCCCCGACCTGCCCACCACACTGCGCCGGCTGCGGGGCCTGCTGGCCGAGGGCGGCTGGCTGGGCGCGGTCGAGGTGACCGAGGTGGCCCTGTGGACCCACTTCGTCTGGGGGCTGGCACCCGGCTGGTGGGACTTCGCCGACGGGCTGCGCACCGACTCGGTCCATCTCTCCGCGGACCAGTGGCGACAGGCCCTGGACGAGGCCGACTTCACCGAGGTCGCCGTCCTGCGGCAGGGGTCGGCCGACCACGCCGTCCTGCTCGCCTCCGCCGCGCGGACCACCGGCGGCCGGTCCCCGGCGGCCACCGCGCCCCCGCCCGAGGCGCCACGGCCCCGCGAGACCGCCTCCCCTGGCAGTGACGGCGAACTGGCCCGTATCTGGACCCAGGTGCTGGGCACCGACCGGGCGCGCGCGGAGGACGACTTCCACGCGCTGGGCGGGGACTCGCTGATGGCGGTACGGCTGCGGGCGCGCATCCACGAGGAGTCGGGGCTGGCCATCCCGCTGTCGGAGTTCCTGGAGCAGCCGACGTTCGGCAGGCTCCTGGCACTCGCCCAGGAGGCCGCCGGCACCCGGCCGGCACCGGCCGCGGCGCTCCCCGACGAACTGGTGGCCTTCCGCACGGAGGGGCGGGGCACCCCGCTGTTCCTGGCCGCCCCCGCCACCGGAAGCGCGCTGTGCTACCGCCGGCTGGCCCGTTCGATCGGCGGCGACCGCCCCGTCTACGGCCTGGACGCCCCCGGCCTGCTGGGCGGCGCGCCCACCCCGGACCGCATCGAGGACCTGGCCGCCCACCACCTCCGGATCCTGCGCGGGGTACGGCCGCACGGCCCGTACGCGGTCGGCGGCTGGTCGGTGGGCGGCCTGATCGCGCACGAGATGGCGGCCCAGCTGGAGCGGGCCGGGGAACAGGTGGAACTCCTGGTGTTCCTGGACGGCTTCGCGCCCAACAGCGGCGGCCGACCCCTCGGCAACGCGCCCCAGCACCTCGCCGCGGGCCTGTGGCATCAGGCGCTGGTCGCCCTCCAACTCGGCCCCGCGGGCCGGGCGGCCCGATCCGTGCCGGGCGCGAGCCGGGTCTTCCGCGCCTATCTGCGGGCCATGCTCCGCTACCGTCCGATGCCGGTGAACTGCCCGACCGTCCTGTTCAAGGCCGGGCTGACGGCCCGGACCGCGCAGCGGCTGCGCACCTGGCTGGGCCCGCTCCACCCGGCGGGCCTGCGCGTGCTGTCCTGCTCGGGCAAGCACTGGACCATGCTGCACGACCCGCACGCCGAGCCCCTGGCCCAGCAGGTGCGCCAGGAACTGGACCGGCACGGCGGCTGACCGCCCGGGGCCCAGGTCCGACCTGGGCCCCGCTCCGCAATGTTTCGTACGCAACAGTCACCGGGGGCGCGGTGGCGCGCGGCGGCCGGTCACTCGAAGGGGAGTGGGCCCCGCGCGCCCCGCGGAAGGGGAGGGCAGACAGCCGGCTGGGGCGTGTCCGATGGGGCGCCGGAGCCCCAAGCCGGTTGCCTGGAGGATTCGTCGCACTCCAGACAACCCCGGCACGGGAGCCACTCTCCTGGCGGCAGCCTGTCTTCCGTTCGAGCTGGAGCTTCAGCGCGGCTACTGATTGGTTACCTTTGTGTACATCAGGTTGCCGGTGCTGTAGGCGATATGCGCGTTGCCAGTGCTGTCGTAAGCCAACGAAGGCCAGTCCACGGCGGGACCGATGGGCTGGATGGTCCACGAGCCGGGTGCCGATCGGGTGGCCAGCTTCAACTCGCCGTCGTCGACATAGGCGATGGACGGACGGCTAAGCAGGTCCACGGCTGCTGAGGGCCTGGGGTTTGAATTGCCCGCGATGACGATCCCGGGTGCGACGATCTCAGTCAGCGGCCCGGTGCTGTCGAATGTGCTCAGCAAGGCGCTCAGATTGCCGTGCGCCGCCTCACAGTAGGCGATGACGTACTTGGCTGACGTACGCTGAGCAAGCGACAGCCAACGCACTTGCCGCACAGTCTTGTCGAGGATCTCGGAGACCTCCTGCCAGCCGTCGACACTCTTCTGCGACAGCCGGATGGCCTGCTCGTTGATTTCCACTTGCCCTTCGTTGAACTCGTCGATGAACGCGACCCGCGGCGTCTCTGACAGGTCGAACGCCAGGGAGGGCAGTTTTACGAATCCGGTTTCGCCGATCTTCTCAAGCGTGGCGACCTCCCAGGGAGAGCTGGTGCCGTCCCGGGTGGCCACCGCCATGCGCTCGCCGGTGAAGTCGTCCCGGAACGCGACCGAGGGCACACCGTCGGAGTCGAGTCGCATGGAGACCTCGGTGGTGCCTCGCACCTCAAGGCCGGCCTGTGTGGGTATCTCCTCGAACGACCATCCGCCGGGTCCCCTGCTCGCGAAGATCGCGGAATCCGAGGAGCGGTCGCGGTAGGCGATATGCGGCACGTCCTGAGCGTCGATGCCCAGGCTGACCAAGCTGACGCCCTGTGTGGTCTGTCCTCCGGTGTCTTCGCTGGTCCAGGTGCCATTCAGTCGCCGGGCCACTCGGACGTTGCCGACCGGGCGGTTCACGACGTACGCGACGGCGGGGTTGCCGTTCCCGTCTACGACCAGAGAGGTCTGGCCGAGGACCTCACCGTCGCCGTCGACAGTCTCCGTCAGGAAATCCGTGGTCACCTCAGCGCCTCCTTTTGAAAAACCGCTGCTCAGGAGGGCTTGCCCAGATACAAGTCGTTTTCAGAGAAAACCTTGCGGCGGCTCATTCCTGGTGTGCATGGGTCCAGCCCTCAGAGTGTGCGCCTCCCCGAATTCCAAGGTAAGCCCGCTTCCGACGGCCTGCAGCTGGGACCCCTGCGCACCCGCGGCGGGGCGGCGGGACCATGGCCGCAACAAGTCGCTGACCGAGAGGAGGGGGCCGCGACAGGATGCGACTGAGGACTGTCTGGCGGGTCACGAGCGCAGCCAGAGGTGCATAGCAGCGACGGTCACGGCGCCGTGGAAGATATACGCTCTCTTATCGAATCGGGTGGCTACGGCACGGAAGCCCTTGAGGGCGTTGATCGTTCGCTCGACTTCGTTGCGGCGTTTGTAGGCGTCGGTGCGGGCGCCCGTGGAGTAGCCTGCGAAGTAGTGCACATTCCATTCGGCTGGCAGTGCGCCGGGTTGAGCGTGCTGCCGGCGAGGAGCTAATCATGCCCATCAAACCTCCTCAATCCCAGGACGGTACCAGCGGCTTCAACCCGAGCCAGCAGACGCCGCCGCTGAAGTTCGGTGTCTGGGGGGACAGTTCCCTCGGTTGCGGGATCATCGGCAGTTCGAGCCTGGTCGGAACGGCGGGCGCCGGAGCCGTCGCCGCGGGATCGGCGGGAGTCCTCGGCCTCAACCTGAAGTCCCAGGGCATCGGTGTGCTCGGCCGCGCCGACTCGGACTCCGGCACCGGGGTGCTCGGCACCAGCAGCCTCGGGTCCGCGGTGGCCGGCCGGAGCGGCGGCGACAAGCCCGCGGTCACGGGCACCGGCACCCAGGGCCCGGGGGTTGCGGGGGGCAGCAGCCAGAGCGCCGGCGTCAGCGGAGTGAGCACCTTCGGTCCAGGGCTCACCGGCACCAGCACCCAGGGCCCCGGCGTCACCGCCGCCGGGGGTGGGTCGAACCCCGGTGTGCGGGGCACCAGCGCGAGCGGGCCCGGCCTCATCGGAAGCAGTGACCAGGGGGCCGGTGTGACGGGTACGGGTGGGGGTTCCAGTCCTGGGGTGGTCGGTAGTGGCTCGGGTGGTCCCGGTGTCAGGGCTGTCAGTGACCAGGGCGTGGGGTTGTGGGCGAGCAGTGCGGCGGCTCCGGCTGTGCGGGCCGATTCCATGGGTACTTCTGGTCTTCTTGTGACTGGTGGGGGTACTGATCCGGCTGTCAGCGGTAGCAGTGATCAAGGCCCGGGTGTCGGCGGTACCAGTGGAGCGGCGGCGGGTCTCCTGGGTTCCAGCACCAGCGGGCCCGGGGTGGCCGGCAGCAGTGCCCAGGGGCCGGGTGTCACGGGTGTCAGTAGGGGATCCAGCCCTGGCGTGGCCGGTACCGGCACGGGCGGCCCCGGGGTGAGGGCCGCCAGTTCCCAGGGGATCGGCCTGTGGGCCACGGGCTCGGGAAGCAATCCCGGCGTCCAAGCCGAGGCTGCCAGTGGCCCTGGCGTCGCCGCCACCAGTTCCCAGGGCCCGGCCGTCACCGCCACCGGAGGCGGCTCGAATCCCGGTGTCAGCGCGACGGGCACGGGCGGACCGGGCGTCAACGCCACCAGCACACAGGCGGCGGCGGTGGTCGCCGGCAGCACGAGCGGTCCGGGGGTCCAGGCGACCAGCAACGGCGGCATCGGGGTGTGGGGCACGACCGCCTCGGGCAACCCCGGGGTCAGGGGCGATTCCGCCACCGGCCCGGGAGTGATGGGTACGAGCCAGGGGGCGGGGGTGTACGGGAAGGGCGTCGCCGGGGTCGGTGTGGTGGGCGAGAGCCAGGAGTACCAGGGCCTGGTCGGCAAGAGCGCCACCTACATCGGCATAGAGGGTGTCAGCAGTGCCACGGGCTACGAGGGTGTCCTGGGTGAGTGCTCTCAGGGCACAGGGGTGGAGGGCAGGAGCGACACCCAGCAAGGCGTGTGGGGCATCTGCCCGCAGGGCATCGGGGTCGCCGCCCGCGGGGCCCGCGGCATCGTCTCCGAAGCCCCCCGCGCCGCCGACCTCTTCGGCGACGTCTATGTGGGTGGCGCGCTGCTCCACGCGAGTGCCGGGTCCACCATGGACCATCCGCTGGACCCCGAGGGCCGGTACCTGGAGCATTCCGTCGTGGAGTCGTCGGAGCGGAAGAACGTCTATGACGGTGTGGTCGATCTGGACGGCGACGGCCGGGCGATCGTGGAACTCCCCGGGTGGTTCGAGGCGCTGAACGAGGACTTCCGCTACCAGCTCACCCCCATCGGCGCGCCGGCACCCGATCTGCACGTCGGCCAAGAGCTCGCCGGGAACTGCTTCGCCATCGCCGGCGGCCCCCCGAACCGCACGGTGAGCTGGCAGGTCACCGGTGTGCGGCGCGACGCCTGGTCGCGGGCACATCCCTTGGAGTGCGAACGCGTCAAACCCCCTGAGGAGCTGGGCAGGTACCTGCACCCGGAGGAGCACGGGCAGCCCCGAGAGCGTTCCTCCGACGCCCTGCCGGAGGAACCTCTCCCGAACGACCGGGGAATGCCCGCGGAGCTGGATCCCGGTCCGGCCCAGATGACGTGACCAGGGATCACCAGGGCGCTCAGCCCTCCCCACCGAGGTTGATCGGGGGCAGGTGGACGCCCCGGACCGTGATGGTCACCGTGCACGGCGTCCCCTCCGGGCAGTCCAGGACGCGGCTGTATCCGCCGTCGTAGCGGCTGAGGACCGTACCGCCGTCCCGGCAGGGGTAGCGGACGCCGTCGCTGTCGGGTTCGCCGTCCTGCTCCGCCGCGGGCTGGAAGGGGCAGGCGCTCGAGGCGAAGTGGACGTCCTCGGGGCGGAAGGGGCCGAGGAACTCGCCGTTGCGGTCGCGGGGGTAGACCATGATCCGGGTGAGGAGGCGGCCCTGGGGTGACTCCACCTGGTCGACCTGCACCGGACTGTTCTCCGGGTCGGGCGTGATGCCCACCCACCTGGACACGGTCAGCACCCGGGAGAAGGAACTCCCGTCGGGGGTCTCTCCCTCGATGGTGAAGCGCCAGGTGTAGGTGCCCTCCTTGTCCAGCTCCACATAGCGGTTCGCGTAATCGCCGTTCCCGGCCTCGCCGTCGTGGTGTGCGCCGTCGTCGAACAGCTCGTTCGTTCCGTCCTCGAAGACGACTCCCGGAGTCTGGACCGGCAGGCCGTCCTCCATCTCGTGGGCGCGCAGCAGGTCGGTCAGCATGCGGGCCTTGGGAGCGTCCGGATCGGGTCCGGTGGGCTGGGACGGCTGGTACCGAGCCCCGTTGACGGCGAGAAAGGTGCCCAGCGACTCCCCCGGGCGCGCCAGTTCGACCTTCACGGTCGCCGAGGTCACCGGGTCGTCACCGGCGCGGACCCGCGCGGTGAGGGTCATCGGATCGCCGGTCCCGTACACCGCCCGGTCGAACACGACCTGCACACGGACGAACAGGTCGACGAAGACCAGCAGATCGCTGTCGGCGAGCGGCAGCGCACCGCCCGCGGCGTCCTGGTGCCTGATGCGCCACTGGGTGGCCGGTACGGACTCCTCGCCGCCGAACAGCGAGGCGAGGTCGATGGTGGCGAACCCGTGCGTCGGACACTGCTTGACGGCGGTCGGGACCACGGTGAACGGCCCCGTGGAGCCCGCGTCGCGCCAGGCGAGTTCGATGGTGTGGGTGGGGTCGGTCCACAGCACCGCCGCCGCCATTCGGTTCACCCGGGGATCCAGGGTGACCAGCCGGCCGGGCGGGGTGCCGTGGTCGGGGGTGGAG
>NZ_SRID01000188.1 GCF_004684805.1 Streptomyces palmae
ACGACGCCGCGGCGCTGGCCCAGGCCGATCTGGGCCTGGCCATGGGCACCGGCACCGACGCCGCGATCGAGGCCGGGGACCTGACCTTGGTCCGCGGTGACCTGCGGGCCGCGGCCGACGCGATCCGGCTCTCCCGCCGGACCCTGGGCACCATCAAGTCCAACCTGTTCTGGGCCTTCGCCTACAACGTCGCCGCCCTGCCCCTGGCCGCCTCCGGCCTCCTCAACCCCATGATCGCCGGCGGGGCCATGGCCTTCTCCTCCGTCTTCGTCGTCGGCAACAGCCTCCGCCTCCGCCGCTTCCAACCCACCCACAACTGACACCCACACCCCAGGGGGCGCAGAGCCCCCGAGCCGACACACCCGCCCACGCCCCCGAGGGGCGCGGGCGGGTGTTCCGCTGTCGTCGGCGGGTGTTCCCTACGGCGGGCCTCCGGCACGCCGTGAGGCCGTTCGAACGGTCGCCCCCAGGCGGCGGTGAGCGCCATCCCCCGCCTCAGGCGATGCCCCGGGCAACCATGGCCTGCGTCCCCCCTCCGCTGATCCGATCCACGGCGCCCCTCCGGCACGCCGTGACGCCGTGACGCCGTGACGTCATCAGACCGGTCACCCCCGGGCGGCGGTGAGTTCGGCCAGCAGTTCGGGGCCGGTCCAGTGACGGGCCCGCTCAGGTCCGGCGGACTCCGCTTCGCGCACCAGCTCGACCAGCCGGGCACAGGCCGGGGCCGGCAGACCGTGCCGGGCCGCCATGGCGACGATCTCACCTTGCAGGCTGTCTATCTCGGTGGGCCGACCGCGCCGCAGATCGTCCCAGGTGGAGGAGCGCGCCTCGGCGTCGATGGCCAACACGGACGCCGCCAGCCGCTGGAACAGCCGGTCCGGCAGTCGCAGCAGACGCGGCATCAGGTGGGTGGGCAGTGCGCCGAGCCTCGTCGGCCGGACCCCTTCGGCGCGGTACGCCGCCAGTGCCTCGCTCTGGCAGAGCGCGAGACACAGCCGGAACGCGCGCTGCCCGAGCTCCTCGCGCAGCGGCAGCCCGGACAGGCCGTTGACCGCGTTGTTCAGATTCATCAGCAGCTTGGCGTGCTGCACCGCGCGCATGTCGGCGTGGGCCCGCACCGGCAGTCCGGCCGCCGAAAGCGCCGCGACCAGAGGTGCGCCGGCCGGCTGGTCGTCCACCATCAGCGCCCCGCCCGAGCCCTGGTGGTACGTACCGGGGGCGGTCGGCAGCACATTGAACGGAACCATGCCGGCCACCACCGGACGGTCGCCCAGCACCGACCGGATCACCTCCGGATTGCGCAGCCCGTTCTGGAAGCTGACCACCACGGTGCCCGGCGCCAGATGCGGAAGCAGCTGCCGGGCGGCATCCTCGGTGGCCATGGACTTCACGGTGACCAGTACGAAGTCCGCCCCGGCGATCGACTGGGCGACCGCTTCGGGGGTGTCGGCCAAGCGCAGCGCGGCGGGGTCGACGGTGACCGCCGGCCGGCCGCCGCCGGTCAGGGTCAGCCCGTTCTCCCGCAGGGTGGCCATCGCCGCCGGACGGCCGATCAGCGTCACCTCGGCGACCGAGGCCAGGCTTCCGCCCAGCCGGCAGCCGATGCTCCCGGCACCGAACACGGCGATCCTCGGTCGCGGGGCGGCGGGCTGCGGCATGGCGGTCTCCTGACTGGCGGCATGGCCTGAGGCGGGGCCTGACAGTACGGGCGGTCCGGTGTGCGGCCTGTCCGGGCGCGGGGTGGCGGGCCCGGTGATCGGCTGCCGTGCGGTGGAGCTGGTGGAGCGGTGGCGATCCTCCAGCAGATCCGTCCTCCCGCCAACACCTCGCGCCAAATCCCGCACTGGCCTGCCCAGATCATTGCTCGGGGTGGCCGGTGCGCGACTCGGCGCGTGCCTTCGGCGGCTCAGGCCGGTATGCCGTGGGCGGGCCAGGTGGCACCACCAGGGTGGCCGGTAGTCCGCCGGCCGGTGCGCTGCGGCAGGCTCCCACCCGACCGGCCCCGGCCCGCAGCGCCACGGACGGACGGCACCGATACGGACCCAGCAGGTGCCTTCGGCGGCTCAGGCCGGTATGCCGTGGGCGGGGCCCGTAAAGGTGGGGGCGGTGGCGGTCGGGGCCCCGGTGGTGTCGAGGGCCGGCGGCAGGCCGAAGAGCGGGAACAGGCGATCGGTGTCCAGGAAGCAGTTGATGCCGCTGATCCGGTCCCCGGACACCTCGATGACCTGGATGGACCATGGCCGGTAGCCGCCCGAGGGGTCGCGGCGGTACTGGCCGAACGCCGCGGTGCCGTTGGCCACCACCGGCAGCATCCGGGAGCCGCGGCAGCCGGCTCCGGCGCCCAGGTGCCACTCCCGGATGTCCTCGTGGCCGCGCAGCCACAGCGGGTAGGGCGGCATGGACAGCGTGGCGTCCTCCCGCAGCAGCGCGGTGAGCGCCTCCAGGTCGTACGCCTCGAAGGCGGCCACGTACCGGACGAGCAGTCCGCGCTGCTCCTCGTCCATGGCTCCGGCCCGGGCGGTGTCGGCGATGTCCCGGGTCGCCAGCGCGGCCCTGGCCCGCTGGAGGGCGCTGTTGACCGAGGCGACCGTGGTGTCCAGCAGCTCCGCGACCTCGGCGGCTCTCCAGGCCAGCACCTCGCGCAGGATCAGCACCGCCCGCTGCCGGGGCGCCAGGTGCTGGAGCGCGGCCACGAACGCCAGCCGGACACCCTCCCGGGCCACCGCGAGCTCGGCCGGGTCGCCCCGCTCCGGCACCACCCGGCCGTCCGGCGCCGGGGAGAGCCAGCGGGCCTCCGGTAACGCCTCGGGCAGCGGTGTACGCGGACTGCCCGCGGAGGTCAGGTCCATCGGGCGGGCCCGCCGCCGACGGCCGGCGAGCATGTCCAGGCAGACACGGGTGGCTATGCGGTACAGCCAGGAGCGCAGCGCCGCCCGGCCCTCGAACCGGTGGTAGCCGCGCCAGGCGCGCACCAGCGTCTCCTGGACCGCGTCCTCCGCCTCGAAGACGGAGCCCAGCATCCGGTAGCAGTAGCCGGTCAGCTCCACCCGATGCCGCTCGAGGCGCGCCCCCGGATCAGGGTGCTCCGCATCCCCCGAAGCACCGCCCGGGCGCGCCGGAACGCCCCCGGCCACGGACGCGGAGGCCGGGTCGGCCACCGTGACATCACTCATGCCAGGATCCCCCCTCCCGCTTCGTCCCTCAGCGTAGGACGCGCCACTGACAACGCCCCGCGATCGGACCGGTCGGCGGCCCGAACGCCCTGGTGGCGGGCGGTGGACGCGGCGGGGCAGGGGGTTGGGGTCCCGCACCGGCGACCGATTGTCAGTGGGGCGTCGCACACTGGGGGCATGTGCCGAAGCATCAAGACCCTGAGGCCGCCGGCGATGCCCGAGGTCTGCGACGAGGACATCCGTGCGGCCGCACTCCAGTACGTCCGCAAGGTGTCCGGCTTCCGTGCGCCGGCCGCGCACAACCAGGCGGTTTTCGAGCAGGCGGTGGCCGCTGTCGCGGAGGCGACCCGGGAACTGCTGAGCGGCCTGGAGGTACGGGGGTCCGCGGCCGGGCGCCACCAGGCGGAGCAGAGCCACCCGCCGGAGGAGAGCCGAATACCGGCGTAGCGGACGGCCGGGCGACGGTCCGGGGCGGGCCGCCGGTCAGACGTCGGTACGGCGCGGCCGGGCGGCGTCGGGGGCGGACGTACGTCTGGCCTCGGCGCGGGTGCGCCCGGGCCACGCCGGCCTCGGGGCCGCGCGGGCGCCCCGGGGCGGGACCGCCGGTCGAGCGTCGGTACGGCGTACGGAGGGGACGTACGTCCGACCTGGAGGCGGGATGTACCCGGGCCACGCCGGCCTCGGGGCCGCGCGGGCGCCCCGGGGCGGGACCGCCGGTCGAGCGTCGGTACGGCGTACGGAGGGGACGTACGTCCGACCTGGAGGCGGGATGTACCCGGGCCACGCCGGTCTCGGGGCCGCGCGGGCACCCCGGGCGACCCGAATGTGCCGGCCCGCACACCTGCTCCGGCTGTTCCGCGACAACGCGCGGCGCCGCACCAGCGCCCCCGTACGTCCCTCGGTCGGCCCCGGCATGCGGAGGGCCGACCGCCGGGGCGGTCGGCCACGTATCGGTTTGGGCTGCCAGGGCCGCGGGATCAGAGCGAGCGGACCTGGTCCGCCTGGGGGCCCCGCTCTCCCTGTGCGACCTCGAACTCGACCCGCTGGTTCTCGTCCAGGCTGCGGTAGCCGGTCGTGGCGATCGCGCTGTAGTGCACGAAGACGTCCGGTCCGCCGCCGTCGACCGCGATGAATCCATATCCCTTCTCGCTGTTGAACCACTTCACGGTGCCCTGCGCCATCTTTTCTCCTTGGGGTCGTACAGGGGTCGGCCAAGGGTCGGCCAACAGTAGGAGTACCCTCCCGCCCGCGTGGTGGCCGTCACCGTCACCCGGATGACGGCGTGTTGGGAGCGCCGCGCCCCGGGGCGGTCCCGCCGGCCGCCGCGCCGGCGACCTGCGGCGCCGGGTGTCCGGAGGGACCATGGACACCATGCTGCTGGCCGATGTCGCACGGACCTCGGGAGAGATCGCGGCCACCGCCGCGCGTTCGGCGAAGGTCGCGGCGCTGGCCCGGCTGTTCGCGCGTACGCGGCCCGACGAGGCGCCGGTGGTGATCACCTATCTGGCGGGTCGGCTGCCGCAGCGGCGTACCGGGGTGGGCTGGGCCGCGTTGCGGGATCTGCCGCCACCCGCCGGGCAGGCCCGGTTGACGGTGTCCGAGGTGGACGCGGCGCTGGAGCGGATCGCGGCGGTGGCCGGCAAGGGCGCGGCGGGCGAGCGCAAACGGCTGCTGGACGGGCTGCTGTCCGCGGCGACCGAGGAGGAGCAGCGTTTCCTGCTGCGGCTGATCGGTGGCGAGCTGCGGCAGGGCGCCTTGGACGCGCTGGCCGTGGAGGGGCTGGCGGAGGCGGTGGGCGCGGATCCCGCGGAGGTGCGCCGGGCGGTGATGCTGGGTGGTTCGCCGGGTGCGGTGGGGCGGGCGCTGCTGGCCCGGGGACCGGCCGCGCTGGCGGACTTCCGGCTGGAGGTGGGCCGTCCGGTGCTGCCGATGCTGGCGCACAGCGCCCGGGACGTGGACGAGGCCCTGGACCGCCTCGGCCCGTGCGCGGTGGAGGAGAAGCTGGATGGCATCCGGGTGCAGGTGCACCGGGACGGCGAGGTGGTGCGGGTCTTCACCCGCACCCTGGACGAGATCACCGCCCGGCTCCCGGACGTGGTCGCGGCGGCCCTGGAGCTCTCGGTGTCCCGGGCGGTGCTGGACGGCGAGGTGATCGCGCTCGGGCCGGGCGGGCGACCGCGGCCGTTCCAGGAGGTGGCGGGGCGGGTCGGGATCCGGACCGACGTGGCCGGGGCCCGGCAGACCCTGCCGCTCTCCCCGGTCTTCTTCGACCTGCTCGCGGTGGAGGGCCGGGACCTGCTGGCCCTGCCCACCCGGGAGCGCCACGCCGAGCTGGCACGGATCGCGCCGGAGCCGCGCCGGGTGCGCCGGCTGGTGGCCGCCGATCCCGCCGACCCGGCGACCCGGCGGGCGGTGCGCGACTTCGCGCGGGAGGTGCTGGAGCGAGGGCACGAGGGGGTGGTGGCCAAGGCGCTGGACGCCCCGTACAGCGCGGGGCGCCGGGGAGCCTCCTGGCTGAAGGTGAAGCCGGTGCACACCCTGGACCTGGTGGTCCTGGCCGCCGAGTGGGGGCACGGCCGCCGCACCGGGAAGCTCTCCAACCTGCATCTGGGCGCCCGGCGGCCGGAGGGCGGCTTCGTGATGCTCGGCAAGACGTTCAAGGGGCTGACCGACGCGGTGCTGGAGTGGCAGACCGAGGCCCTGCGGCGGATCGCGGTCAGTGACGACGGCTGGCTGGTGCGGGTACGGCCGGAGCTGGTGGTGGAGGTGGCCTTCGACGGTCTCCAGCGCTCCAGCCGCTACCCGGCGGGCGTGACCCTGCGCTTCGCCCGGGTGGTCCGGTACCGGGAGGACAAGAGCGCGGCGGAGGCGGACACCCTGGACACGGTGCTCGCGCTGCGCCGCGAGGGGTGACTACAGCGGCGGTGCCTCGTTGCCGCGGAGGCGTTCCAGGTCGGAGGGGCGGACCTGGACGGCCAGCACGGCGATCAGCGCCGCGAACACGGTGAACCAGGCGGCGGCCACGAAGGCCTGGTTGGCACCGGCGGTGAGGACCTGGTCGCCCCAGGCGCCGGGGAGCCGGCCGGTGTGCTCGAAGGCCATCCGCTCCTTCGGGGTGGCCGTGGCCTGGAACTCCGGCACCAGCTCCCGCGCCTTGTCGCGGCTGGCCGTGGAGAAGACCGTCACCAGGATGGACAGGCCCAGCGAGCCGCCGACCCGCTGGCTGGTGTTGAGCAGTCCGGAGGCCGCGCCGGCCTCGTGCGGGGCCACCCCGGAGACCGCCATCAGGGTCAGCGAGACGAACTGCATGCCCATGCCCAGCGCGAACAGCATCATCGGCACCAGGAGGCTGCCCAGGTACGTACTGTCGACGCTGATCCGGGTGAGCCAGCTCAGCCCGATCGCGGCCAGCAGCGCACCGCCGACCATGAAGGGCTTGGGCCCGAACTTCGGAAGCAGCTGCGAGGCCGCCCCCGCGCCCACCGCGATCATCACGCTCACCGGCAGGAAGGCCAGCCCGGCCTGGATGGGGCTGAAGTCGAGCACCTCCTGGACGAAGAGGGTGAGGAAGAAGAACATCCCGAAGATCGCCGCGGCCAGGCTGAGCATGATCACATAGGCGCCCGACCGGTTGCGGTCGGCGAACATCCGGAGCGGGGTGATCGGCTGCGGGGAGCGCCGCTCCACGGTGACGAACACCGCCAGCAGCACGGCCGCCGCGGCGAAGGCGGCCAGGGTCAGCCCGTCCCGCCAGCCCTCCTCGGCGGCCCGGATGAAGCCGTAGACGAGGGCGGCCATGCCGAGCGTGGAGGCGATGGCACCGGCGAGGTCGAAATGCCCCGGGTGCCGCTCGGACTCCTTGATGACCCGGGGGGAGGCCAGTGCGATGGCCAGCCCGATGGGCACATTGACGAAGAAGATCCAGCGCCAGTCCAGCCACTCCACCAGCACCCCGCCGAGCAGCAGCCCGATGGCGCCGCCGCCGGCCGACACCGCGCCGAACACGCCGAAGGCCCTGTTCCGCTCCGGCCCCTCGGCGAAGGTCGTGGTGATCAGCGCCAGGGCGGTGGGGGAGGCGATGGCCCCGCCCACCCCCTGGAGCGCGCGGGCGGCGAGCAACTGCCCGGAACTCTGCGCCAGGCCGCCGAGCAGCGAGGCGAGGACGAACAGCAGCACGCCGAAGACGAACACCCGGCGCCGGCCGAGGATGTCACCGGCCCGGCCGCCGAGCAGCAGCAGACCGCCGAAGGTGAGGGTGTAGGCGTTGACCACCCAGGACAGGTCGGTGGTCGAGAAGCGCAGCGCGCTCTGGATGTGCGGGAGCGCGATGTTCACGATCGTGATGTCCAGCACCACCATCAGCTGGCAGGAGGCGATCACGACCAGGGCGATGCCCTTGCGGTGGGGGGCGAGGTGCCCCGCTGTGCCGGCGTCGGGCGCCGGGCGGGAGGTCGCCATAGTGCGTTCCGAGTGCTAGCGCATGGGTGAACATTCGCTTCCGCTCACTCGACCGTAGCCCTGACCCCCATGGCCGACCAGTCGATCACCCAGCCAGCGCGAACCGGTGGGCGGCGCGGGCCAGCCGGTAGGTGGCCAGGTCACAGGCCGACACCAGCGGAATGAGGTGGCTGTCGGACAGCCGGCCGAGGCCGTCGGAGCGGGCCGTGCTCCAGTCCTGGTGCGCGATCTCGCACATGGCGGTGACCCCGGAGAGCCCGGCCAGCCGGGAGAGGTCCACGGCCGCCTCGGTGTGCCCGTCGCGCTGCAGTACGCCGCCGGGCGCGGCGGCTATCGGGAAGACCTGGCCGGGCCGCGCCAGGTCCCGGGCGGCGGTGCCCGGGTCGGCCAGCGCCCGTACCGTACGGGAGGAGCGCTCGGTGGCGGAGACACCGGTGGCGCCGCCCGCCGCGAGCCCCGCCGAGACGCTGAACTCGGCCTCCTGCGGTTCGGGGTACTCCTCGGCCATCTGTGGCAGCCGGAGCTCGGCGGCGCGCTCGTCCGGGAGCGCCACGCGGATCACACCGGAGGCGAGGTCCAGCATCCGCGTCAGTACGCCCTCGTCGGTGTACTCGGCAGCGACCATGAGGTGGCCGCTCTCCGGTGCCCCACCGTCGAGGACGATCGCGAAACCGCCTTCGGTGAATGTCTCGATCGCCCGCTCCACCGCCAGGATGCGCTCGTTCCCGACCCTGTGGTCCACCACGGTCATGGTGTGTCGGCCCTTCTCCTTCTCGACCGCCTGCCGTGCCGAACACGGCGGCGGGTACGGTCCGCTGGAAGCGAAGGGAAGCGAAGGAGCTGCGAAAGCGGCACCGCTCCCCTACCGCCTGCGCGGTTCCGGGGATGCGCGCACCGCCGCGCGGACGGGCCGGGCCGGGAGGACGGATCAAGCGATCGCTGCCGATCACCGCCGGTCTCCACCGGGCCGGGCCGCTGCCTGGCATGGTGCCGCCGCGTACTTCCTACCATCCGGACTTTCACCGTCGGTCCCGGAATTCCACCGGATCAACCGGCCGATGGCTTCGGCCGGGTCGCGGACTTTCACCGCCGGTTCGGATTTTCACCGACCCCGGAGCACGCGAACACTCGTCAGCATTTTGGCACACGTTGCTCCATTGACATAGTGTCAATTGTCACAGGCGCAACCGCTGTTGAAAGATCGACTGAGTGGGAATCGGCGCCGCGGCCACGGGGTGGCGCTCCGGTGAATTCCGCGGGGATCATCTTCCGGTGATCAGCTCTCACTGGGGTCGTAGCTGTTCGCCAGCTCGAAGGGGTCCGGCTCCAGCCCGGCGGTCGGCCAGCGCTGCTCGCGCCGCCAGCCCTCGTTCTCCTCCGCCAGCGCCTCCCAGAGCATGTTCAGCGGATGGTCGGGGGCGTAGCCGGCGCGCTCGCCGCGGCGGGTGAAGGCCCCCAGCAGCACCTCCAGCCGGGGTCCGGTGTCGTTCACCAGCTCCACCGCGCGCAGCCCCCGCCCCGCCGAGACCCCCAGGTCGCCGATCGCGTCGGCCACCCCCTGGGTGACCAGCATGCAGCCCTCCAGCAGCCCGGACCGCAGCAGCTCGAAGCCGTAGTTGACGGTGTCGATCTCGGCGGCGATCCGCAGCCGGTTGCGGTAGTCGGCGCCGAACCAGGCGTGCAGCACCCCGGCCATCATGCCGCTGCCGGACACCACCAGCGGCAGGGACCGCAGCTCACTGCTCTCCAGGGTCGGCCCCGGAAGCCGCTCCTCGGGCAGGTTGGTCAGCAGCGAGACCCCGCTGCGCCGCCACTCCATGACGTCGAAGGCGACCAGCTCGTCATCGCCGCCGGGTCTGGTCACCACACTGCCGCAGACCAGGTCGACCTCCTTGGCGCGCAGCTTGGCCAGCACATCGCGGGTGCGCACATGCCCGATCCTCAGCTCGATCCCGCGCTGCCGGAAGTCCTCCCCCACCCGCTCCCCGGCCCCGGCCAGATAGGCCAGGGTGAAGCGGGTGGTGCCCACCATCAGGGTCCTGCCCAGCCGCCGACGGGACTCATGCACCCCGTCGAGCCAGTCGCCGAGGGTCTCGCGCGCCAGCCCCACCAGGGCCTCGCCGGTACCGGTGAACAGCACGTCCTTGCCGCGCCCCTGCTTGAGCACCAGGGGCTCCCCGCACACCTCCCGGAAGTTGCGGTTCATGGTGTCCAGCTGCTTCTGCACACTGGACTGCTCCCGGCCGAGCATCCGGGCCGCGCCCAGCGCGGTACCCGTGTCGTGGACCACGATCAGGGTGCGCAGCTGGTCCATGGTGGTGTCCAGGAGGGCGAGTGGGCTCTGCAACAGCCTGCTCCCGCGGCTCGCCGAGGGTGTTCCGAGCGGGCCGGGTGTCGGCATGGTGACGCTCTCGCTTTCCAGCTCTGCCTGCGTTGCGGGCCATCGAGTTTAGCCCGCGCGCAGCCGTCAATAGGGGCGCGTGTGCACGGAGTTGGCGCCGTTCCGGGGCCCGCGACCGCCCGTACCCGCCTTCCGTACGCCCCGAGTGCCCGCCGTCCGGCGGCCGAACCACCGTCCGCGGCGGCCTGCCGCGGTCCGGAGCCCCAGGGCCCTGGCCAGGGTGGACCGCTAGCCTTTGTGGACCACGGGACATGCGTCGCCGTGCATCCCACCGCACTCGACACCTGAGAGGCTCGCCCATGGGAATACGGGACCTGCTGCGCAAGGTTTTCGGCCGCTCCCGCTCAAAGCGGGATGAAACGGTCGCCTCGGAGGCGGCAGTCGTCCCGGACCAGCGGGAGTCGCCATCCGGCGCGGGCCTGGAGACTGCTTCCGGTGAAGGTGCGGCGCCGACTTCTGGCGAAGGTAAGGAGTCTTCGGCCGGTGACGGTACGGACTCGGGTACGGGGTCGCCGTCGGGCGAGGGTACGGAGTCGGGTTCAGGTGCCGGTACGGACTCGGGTACGGGGTCGCCGTCGGGCGAGGGTACGGAGTCGGGTTCCGGTGCCGGTACGGACTCGGGCGCGGACACGCCCCTGACCGCCGACACGGGGGCGGGGGCGGCCCCGGCGGTCGAGGCTGCGGAGCCCGTCTCCGACGTTGTCACCGCGGACGGTACGGACGAGACCACGGTGGGCGGTGCGAAGCCCGAGGAGGGTGCCGTAACCCCGTCCCCGACCGGGACCGAGGAGGCCGGCACCGAGGACGACCTGTCCGGCTCGGCCCTTGACGACCCCGCGCTGACCGAGCCCCTCAAGACCCTCGACGAACTCCTCCAGAGCCCGGCCCCCGAGCCGGAACCCGCCATGGCGGAGACGGCCCCAGCGGAGACCACGGCTCCGGCGAAGCCCGCGCCCGCCGATGTCGTACCGGCCGATGTCGTACTGCCCGAGCAGGCGGAAGCCCCGGCACCGGCGGCTGAGGAGTCCAAGGCGGAGCCTGGCGCCGTAGCCACCGAGCCGGCCGAAGGACCGGAGCCGGAGCCGGAGCCGGAGCCTGAAGGCGCCGCCGAGCCTGCGGAAGGGCCCGAGCCGGAGCCCGAGGCCGAAGCCGTCGCCGAGTCGACGGACCAGCAGGCACCTGCCGCGAACGACCCGGCCACGGACACCAAGCCCGAGCCGGAGCCCGAGGCTGAGACCGCCGCCGAGCCGACGGACCAGCAGGCATCTGCCGCAAGCGACCCGGCCACGGACACCAAGCCCGGGCCGGAGCCCGAGGCTGAGACCGCCGCCGAGCCGACGGACCAGCAGGCATCTGCCGCAAGCGACCCGGCCATGGACACCGTGGAGGACGAGGACTCCGTCAGTGCCGAGCCCGTCGGGGCGGAGCAGGCGGAGTCGCCGAGCGGTGTGGAGGGTGCGGAGAAGGCCCCGGCCCAGGAGGCCGAGTCGCCGAGCACGGACCCGATCCCCGCCTCGGCACCGGCACCGGCATCGGAAGAAGCGGACCCGACCCCCGCCGTGGACGCTGCCCCGGAGGCGGAGACCGTCCCTGCGCCGGAGGCCATCGCCGACACCACCTCCTCGGAGTCGGACGAGGCGGCCCCCACCGCGCTCCAGCCCGAGACCGCCCCCGAGCCGGAGGCCGAGGCCGCACCGGAGACCGCTCCCGAGACCGCCGCCGAGCCCGAGGCCGCCCCGGAGACCACCCCCGAGGCCAAGCCCGAGGCGGAGGTGACCCGGGAGACCACCCCCGAGCCCGAGCCCGAAACCGAAGCCACCCCGGAGACCGCCGCCGAGGCCGAGCTTCAGGCCGAAGCCGCTCCCGAGCCCGAGGCCAAGGCCGAGGTCGAGGTCGGCACCGCACCCGACGCCACTCCTGAGGCCAAGTCCGAAGCCGCCGCCGCGCCGACGGACGGGCCCGAGTCCGAGGCGGCGCCCGAGGCGGAGCGCACCCCCGGCCCCGAAGCCGACACCGCACCGGAGGTGCCCCCCGTGTCCGAGCCCGCTAGCACCGTCGTGTTGGAGAAGGTCGCCGCTCAGGCGCCCGGCCTGGTGAGCCTGGTCAAGGCGGCGTCCGGGGCGCTGGACAAGCAGGGGCTCGCGGGACAGCGCGCCGCCGTGTACCTGGTGCTGGACCGGTCCGGGTCGATGCGGCGCTACTACAAGGACGGCACCGTCCAGCACCTCGCCGAGCAGGCGCTGGCGCTCTCGGTGCATCTGGACGACGACGGCTCGGTGCCGGTGGTCTTCTTCTCCACCGACATCGACGGCACGTCCGAGGTCGATCTGGCCAACTACGGCGGGCGGATCGAAGAGGTGCACGCCTCGCTGGGCCACATGGGCCGCACCAACTACCACCGGGCGATCGAAGCGGTGGTGGAGCACTACCGGAAGTCCGGCGCCACCGCCCCCGCCTTCGTGATCTTCCAGACCGATGGCGCGCCCACCAGCAAGCCCGCCGCCGAGAAGGCGCTCTGCGAGGCCGCGGGGCTGCCGATCTTCTGGCAGTTCATCGGCTTCGGCGACCCGGCGGGCAAGGGCTTCGACTTCCTGCGCAAGCTGGACGAGCTGGCCGTGCCGGAGAAGCGCGTGGTCGACAACGCGGGCTTCTTCCACGCCGGTCTCGAACCGCGTGAGCTGGCCGACGCGGCGCTGTACCAGGAGTTGACGGCGGAGTTCCCGGAGTGGCTGCGGGAGGCCCGCGCCGCGGGGATCGTCCAGGACTGACAGCACGATCGGCCAGGGCCGGCGCCCGGCCGTCCGGCCCTGGCCGTACCAGCGCTCTGAAAGGGGTGCCGCGGGTCACCGCGGCACCCCTTCCGCGTCCCTGAGCCGCGTTCAGGCAGGCCGACGGTTCCCCGAGGAGGCGCATCGGCGCAAACCATACTTAATCGGGTACCGCCATGCGCCCCCGGAATTGCCGGTAGCCGGTGTGTGAACGGGTATCAGGGCTTCAGTCGGAGCCCCCACCCCCCTGGACCCCCTCATGC
>NZ_SRID01000189.1 GCF_004684805.1 Streptomyces palmae
ACGCCGCTCCGGCCACAGCCCTGTCCGGCGCGGGCGGTGGCGTCCGCGCCGGACAGGGCTGTGGCCGGAGCGGCGTTCGCTTGACCATAACGAGCTGTTAGCGATAACTCCATGGCCTGTGAACGAGGTGCGTGGTTGTTGTCGCATCAAATCTGGGCACGGCATTTTCACTAGTCAGACCTTGGCTTCGTGGTTCCGTGGGAGTGGTGGCCTGTGGTGTCGTCGCCAACACAACCGACACTGAGGTCATCCCGGACCCGCGCGATGCGGACGCGCGGCCGACGGCCCGGGACGCGGCGAAGCCCAAGTGGGCGAAGAACCGCTCCACGATCCACCGTTTGGGCAGCACCACGAGGCGAAATGCCTGATGATGTCGGAGTGCACCAGCTCGCCCGGGCGGTCGCGTTCGTCGCGGCGTATGGCACGCCCGATGGCTCGGTCCAGCCGGGACAGGCAGGACAGGCGGTAGTGGCTCAGCACGCGGACCTTGATGATGCGCCGTTCGGTGCGGGTCGGGGTGCTGCGCGGGGCTCGTGTGCGGCCGGGAGGCCAGTTCGCTCATCCCGGCCTCGCCCTGCATGCGGTAGCGGTCGGCCCACCTCTGGGCGGTGGTGGGCGAGGCCTGGAAGCGTTCGGCGGCCTGGCGAAGAGTCCAGCCGTCCTCGACGCCACAGCGGGCCGGGCGCAGGCGTCCGGTCTCGGTCAGGGGTGCGTTTCGGCGGGGCAGAGGGCCTTCCTGTTGGTGTAGACGTCGCGATCCACACCGAACCGGAAGGCCCTCACCTGTTCAAGGCCTCTCGGTCGAGACCCGGCTCACCCGTCCACAACGTCCCGGACAGAACAACAGCGCCCAAAGGAAGTGCTGGCCGGCGGGGTCGCCGGAGGCGGGTTACCGCCCCGGCGTCCGGTCAGCGGGTGGCGAGGAACTCGAGCGTGTCGATCACGCGGTTCGAGAAGCCCCACTCGTTGTCGTACCACGCGACCACCTTGACGTGGCGGCCGTCGACGCGGGTGAGGGCCGAGTCGAAGATCGACGAGGCGGGATTGCCTGTGATGTCGGACGACACGAGCGGGTCGTCCGAGTACTCGAGGATGCCGGCGAGCGGCCCCTCCGCCGCGGCGCGGTACGCCGCCAGCACGTCGTCGCGGGTCACGTCACGGGTGACGGTCGTGTTGAGTTCGACGATCGAGCCCACCGGCACCGGTACGCGGATCGAGTCACCCGACAGCTTGCCGTCGAGGTTCGGCAGCACCAGGCCGATCGCCTTGGCGGCGCCGGTCGTGGTCGGCACGATGTTGACGCCGGCGGCCCGGGCACGACGGGCGTCGCGGTGCGGACCGTCCTGCAGGTTCTGCTCCTGCGTGTAGGCGTGCACCGTCGTCATGAACCCGTGCTCGATACCGGCGAGTTCGTCGAGGACCGCGGCCAGCGGCGCGAGCGCGTTGGTGGTGCAGGAGGCGTTCGAGACGATCGTGTGCCCGGCCGGATCGTAGGCGTCGGTGTTGACCCCGAACGCGAGCGTGACGTCGGCGCCGTCCGACGGCGCGCTGACGAGTACCTTCTTCGCGCCCGCGTCGAGGTGGGCGCGGGCGGCCTTGGCCGAGGTGAAGCGGCCGGTGGCTTCCAGGACGATGTCGACGCCGAGTTCTGCCCACGGCAGCTGCGCCGGTTCGCGCTCGCCCAGCACCGTGATCCGACGGCCGTCGACGACGAGGGCCTCCCCGTCGACGGTCACCGGGCGCCCGAGCCGGCCGGCCGTGCTGTCGTACGCGAGCAGCCGAGCGAGAGTGGCGGGCTCCGTCAGATCGTTGACGGCGACGACCTCGAGGGCGCTGCCGCGCTCCAGCAGTGCGCGCAGCACATTGCGTCCGATGCGGCCGAATCCGTTGATGGCGATGCGAGTCATGAGTGATGTCCCTTTCCCTTCGCCACCAGGTTCGCCCGCGGCTCGCGCCGCTGACAGTGGCGGGATCGCCATGGTTCAAAAGGATCCCGCCACGCGGTGCCGGGCGGGTTACTCGCCCCGGGTGAAGGTACGCCGGTACTCGCTCGGTGTGGTGCCGAGGATGCGCTGGAAGTGCAGGCGCAGGTTCGCGCCGGTGCCGAGGCCGACGTCGGCGGCGATCTGCTCGACGCTGCGCTGCGAGCGCTCGAGCAGTTCGCGGGCCAGGTCGACGCGGGCGCGCATCACCCACTGCATCGGCGTGTAGCCGGTCTCCTGGACGAAGCGCCTGGAGAATGTGCGCGGCGAGACCTCGGCCTGCCGCGCCAGTGTGTCGAGGGTGAGGGGCTCACCGAGCCGGCGCAGCGCCCACTCGCGGGTGGCGGTGAACCGCTCGCCGAGCGGCTCGGGGACGCTGCGCGGCACGTACTGGGCCTGGCCGCCGCTGCGGTAGGGAGCGGCGACCAGACGCCGGGCCGCGTGGTTGGACGCGGCCACTCCGAGGTCGCCGCGCAGGATGTGCAGGCACAGGTCGATGCCGGAGGCGGCGCCGGCCGAGGTGAGCACGCTGCCCTCATCGACGAACAGCACGTTCTCGTCGACTTGGACGAGCGGATGCCTGGCCGCGAGTGCCCGCGTGTAGTGCCAGTGCGTCGTGGCGCGCCTGCCGTCGAGCAGGCCCGTGGCGGCGAGCGCGAAGGCGCCCGTCGAGATGGCGGCGAGCCGTGCGCCCCGGTCGTGGGCGGCGATCAGTGCGTCGACGACGGCCTGCGGCGGGTCGTCGCGGTCCGGGGCCCGGTAGCCGGGTACAAATACGATGTCGGCCCACACGAGCGCGTCGAGGCCGTGGGCGACGTAGTACGCGAGGCCGTCACCGCCGGCCACGAGACCGGGTGTCGCCCCGCACACCCGCACCTCGTACGGCATGCTCGCGCGGGTCGTGAAAACCTGCGCGGGAATTCCGATGTCGAGCGGCTTCGCGCCCTCGAGCGCAAGGACGGCGACGCGATGCAGGCGGGAGGTTGGCACAGGACGAGGTTACGTGGGGCGTGACGCCGATACGCCCACGGGCGGACCGGGCAGACCACACACCGGCCAGGCGGTCCACCGCCCGTCCTCCCCTCGCCCGCCTCCAGCCGGTCTGAGGCCGAACCCGCACTCAAGGAGGAACCTCTGGAGGTCCGCATGGAGTCGGGCACTTTCGCCGCGGACCCGGAGCCCTGGGGGGCCGCCGTGGCGGGCGTGGGAGGAGATCCATCCGAACGAGGCCGCCCGGGGTGTCAACGCGCCGGTCCACGCCCTGTCGGACGGCGCTCCGGGCGCGATCGTCATCGCGCCCGGCGGTGCCCGCGGCACCGTGCTGATCCCTGGGCTTCGCGCAGGTGGCTACTGTTGCGACCTCGATGGGGCCGATGGCCCCGACGTGGCCTGCGTGGAGTGTGCCCTGCCCGTGGCGAGCCTGATCGACGACCGGGCGATGTGGCTCGCCCCGAACGTCTCGCCGCCGGACCACCAGATGCCGATCGCGAGGACCGTGGCCGCTTCCAGCATCCCCGCGCGGTCAAGGCCCCGCGGGCCATCGGGGCGCGCCCCATCGAGGCGACCAACGACCGGTGAACTGCGCCGCCGCGCCGATTCGGGTGCTCTACGCCCGTCCGGGACGGCGTGGCCCGCCGTCCCGCTGGCACAGCACAGCTCGGGCCGTAGCCGGCGCCCGGGCCGCTCAGGCGGGGACGGGCTGCGGGTCAGCATCGTCGAAGGGAGGATAGGTCTGGCTGCTCATGCGCTCGGCCGCATCGATGTAGTCGGCAAGAGCGTCGCGGGATTGAGTGAGCCTGGCTATCTGATCGTCCAGTCGCTGCTGCCGTGACCGCATCGCGGCCAGCAATTCGGGACACCCGAGCAGCTCCGGAGCCTCTCCTACCGCGCAGGGCAGCAGGTACGCGATGTCCTCGGAAGACAGACCGGCGCCGAGCAGGTGGCGGATCTGTTTCACCCGCACTACGGCGCTCTCCCCGTACTCGCGGTAACCGTTCATGCCGCGGTCTGCCTCCAGCAGACCCTGGGCCTCGTAGTAGCGCAACTGATGGGCGTTGACGCCCGTACGGTGACTCAGTTCCCCGATCCGCATCGAAACCTCGCTTGACCTTCACACCGGTATCAACGTTGACGATGCTGCCATGAACAAAACCGAAACACCTGTGACAATCATTGGGCTCGGGCTGATGGGCCAGGCACTTGCCGGCGCGTTCCTGAAAGCCGGGCATCCCACAACCGTGTGGAACCGTACAGCCTCCAAGGCTGACCAGCTGGTGGCCGAGGGGGCACGGCTGGCGCCAACGGTTGGCGACGCGGTCAAGGCGGGTTCCCTGACGATTGTGTGTGTGACCGACTACCAGGCCGTGCACGAGCTGCTCGGCGCGAGCGAAGTCGAGCTGGACGGCACGACGTTGATCAATCTGACCTCGGGCGACTCGGCCCAGGCCCGGGAGACCGCCCGGTGGGCGGAGCAGCGCGGGGCCCGCTATCTGGACGGTGCCATCATGGCGATCCCGCCGGCCATCGGCACCGCCGAGGCGGTGATTCTGCACAGCGGGCCGCAGGCGGACTTCGAGGCACACGAGTCGACACTCGACGCACTCGGCACCGTCACCTACCTCGGCGCGGACCATGGGTTGGCGTCCCTGTACGACGTGGCCGGCCTGGCCATGATGTGGAGCGTCCTGAACGCCTGGCTCCAGGGCACCGCCCTGCTCAGGACGGCCGGTGTGGACGCCGCGACGTATGCGCCGTTCGCACAGCGGATCGCGGTCGGTGTGGCCGAATGGCTGCCCGGGTATGCCCAGCAGATCGACAGCGGCTCCTTCCCGGCCGAGGTGTCGGCCCTGGAGACCGACGCACGGGCCATGGCACACCTGATCGAGGAGAGCGAGGCGGTGGGTGTCAACGCCGAACTGCCGAAGCTGATCAAGGCGATGGCCGACCGCTCGATCGCCGCCGGCCATGGTGGGGAGCAGTATCCCGTGCTGATCGAGGAGTTCAGCAAACCCCGCAGCGCCTGAGGTGGCGCAGCCGCTCGGTCGTGGGATCGAGGGCTGCCATGTCCGTGCGGGATTTCCTCAAGGCCCGCAGCGCCGCCAGGTCGATCGCCTCCTGGGGGCCGGCCTCCGGCTCCTGGTCGCGGTGCCCGGAGTCGGGGGCGGGGGCCCGAGCAGCTGCTCGGGCAGCGCCACCTGATGGTGTGCGACGACGTCGTACGCCCGGCCCCGCGCGGCGACGGTGGTGCGCAGCTTCTCGCGGACCACCGCGCCGGCGAGGACGGGCTCGTACGGCAGCGGGACGCGGGGGATATGTCCCCGGCTTCAGGTCCGAAGGTCGGGGCGCGGCCGGCGTGCCCCGGTCGGCCGGTGGCTGCCGGCCCGGGTCCGGGACGGTGGTCAGCGGTCGCCCTCGCTCAGCAGCGGACGGACGCGGTCCAGCACCGCGTCCGTGCGCGCGGCCACCTGCGCGAGCTCCTCGCCGGGGTGGTTGGCGTCACCGGGAATGACGCCGTCGCGCCACAGGTCCCAGCCCGGCCTCGCCTCGCGGATCCGCTCGGCGGTCAGGCCCTCGTAGCCGCCGTGGTCCCACTCCAACAGGTCGGGATCGGGCTGGGCGCCGGTCGGGCCGGCGAACTCGGCCGTCCGCATGGCGCAGCTCGGCAGGCTGGGTCTGATCCTCCCCTCGTATCGGCCACTTGGGCCACCCCGAGCACTGCTCCGCCGCACACTGTGACGCACATCTCCGGATACGGCCGGATGGCATAAACATGACCCCTGGAGCCCGCTTTGCCCGGCAATAACCCGCATCTCCATTACAGGGGCATGAACCCCGGCACAATGCTGAAATCCTTGACACACAAGGTGAGTCGACCTTCGAATGCGAGGCGTTGCGGCGATCCGACTCCTTGGATCTAATGCCTGTTGTCCGGAGTGGAGAACCCATCTCCGGACACACCGGGGCTGCTCATCGATCGACGAGGCAGCCGATCCACTCTGGGAGCACCGCGACATGGCAGCACCATCGCCAGCCGAATCACCGGAACTCCGGCCGGCGGCCGAAGCGCCGGGCGCCCGACACCGCGGCCCTCTCGCCGCCGCGCTGCGGGCGTTCCGCCGGGATCGCACCGGCATGGTCTCGCTCGGCGTGGTCTGCCTCTTCGCGCTCCTGGCCCTCGCCGCACCCCTGCTCGCCGCCCTCTACGGGAAGAACGCCACCGAGCACTACGGACAGGACACCCCCGGGCTGCTCAGCCCCGAAGGGCTACCGGTCCTGCCCAACGGCGGGATGTCCGGCGAGCACTGGTTCGGCGTCGAGCCCGGACTCGGCCGGGACGTACTGGCCCAGTTGCTGTACGGGATGCGTACCTCGCTGCTGATCGCGCTGGCCTCGGTGGCCGTCATCGCCGTCATCGGGGTGGTGGTCGGCATCACCGTCGGTTACCTGAGCGGCGCCGTGGACCGTGCCTTCACCTTCGTGTGCAACGTACTGCTGGCGTTCCCGACCCTGCTGCTGCTCCTGGCGCTGAGCCCGGTCATCCAGACCCGCTTCGTGGGGCCGAGGGAGAACGAGCCCGCCTGGATGCAGTTCACGGTGCTGATCATGGTGTTCTCGGCCTTCGGCTGGGTGCCGCTGGCGATGGTGCTGCGCACCGCCGTCCGCTCCTTGCGGGAACGCGAGTTCGTCGAGGCGGCGCGGGCGGTCGGCGCGAGTCGGCGGCACATCGTCTTCCGTGAGCTGCTGCCCAACGTCTGGGCGCCGATGCTGGTACACATCACCCTGGCCGTGCCGGGCATCGTCACCGCCGAGGCCGCGCTCTCCTTCCTCGGGGTCGGTATCAACGAGCCCATCCCGGACTGGGGCCGCATGATCTCCCGGGGCTCGGAGGTCTTCTACGACGACCCCACCTACATGGTCTTCCCCGGCGTGGCGATCCTCGTCTTCGTCCTCAGCTTCAACCTCCTCGGTGACGCCGTGCGGGACGCGCTCGACCCCCGCACCCTCCGCTGATCAACCGACCCCCGGCTCCTTCTCTCCGCTCCTCTCTGTCGCTGTTCCATCCCTCTCCTCACCCACACATGGGAGTTCGCCATGCCCGGATCCACCCCGCGCGCCGCAGCCCTGCCCGTCATCGCCACCACCGCCGCCCTGCTGCTGTGCTCCTGCTCCGCGGGGGCGGGTACGGGCGAGGCGAGGGACAGCACCGCGGTGCAGAGCGGCAAGCGGCTGTCCGCCGTACTCGGCACCGCGAAGGACAGCGCGGGTCCGGCGCCCGCGGTGCCCGGGGCCCGCCCCGGCGGTACCGTCACCGTCGCCAACCTCGTCGACTACCCGCATCTGGACCCGCAGAAGATCTACTCGGGGGAGAGTTACAGCACCTCCCTGCTGTGGGGCCGCCAGCTGACGCAGTACCAGGTCGTGGATGGCAGACCGACACTGGTCGGCGATCTCGCCACGGACACCGGAACGCCCTCCGACGGCGGCCGGACCTGGACCTACCACCTGAAGGACGGCATCGCCTGGGAGGACGGCAAGCCGATCACCGCCGAGCACGTCAAGTACGGCATCGAGCGCACCTTCGCCCCCGGCTTCGAGGCCGGTCCCACCTACTGGCCGGAGTGGCTCACCGGGTCGAAGGACCGCAGCTCGGCGGTGAAGAAGTACGGCGGCCCCAAGGACGGCGATCTCGACGACATCGAGATCCCGGACGACAAGACCATCGTCTTCCACTTCCCCCGGCCGGAGGCCGACGTGCCCTACATGGCCGCCCAGTCCTCCTCCTCTCCGGTCCGCGAGGACAAGGACAGCGGGACCGGGTACGACGTCAAACCGTTCGCCACCGGCCCGTACCGGATCGTCGAGCACAAGCAGAACCGGAGCCTCACTCTGGAGCGCAACCCCTACTGGAAGGCGGAGACCGACCCGATCCGCCACCAGTACCCGGACCGCTTCGAGTTCACCTTCGGCAAGCAGACCCTCAACACCGCGCAGGAGGTCCTCAACGGGCGCGGCGACGGCCCGACCACGGTCAGCACCAAGAACGAGCTGCCCCCGGAGCTGTTCGCGACGGCCGAGCGGGACCCCGCCAAGCGGAAGCTGATCGTCTCCGGTAGCCGGGGCGCGTACACCAACGACCTGTACATCAAGAACAGCCGGGTCACCGACCCCGAGGTCCGCAAGGCCATCCACTACCTGCTCCCCCGCGCACAGGCCCGCCAGGTCCTCGGCGGTCCGCACGTCGGCGACTTCGCCACCACTCTCTCCTCCCCCGCCGTGGTCGGCTGGAAGAAGTACGACCTGTACCCGGTCGCGCCCACCGGGGACATCACCAAGGCCAAGGAGCACCTGGCCAGGGCCAAGAAGAAGGTCACCAAGCTGACCTACGCCTACTCTGCCGACAGCCTGCAGCAGGACCGGCTCGCGCAGGTGCTCGGCGACGCCTTCGCCAAGGCGGGCGTCAAGCTCGTGGTCAAGCGGCTGGAGCCGTCCGCCTTCTACAACGAGGTCTTCCGCGGCCCGGCCCCGTACGACCTGTGGCTGAACACCACCTCCGTGGACTGGCCGACCCCCTCGACACTGCTGCCGGACAGCTTCCACAGCAAGCTGGACGCCCTGAACAACTCCATCCGCTACGCCAACCCGAAGGTGGACAGGGAGCTGGAGCGCATCGAGTCCATCGGTGACGCCCGGCGGAAGGCCGACGCGCTCATCGCCCTGGAGGAAGTGGTGATGAAGGACGTCCCGGTGGTGCCCTTCCTCTACTGCGGCATCTCCGAGTTCCGCGGCGCTGACATAGGCGGCGCCGCCATCCACCCGATCTACGGCGCGATCTCGGCCGTCGACCTGTACCTGAAGAAGTCCTGACCCACGACCATGACCGGCTACCTCCTGCGGCGCGTCCTGCAGGCCGCGGCGGTGCTCCTGGCGATCACCGCCGCGGCCTTCGGGCTCTTCTACGCCGCGCCCTCCGATCCGGCCCTCATCGCCTGCGGCCCCAAGTGCGACACCGCCCAGGTCGAGGCCGTCCGGGCCGGCATGGGACTCGACCAGCCCATCGCCTCGCAGTTCTTCGACTACCTCGGCGGACTCGTCACCGGGCGCACCATCGCGGACGTGGACGGCAGCCCGATCCGCTGCGCCGCCCCCTGCCTCGGCTACTCCTACACCCTCCACCAGCCGGTCCTGGACGCCATCGCGGACCGGCTGCCGGTGACCATCTCGCTCGCCGGCGGCGCCCTCACCGTGATCCTGCTCCTCGGTGTCGGCGCGGGGCTGGTCGCGGCGCTGCGCCGGGGCACCGCCGCCGACCGGCTGCTGTCCGGCTTCAACCTGCTCGGCGCCAGCGTCCAGATCTACTTCCTCGGGTACGTACTCCAGTACTTCCTGGTCTACTCCACCGGGCTGCTGCCGCTGCCGCAGTTCGTCCCACTGGCGGACCATCCGGGCCGCTGGGCCGCGGGGCTGCTGCTGCCCTGGCTGGTGCTCGGCTTCGTCAACGCCGCCGTCTTCGCCCGCCTGACCCGCTCGCAGATGCTGGAGACCATGCACGACGGCTACGTGCGCACCGCCCGCGCCAAGGGGCTCGGCACCCTGCGCACCCATCTGAAGTACACCGCGCGCGGGGCCGCGGCCCCGCTGGTGCAGCTGCTCGGGCTGGAGATCGGTGCGCTGTTCGGCGGCGCGTTCATCACCGAGACCGTCTTCGGGCTGGGCGGCGTGGGCAAGCTCGCCGTGGACGCGGTCACCGGCAACGACCTGCCCACCGTCGTCGGCACCGTGCTGCTCGCCGCCTTCTTCGTCGTCGTCTTCGTGACCGTGGCCGACCTGGTGGTGGCCTGGCTCGACCCCCGTGTGAGGCTGACATGAACCAGGCCACCGCGGCCGGCCCCCGCCCCCGCGGGGCCGCCGCCTCCCCCGCACTACGCGTCCGCGAACTGACCGTGTCCTTCGACACCCCGCGCGGCCCGGTGCCCGCGGTCGCCGGCGTCTCCTTCGATCTGGCTCCCGGCGAGGTGCTGGGCCTGGTCGGCGAGTCCGGCTCGGGCAAGTCCACCATCGGGCTGGCCGCGCTGGGGCTGCACGATCCGGCCCGCACCCGCGTCGGCGGCAGCATCCGGCTCCACCCCGCCAAGGGCTCGGGCGGTGCGCAGGACCCGGCCGGCATCGAGGTGGTCGGTGCCCCTGAGGCAGTGCTGAAGCGGGTGCGCGGGGCACGCGTCGCCATGGTCTTCCAGGACGCGCTGGACGCCCTGTCCCCCTTCCACACCGTGGGTGCGCAGCTGGCCGAGGCATACCGGATCCACCACCGGGACGCGGGCCGGCGCGAGGCCCGGGAGCGCGCCGCGGCCATGCTGGAGCGGGTGGGCATCCCCGCCGGGCGGGCGGGCGACCATCCCCACCAGTTGTCGGGCGGTATGCGGCAGCGCGTGGTGATCGCCATGGCGCTGATCAACGAACCGGACGTGCTGATCGCGGACGAGCCGACCACCGCACTCGACGCCCGGGTGCAGCGCCAGGTCCTGGACCTGATGCGCGAACTCCAGGCCGAGACCGGCACGGCCATGCTGCTCATCACCCAGGACGTGGGCGTGGTCGCCGCGGTCTGCCACCGCATGCTGGTGATGCGCTCCGGCCGCGCCGTCGAGGAGGGGGCGACCGACCGGCTCCTCGCCGCCGCCGGCCACCCGTACACCCGCGCCCTCGTCGGCGCCGCGCCCACGCTGCGGACCGCTCCCGGTTCCCGGCTCCCCACCGTCGAGGAGCCGGACCCCGCGCCGCGCCGCCCCGCCGCGGAGCAGGAGCGCCCGGAGCCCGCCGTGCTGGCCGAACTCGACGGCGTGCGGGTGGACTTTCCCGGGCGCCGGACCTCGCCGCTGCGGCGCGGGCGGCCGGTTCCCGCGGTGCGCGGGGTGACGTTGCAGATCGCGCGCGGCGAGACGCTCGGGCTGGTCGGCGAGTCCGGCTCGGGGAAGTCCACCATCGCCCGGGTCCTCGCCGGCCTGCGGCGGCCCACCGCCGGGGCGGTACGGTTCGAGGGGCGGGACATCTCCCGTGCCGCCGTCGACCCCCGGCTGCGCCGGGAGCTGAGCCGCGAGGTGCAGCTGGTCTTCCAGGATCCGTACGCCTCCCTCAACCCGCGCCGCACCGTAGCGGAGATCATCACCACGCCGCTGCGGATCCACACGGGGCTGGACGCCGCGGCCCGGCGGAACCGGGCCGCCGAGCTGCTGGAGCAGGTGGGTCTGTCCGCGTCCCATCTACCCTGCTATCCGCATGAGTTCTCCGGCGGGCAGCGGCAGCGGATCGGCATCGCCCGCGCGCTGGCCGTGCGCCCCCGCCTGATCATCGCCGACGAGCCGGTGTCCGCGCTGGACGTGTCCGTCCAGGCGCAGGTGCTCAACCTGCTGATGGACCTGCGTGCGGAGCTGGACCTGTCGATGCTGTTCATCTCCCACGACCTGGCGGTCGTCCGGCACTTCTGCGACCGTGTAGCGGTGCTGAGATCCGGCGAGCTGGTGGAGACGGGCTCCCGGGACGCGGTCTTCAACGCTCCCCGCGCCCCATACACCCGGGAGCTGCTCGACGCCGTCCTGTGACCCGCGCCGCAGCACGAGGACCTCCGCCGCGGCGGAGGTCCTCGCTTGGTGGGATATGCCGCGCGGGACCGTTCGATTGGGCCTGGAGCAGCCGCCAGAGCAGCCCGCTCGAAGCACCGGGAGCCCGCCACCCCCGCGTAGGCGCCGAAGTTGGGGATCGGGCGGTACCCGCAGCGGGTGTGGAAGCGCACGGCGGCGGGCTGGCCGTCTCCCGTCTCCAGCCGCAGGCGGGTCCAGCCCTGGCCGCGCGCCCACTTCTCCAGAGCGGAGAGAACACCTTCGGCGACCCCGGAGCCGCGCCGGACGGGCTCCACCTACACCGCTTGACCTCGCCGATCCCTCCACCGAGGTCGCGGAGTCCGCCGCAGCCCACCGCGCCACCGTCGTCCGCGGACGCCACGAAGAACACCGCGATGTCCGCCGCCGAGGGCGCCACCCCGGGCTCACTGTCCGGGGTCCCGTAGATCTCGGCGATCTCGGCCCGCTGCCGGGCCCGCAGCGCTACCGCGTCGGGGTGCGACCAGGCCACCCGTTCGATCTTCATGGCGGGATTGCGCCGGGCGCGTCTTGCGGGCGGGTAAACCCGTGCGGCCACGTTCGCCGAGGCGATCAGGCTGGCCGCGTGAGCCGGCCGGGGCGGTGACCGAACGGGCCGGCACGCCTCACCCGGCTCGCCCGATCGGGTGGTTCCCCGGGCCGGACCGGCCCTCCGCCGTCGCCGCTCCCAGCCAGGGGGTACCTCATGGGTACGGGCTGCCCCGTCGCAGCTTCGCTCCCCACCCCCCTGCCAGTACCGGGAGGCTCGGACGGACATGTCGGACCCCGCGCGCATCGACGTACACCAGCACCTGATCCCGCCGGACCTCAGCCGCGCCATGGCCGAGCGGGCCGAGGCCCTCGGCTGGCCCGCTCCCGCATGGGACGTGCGGGGCGCGATCGCGATGATGGACCGCAGGTCGATCGCCACCGGCCTGCTGTCGTTCCCCGCCCCGGTCGCGGCACCCGAGGACCCCGCGGGCGCCCGTGCCGGCGCCCGGAGCGTGAACGAGTACACCGCCGAAGTCGTCAAGGACCGGCCCGACCGCTTCGGTCACCTCGCGGCCCTCCCCCTGCCCGACCTGGACGCCGCACTGGCCGAGGCCGCCCACGCGCTGGACGAGCTGAACGCCGACGGACTGATCGTCCTGTCCAACGTCCACGGCCGCTACCTCGGCGACCCCGCCTTCGAGCCGCTCTGGGCCGAACTGGACGCCCGTGCCGCCGTCGTCCTCATCCACCC
>NZ_SRID01000018.1 GCF_004684805.1 Streptomyces palmae
CCGCGGCACCTCCGGCGGCGCCCGCCGCCGGCCCGGTCCCGCCCGGCGGCGCCCCGCTCCAGCCGGTGGGCGCTCCCCTCGAGAGCCCGAGGACCACCGGGCACGTCCAGCTGCCGCCCGGCGGCCCGGTGCAGATGCCGCAGCACGCCCCGGCGGGCACCGCCGTGGTGGACGCCTCCCAGGCCGCCGTCGCGGTGCTGCTGATCGGCCCGGCGGGCGCCGGCAAGACCACCGTCGCCCGGCACTGGGCCGACCAGCGGCGGGTGCCCACCGCGCACATCAGCCTGGACGACGTCCGCGAGTGGGTCCGCTCCGGCTTCGCCAACCCGCAGTCCGGCTGGAACGACAACTCCGAGGCCCAGTACCGGCTGGCCCGGCGCACCTGCGGCTTCGCCGCCCGCAACTTCCTCGCCAACGGCATCTCCTGCATCCTGGACGACGCCGTCTTCCCCGACCGCCCGGTGGTCGGCCTCGGCGGCTGGAAGCGGCACGTGGGCCCGGGCCTGCTGCCGGTGGTGATCCTTCCCGGCCTGGAGATCGTCCTGGAGCGGAACGCCGCCCGCAGCGGCAACCGGCGGCTCAGCGACGAGGAGGTCGCCCGGATCCACGGCCGCATGGCCGGCTGGTACGGCTCCGGGCTGCCCATCATCGACAACTCCCACTACGACGTGGAGACCACCGCCCGGGTCCTGGACGAGGTGGTCGCCCGGTCCATCGCCAGCCCGCCCAACTGGTAGGGCACCTCTTTCCGGCACCTCCGGGCGCTCTCGACCCGGCGCCGGCACTCTCCGTTCCGGCTCCCTCCCCGGCTACCTCCCTCAGCCCCCGCTGGGCGGGCCCCGGGCGGTGCCCCCCGGGCGGCGCCTGGCGCGCGCTTCGGCGCACTCGCCGGCGCGGGGCCGGAATCCCGGTGTCCGCACGAACGGCCCTCCACAACCGGCCCGGGCGCGCCGCACTCCGTACGCTCGGGAACATGTCCGAGGTCCACGCGTCCCGACGCACGCTGCTGCGTGAGCGGTACGCGCCGGCCGGCGCCCAGGCGGCACTGGTCTCGCAGCCCGCGAACGTGCGCTATCTGTGCGGTGCCGCCCCGGTCGGCGCCGTACTGCTGATCGGACCGGCCGGTCCCGACCAGGACACCCTGGTGTGCCCCATCGGCCCGGCGGTCGAACCCGCGGCCACGCGCCTGGACAGCGAGCTGCGCCTGGTGGCACTGCCCGAGGAGGAGCCGGACGCCGCGGTCAGCGCCGCCGGTCTGGCCGCCGCGGCCGGCGTGGAGACGCTCGCGGTGGAGGAGCACCATCTGAGCGTGGCCCGGCACCGGGCACTGGCCGCACGGGCCGGCGGGCTCCGGTTGCTCGACCTGGCCCGGGCCGTCGAGCAGCAGCGGCTGATCAAGGACGAGGAGGAGATCTCCTGTCTGCGCATCGCCGCCGAGATCGCCGACCAGGCCCTGGGCGAGCTGCTGGAGTCGATCCTGGTGGGGCGCACCGAGCGGCACCTGGCGCTGGAGTTGGAGCGCCGGCTGATCGACCACGGGGCGGACGGCCCCGCCTTCCCGACCATGGTCGGTGCCGGGCCGAACGCCGGCCGGTTCGGGCACACGCCCACCGACCGCCGGGTGGAGGAGGGCGACTTCCTCTGCATCTGCCTGGGCGCCGGCTACCGCGGATACCGCTGCGAGGTGGGGCGCACCTTCGTCATCGGCACCAGCCCCGCGGACTGGCAGATCGAGCTGTACGAGCTGGTCTTCGCCGCCCAGCGGGCCGGGCGGGAGGCGCTCGCCCCCGGCACCGCGTACCGCGAGGTGGACCGGGCGGCCCGGCATGTGCTGGACGCCGCGGGCTACGAGGAGAGCTTCGGCGGGCGGATCGGACACGGTGTGGGCCTGGAAATCGACGAGGACCCTCGGCTGTCACCCTCCGCCATGGGTAAACTGGACGCTTGCGTGCCGGTCACCGTCGAACCGGGGGTCCACCTCCCGGGCCGGGGCGGTGTCCGGATCGATGACACGCTCGTCGTCCGCTCCGAGGCGGATGGCGGGCCCGAGCTACTCACCATCACGACCAAGGAGCTGCTCGCGCTCTAGCCCAAGGGCGTCGGCGCGCGGTATCTCCTGTGGTCCACCAGCCTCAGTCCAGGAGATCCCGCAACCGTGGCATCCACGAACGACCTCAAGAACGGCATGGTGCTCAAGCTCGAAGGCGGCCAGCTCTGGTCCGTCGTCGAGTTCCAGCACGTCAAGCCCGGCAAGGGCCCTGCCTTCGTGCGCACCAAGCTGAAGAACGTGCTCTCCGGCAAGGTCGTCGACAAGACCTTCAACGCCGGCGTGAAGGTCGAGACGGCCAACGTCGACAAGCGCGGGATGCAGTTCTCGTACATGGACGGCGAGTACTTCGTGTTCATGGACATGGACACGTACGACCAGCTCCACATCGACCGCAAGACCGTCGGTGACGCCGCCAACTTCCTGCTGGAGGGCTTCGAGGCGGTCGTGGCGCAGAACGAGGGCACCGTCCTCTACGTCGAGCTGCCCGCCGCCGTCGAGCTGACCATCTCGGAGACCGAGCCCGGCCTCCAGGGCGACCGCTCCACCGGTGGCACCAAGCCGGCCACCCTGGAGACCGGTTACGAGATCCAGGTCCCGCTCTTCATCACCACCGGTGAGAAGGTCAAGGTCGACACCCGCTCCGGCGAGTACCTCGGTCGGGTGAACAGCTAACCGTGGCCGCTCGCAACAAGGCCCGCAAGCGCGCCTTCCAGATCCTCTTCGAGGCCGACCAGCGCGGCGCCACCGCGCAGCTGGTGCTCGCGGACTGGATCCGGCACGCCCGGACCGACGACCGGCAGCCGCCCGTCACCGAGTACACGATGCGGCTGGTCGAGGGGTACGCGGAGCACACCGCGCGGATCGACGAGCTGATCTCCACCTACGCGGTGGGCTGGACGCTGGACCGGATGCCGGTCGTGGACCGGAACATCCTCCGGCTCGGTGCCTACGAGCTGATCTGGGAAGACGAGACGCCGGACGCGGTGGTGATCGACGAGGCGGTGCAGCTCGCCAAGGAGTTCTCCACCGACGACTCGCCGGCCTTCGTCAACGGTCTGCTCGGCCGGCTCAAGGAGCTCAAGCCCAGCCTGCGCCGCGAGGAGCGGTAGCAGGCGGGCCCTCCAGCCCATACCAGACGCCGCCGGGGGCGGTGGAACCGAAAGGTTCCACCGCCCCCGGCGGCATGTTTCCCTGTGTTTGAGGTCCGGCCGCGCCTCGCGGGCGCGGACGGCCCGCGCTCCGCCCTCGGCGGACCACGGCCGGACCGGGCCGTCCGGGGCGCTCAGGCAGCCCTCAGGTGGTGCTCAGGCGTCCCCGGATACCGTCTGCGGTCAGACATCCTCGTGCTGGACGGCACGGCGGGCGTCCGCGCCCAGCACGCCCCAGCTGATCAGCTGCTCGGTCAGCACCGAGGGCGACTGGTCGTAGATCACCGCGAGGGTGCGCAGGTCGTCCTGGCGGATCGACAGCACCTTGCCGTTGTAATCGCCGCGCTGGCTCTGGATGGTCGCCGCGTACCGCTGCAGCGGGCCCGCCTTCTCGGCCGGGACATGGGCCAGGCGCTCAAGGTCCAGCACCAGCTTCGGCGGCGGCTCGGCGGCCCCGCCGGGAGTGGTGCCAGGCAGCAGCTCCTGCACCGGGACGCCGTAGAAGTCGGCCAGCTCGGCAAGGCGCTGCACGGTGACAGCGCGGTCACCGCGCTCGTACGAACCGACCACGACGGCCTTCCAGCGGCCCTGGGACTTCTCCTCGACGCCGTGGAGGGAGAGGCCCTGCTGGGTGCGGATGGCACGGAGCTTGGCTCCGAGCTGTTTGGCGTATTCGCTGGACATAAGGCTCCCCGGACACTTGTCAATCATGCGGCTCCGCCGCGTGCCTGTTACTCACTGTGAGGTTACGCAGCGTAATCTCCATTCGTCAAGCCGAAGGATCCCCGGGGTCCGCCGTCAGGGGCGATGACGGCCTGAGAGGTTGACCCTGCTAGTGTGAATGGCGCATTCCGACGTCCTTTAAGGTCCGTCCCGTGAGGCGGAGAAGGAGGTCCGTTTCGTATGGACGCACACACCCCACCCGCAGAGGTCATCCCACCGCGACCGGTGCTCGAGGCACCGGACATCGCCCGGGTGCTGACCCGTATCGCCCATGAGATCGTCGAGCGCGCCAAGGGCGCCGAGAACGTGGTGCTCCTGGGCATCCCCACCCGCGGGGTCCACCTCGCCCGGCGACTGGCCGCCAAGCTGACCGAGATCACCGGCCGCGACGTCCCGGTGGGCTCGCTCGACATCACCATGTACCGCGACGACCTGCGGCTCCGCCCGGCCCGGGCGCTCTCCCGCACCGAGATCCCCAAGGACGGGATCGAGGGCAGCGTGGTGATCCTCGTCGATGACGTGCTCTTCTCCGGCCGCACCATCCGCGCCGCCCTGGACGCGCTGAACGACATCGGCCGCCCGCGCGCGGTCCGGCTCGCGGTCCTGGTGGACCGGGGCCACCGCGAGCTGCCGATCCGCGCCGACTACGTGGGCAAGAACCTCCCCACGTCACTGCGGGAGACGGTCAAGGTGCAGCTCGCCGAGGAGGACGGCCGCGACAGCGTGCTCCTCGGGCTGGGGGAGACCTCCCCGGCCGAGGGTTAGGCAGCGGACGGGTCGGACCACCCCGTCCGCGAGGCGGTGGACCGAGGCGCGACCCGGCGACGCCGAACGGCGCGCCCCCGCCTGCCCGCCGCCGCCCGCACGGGGTGCCGGCCCGCTCCTCGAGCGAGGATTCGCCCGCCTGTAGCCCACCTCACCCGTCAAGCGAGGTTTTGTGCCTCCTTGCCCCCTTGCCCCGTCGCCTGCACACCGTCCGCCCCCCAAACACGGAGTAACCGGATGAAGCGTCACCTCATCTCGGCCGCCGATCTCACCCGCGACGACGCCGTACTCATCCTCGACACCGCCGAGGAGCTGGCCCGGGTCGCGGACCGGCCGATCAAGAAGCTGCCCACCCTGCGCGGCCGAACCGTGGTCAACCTCTTCTTCGAGGACTCGACCCGGACCCGAATCTCCTTCGAGGCCGCCGCCAAGCGGCTCTCCGCCGACGTCATCAACTTCTCCGCCAAGGGCTCCTCGGTCTCCAAGGGCGAGTCCCTGAAGGACACCGCGCTCACCCTGGAGGCGATGGGCGCCGACGCCGTCGTCATCCGGCACCACGACTCCGGCGCCCCGCACCGGCTGGCCACCTCCGGGTGGATCGGCGGCTCGGTGGTCAACGCCGGCGACGGCACCCACGAGCACCCCACCCAGGCGCTGCTGGACGCCTTCACCATGCGCCGGCGGCTGGTCGGCGCGGACACCGGACTCGGCCGCGACCTGTCCGGCCGCCGCATCACCATCGTCGGCGACGTGCTGCACAGCCGGGTCGCCCGCTCCAACGTCCACCTGCTCACCACGCTCGGTGCCGAGGTCACCCTGGTCGCCCCGCCCACCCTGGTGCCGGTCGGCGTCGGGGCGTGGCCCTGCGAGGTGAGCTACGACCTGGACGCGGTGCTCGGCAAGTCCGACGCGGTGATGATGCTGCGCGTCCAGCGCGAGCGGATGAACGCCGCCTTCTTCCCCACCGAGCGTGAGTACGCCCGCCGCTACGGCCTGGACGGCGACCGGATGGCCACCATGCCCGAGCACGCCATCGTGATGCACCCCGGCCCGATGAACCGCGGCATGGAGATCACCGCGGAGGTCGCCGACTCCGCGCGCTGCACCGCCGTCGAACAGGTCGCCAACGGCGTCAGCATCCGCATGGCCGTCCTCTACCTGCTGCTCAGCGGTGCCGTGCCGGAGGAGCCGGCGGCAGGCCAGACCCGTACCGAGGAGAGCAAGTAACCATGACCGAGACCACCACGACCACCGTCACCCTTCTCCGCGGCGCGAAGATCCTCGGCGGCGAGCCCGCCGACGTCCTCATCGAGGGCGAGACCGTCACCGCCGTCGGCACCGGCCTGGAGGCCCCCCAGGGCGCCACCGTCATCGAGGCCGAGGGACGGGTCCTGCTGCCCGGCCTGGTCGACCTCCACACCCACCTGCGCGAGCCCGGCCGGGAGGACTCCGAGACCGTCCTGACCGGCACCCGGGCCGCCGCCATGGGCGGCTACACCGCCGTGCACGCCATGGCCAACACCTTCCCGGTCGCCGACACCGCCGGCGTGGTGGAGCAGGTCTGGCGGCTGGGCAAGGAGTCCGGATACTGCGACGTCCAGCCGGTCGGCGCGGTCACCGTGGGCCTGGAGGGCCGCAAGCTCGCCGAGCTGGGCGCCATGCACGACTCCGCCGCCGGCGTGCGGGTCTTCTCCGACGACGGCAAGTGCGTCGACGACGCGGTGATCATGCGTCGGGCGCTGGAGTACGTGAAGGCCTTCGACGGCGTGATCGCCCAGCACGCCCAGGAGCCCCGGCTCACCGAGGGCGCCCAGATGAACGAGGGCCTCGTCTCGGCCGAACTCGGACTGGCCGGCTGGCCCGCCGTCGCCGAGGAGTCGATCATCGCCCGCGACGTACTGCTCGCCGCGCACGTCGGCTCCCGGGTGCACATCTGCCACCTGTCCACCGCCGGCTCGGTGGAGATCGTCCGCTGGGCCAAGTCCAAGGGCTGGAACGTCACCGCCGAGGTGACCCCGCACCACCTGCTCCTCACCGACGAGCTGGTCCGCTCCTACGACCCGGTCTACAAGGTCAACCCGCCGCTGCGCACCGAGGCCGACGTTCTGGCGCTGCGCGAGGCGCTGGCCGACGGCACCATCGACTGCGTGGCCACCGACCACGCCCCGCACCCGCACGAGGACAAGGACTGCGAGTGGGGCGCCGCGGCCATGGGCATGGTCGGCCTGGAGACGGCGCTCTCCGTGGTGCAGCACACCATGGTGGACACCGGACTGCTCGACTGGGCGCAGATCGCCGACCGGATGTCCTTCCGGCCCGCCGCCATCGGCCGGCTCGCCGGCCACGGCCGCCCCATCGCCGCCGGGGAGCCCGCCAACCTCACGCTGCTCGATCCGGCATACCGTGGTGAGGTGAACCCCGCGGAGTTCGTCTCCCGCAGCCGCAACACGCCGTACCGCGGCCTGGAGCTGCCGGGCCGAGTGACGCACACCTTCCTGCGGGGCCGAGCCACGGTCGTAGACGGGAAGCTGACGTGACACCTCTGATGCAACTGGCCGCCGAGCAGAAGTCCCAGGAAGTCACCGACTGGGCCGCGCGCATCGGCTGGGTCGCCGGACTGGTCCTGCTGATCGGCCTGGTCTACTGGCTGATGCGGGAGGGCTGGAAGTGGCGCGGTACGCTCCAGAACGACCTGCCCGAGCTGCCCCAGGCCCCCGCCGACCCGGGCCCCGCCCGACTGCGGATGACCGGCCGCTACCACGGCTCCACCACCGCCGGGCAGTGGCTGGACCGGATCGTCGCCCAGGGGCTCGGCACCCGCAGCCGCGTCGACCTCACCCTGACGGAGCAGGGCGACCTGATCGTCCTGCGACCGGGTGCCCAGGACTTCGCGGTGCCCGCCCAGGCGCTCCGCGGCGCCCGACTCGACAAGGGAATCGCCGGCAAGGTGCTCGCCGAGGGCGGCCTGCTGGTGATCACCTGGGAGCACGGCGACCGGCTGATCGACTCCGGCTTCCGCTCCGACCGGGCCGCCGAGCACGCGGCCTGGCTCGACGCACTCAACCCCTCACGCGGCGACAGCGCGGTCGCCGTCCAGCACCACCAGGAAGGCCCATCATGACGACCTCCCACCGGGGTTCCGCACGGAACGCGGCCCCCGCCGTACTCGTACTGGAGGACGGGCGCACCTTCCGTGGCCGTGCCTACGGGGCGGTGGGGGAGACCTTCGGCGAGGCCGTGTTCTCCACCGGCATGACCGGTTACCAGGAGACCCTCACCGACCCCTCGTACCACCGCCAGGTGGTCGTGATGACCGCCCCGCACGTCGGCAACACCGGCGTCAACGACGAGGACCCCGAATCCGGGCGGATCTGGGTCTCCGGCTACGTGGTCCGCGACCCCGCCCGGATCCCGTCCAACTGGCGCGCCCGCCGCTCCCTCGACGAGGAACTCGCCGCCCAGGGCGTGGTCGGCATCAGCGGCATCGACACCCGCGCCCTCACCCGCCACCTGCGTGAGCGCGGGGCCATGCGGGTGGGCATCTTCTCCGGCGCGGCGCTGGCCGAGGACGCCGCGCTGCTCGCCAGGGTGCAGGCCGCCCCGCAGATGAAGGGCGCCGACCTGAGCGGCGAGGTCGCCGCCGCCGAGGCGTACACCGTCCCCGCCATCGGCACCAAGCGCTTCACCGTGGCCGCCGTGGACCTGGGCATCAAGGGCATGACCCCGCACCGGATGGCCGAGCGCGGCATCGAGGTGCGGGTACTGCCCGCCTCCGCGACCATCGAGGACGTGTACGCGGTCGACCCCGACGGCGTCTTCTTCTCCAACGGCCCGGGCGACCCGGCCACCGCGGACCACGCCGTCGCCGTGATGCGCGCCGTGCTGGAGCGGAAGACCCCGCTCTTCGGCATCTGCTTCGGCAACCAGATCCTGGGCCGTGCGCTGGGCCTGGGCACGTACAAGCTCAAGTACGGCCACCGCGGCATCAACCAGCCGGTCCAGGACCGCACCACCGGCAAGGTCGAGATCACCGCGCACAACCACGGGTTCGCCGTCGACGCCCCGCTCGACCGCGCCTTCGACACCCCCTACGGCCGGGCCGAGGTCTCCCACGTCTGCCTCAACGACGACGTGGTCGAGGGTCTGCGGTGCCTCGACGTCCCCGCCTTCAGCGTCCAGTACCACCCCGAAGCCGCCGCAGGTCCGCACGATGCCGCGTACCTGTTCGACCGCTTCGTGTCCCTGATGGAGGGCCAGCGTGCCTAAGCGCACCGACATCCAGTCCGTTCTCGTCATCGGCTCCGGCCCGATCGTCATCGGCCAGGCCGCCGAGTTCGACTACTCCGGCACCCAGGCCTGCCGGGTCCTCAAGGCCGAGGGGCTGCGGGTCATCCTGGTCAACTCCAACCCCGCCACGATCATGACCGACCCGGAGATCGCCGACGCGACCTACGTCGAGCCGATCACCCCGGAGTTCGTCGAGAAGATCATCGCCAAGGAGCGCCCGGACGCCCTGCTGCCCACCCTCGGCGGCCAGACCGCGCTGAACACCGCGATCTCGCTGCACGAGGCGGGCACCCTCGGCAAGTACGGCGTGGAGCTGATCGGCGCCAACGTCGAGGCCATCCACAAGGGCGAGGACCGCGACCTGTTCAAGGAGGTCGTGGAGGCGGTCAACGCCAAGATCGGCCACGGCGAGTCCGCCCGCTCGGTGATCTGCCACACCATGGACGAGGTGCTGGCGGGCGTGGAGACGCTCGGCGGCTACCCGGTCGTGGTCCGCCCCTCCTTCACCATGGGCGGCGCCGGCTCCGGCTTCGCGCACGACGAGGAGGAGCTGCGCCGCATCGCCGGCCAGGGCCTCACGCTCTCCCCGACCACCGAGGTGCTCCTGGAGGAGTCCATCCTCGGCTGGAAGGAGTACGAGCTGGAGCTGATGCGCGACAAGCACGACAACGTGGTGGTCGTCTGCTCCATCGAGAACTTCGACCCGATGGGCGTGCACACCGGTGACTCGATCACCGTGGCCCCGGCGATGACGCTCACCGACCGCGAGTACCAGATCCTCCGCGACATCGGCATCGCGGTGATCCGCGAGGTCGGCGTGGACACCGGCGGCTGCAACATCCAGTTCGCGGTCAACCCGGACGACGGCCGGGTCATCGTCATCGAGATGAACCCCCGGGTCTCCCGCTCCTCGGCGCTGGCGTCCAAGGCCACCGGCTTCCCGATCGCGAAGATCGCTGCCCGGCTCGCCGTCGGCTACACCCTGGACGAGATCCCCAACGACATCACCGAGCAGACCCCGGCCTCCTTCGAGCCCACCCTCGACTACGTGGTGGTCAAGGTCCCGCGGTTCGCGTTCGAGAAGTTCCCGGCCGCGGACGCCAGCCTGACCACCACCATGAAGTCGGTGGGCGAGGCCATGGCGATCGGCCGCAACTTCACCGAGGCGCTGCAGAAGGCCCTGCGCTCGCTGGAGAAGAAGGGCAGCCAGTTCGACTTCACCGGGGAGCCCGGCGACGCGGCCCCGCTGCTGGAGCGGGCCGCGGTCCCCACCGACGGCCGGATCAACACCGTGATGCAGGCCATCCGGGCCGGCGCCACCCCCCAGCAGGTGTTCGAGGCCACCCGGATCGACCCCTGGTTCGTCGACCAGCTCTTCCTGATCAAGGAGGTCGCCGACGAGCTGGCCGCCGCCGAGGAGCTCGGCCCCGAGCTGCTCGCCGAGGCCAAGCGGCACGGCTTCTCGGACGCCCAGATCGCGGCCGTCCGAGGGCTCGGCGAGGAGGTCGTGCGCCACCTGCGGCACGCCCTGGGCGTCCGCCCGGTCTACAAGACCGTGGACACCTGCGCCGCCGAGTTCGCCGCGCGGACCCCGTACTTCTACTCCTCCTACGACGAGGAGAGCGAGGTCGCCCCGCGCGAGAAGCCGGCCGTGATCATCCTCGGCTCCGGCCCCAACCGCATCGGCCAGGGCATCGAGTTCGACTACTCCTGCGTCCACGCCTCCTTCGCGCTGCACGACGCCGGGTACGAGACCGTGATGGTCAACTGCAACCCGGAGACCGTCTCCACCGACTACGACACCTCCGACCGGCTCTACTTCGAGCCGCTCACCCTGGAGGACGTGCTGGAGATCGTGCACGCCGAGACCCAGGCCGGGCCGGTGGCCGGGGTGATCGTGCAGCTCGGCGGGCAGACCCCGCTGGGCCTGGCCCAGGCGCTCAAGGACAACGGCGTACCGGTGGTGGGCACCTCCCCGGAGGCCATCCACGCCGCCGAGGACCGCGGCGCCTTCGGCCGGGTGCTCACCGAGGCCGGCCTGCCCGCGCCCAAGTACGGCACCGCCTTCTCCTTCGAGGAGGCCAAGCTCATCGCCGCGGAGATCGGCTACCCGGTCATGGTGCGCCCCTCCTACGTGCTGGGCGGACGCGGCATGGAGATCGTCTACGACGAGCCCTCGCTCGGCGCCTACCTGGAGCGGCACGCCGGTCTGATCTCCGAGCACCCGGTGCTCATCGACCGCTTCCTGGACGACGCCATAGAGATCGACGTGGACGCGCTCTACGACGGCACCGAGCTCTACCTCGGCGGTGTCATGGAGCACATCGAGGAGGCCGGCATCCACTCCGGCGACTCGGCGTGCGCGCTGCCCCCGATCACCCTGGGCGGCTTCGACATCAAGCGGCTGCGCGCCTCCACCGAGGCGATCGCCGAGGGCGTCGGGGTGCGCGGACTGATCAACATCCAGTTCGCGATGGCCGGCGACATCCTCTACGTCCTGGAGGCCAACCCGCGCGCCTCCCGCACCGTCCCGTTCACCTCCAAGGCCACCGCGGTCCCGCTGGCCAAGGCCGCCGCCCGGATCTCGCTGGGCGCCACCATCGCCGAGCTGCGCGCCGAGGGCCTGCTGCCGGCGCAGGGCGACGGCGGCACCCTGCCGCTGGACGCGCCGATCTCGGTCAAGGAGGCCGTGATGCCCTGGTCGCGCTTCCGGGACACCTCCGGGCGCGGCGTGGACACGGTGCTCGGCCCGGAGATGCGCTCCACCGGTGAGGTCATGGGCATCGACTCGGTCTTCGGCACCGCCTACGCCAAGTCGCAGGCCGGCGCGTACGGCGCGCTGCCCACCAAGGGCCGGGCCTTCGTCTCGGTGGCCAACCGCGACAAGCGGGCGATGATCTTCCCGGCCCGCGAACTGGTGGCCCACGGCTTCGAGCTGCTGGCCACCTCGGGCACCGCGGAGGTGCTCCGGCGCCACGGGATCAACGCCACCGTGGTGCGCAAGCACAGTGAGGGCGAGGGCCCGAACGGCGAGCAGACCATCGTCCAGCTCATCCACGCCGGACAGGTGGACCTGATCGTCAACACCCCGTACGGCACCGGCGGCCGACTGGACGGCTACGACATCCGCACCGCGGCCGTCGCCCGCGGCGTCCCGTGCCTGACCACGGTGCAGGCGCTCGCCGCCGCCGTGCAGGGCATCGAGGCGCTCACCCGCGGCGACATCGGCGTCCGCTCGCTCCAGGAGCACGCCGAGTACCTGATCGCCGCCCGCGAGGAGTAGCAGCGACCGAGGGGGACGCCGGCTCGCACACCGCGACCGGCGTCCCCCTCCGTGCGAGCCCCCACCCCTCCGCGCAGAAAGCCCCCATCCGTATGTACCCGCTCCTCTTCCGGCTCTTCTTCCGCCGCCTGGACGCCGAGAAGGCCCACCACCTGGCCTTCGGCTGGATCCGGCTGGCCGCCCGCATCCCGGTTCTGCGCACCTTCGTGGCCGCCGTGCTGGCCCCCCGCCACAAGGCGCTGCGCACCGAGGCACTGGGCCTGCGGATGCACGGCCCGTTCGGCCTGGCCGCCGGCTTCGACAAGAACGCCACCGGCATCGACGGACTGGCGATGCTCGGCTTCGACCATGTCGAGATCGGCACCGTCACCGGCGAGCCGCAGCCCGGCAACCCCAAGAAGCGGCTGTTCCGGCTGGTGCCGGACCGGGCGCTGATCAACCGCATGGGCTTCAACAACGACGGCTCCGCGGTGGTCGCCGAGCGCCTGGCCGCCCGCCGGCCCGTCTTCCGCACCACCCTGGGCGTCAACATCGGCAAGACCAAGGCCGTCCCCGAGGCGGAGGCCGTCGCCGACTACGTGGCCTCCACCGAGCGGCTGGCCGCGCACGCCGACTACCTGGTGGTCAACGTCTCCTCGCCGAACACCCCCGGCCTGCGCAACCTCCAGGCCACCGAGGCGCTGCGCCCGCTGCTGACCGCCGTACGGGAGGCCGCCGACCGCAGCGTGCCGCAGCGCCGGGTCCCGCTGCTGGTGAAGATCGCCCCGGACCTCGCCGACGAGGACGTGGACGCGGTCGCCGACCTCGCCGTCGAACTCGGCCTGGACGGCATCATCGCCACCAACACCACCATCGCCCGAGAGGGCCTGGGCCTCGCCTCGGCCCCGGAACTGGTGGCCGAGACCGGCGGGCTGTCCGGAGCCCCGCTCAAGGACCGCTCGCTCCAGGTGCTGCGCCGGCTGTACGCACGGGTCGGCGACCGCATCACCCTGATCGGCGTGGGCGGCGTCGAGACCGCCGACGACGCCTGGGAGCGGATCCTCGCGGGGGCGACGCTGGTCCAGGGCTACAGCGCGTTCATCTACCAGGGGCCGTTCTGGTGCCGGAAGATCCACCGGGGGCTGGCGGCGCGGCTGGCGGCGAGCCCGTACGGGACGCTCGCGGAAGCGGTGGGGGCGGAGGCGCGTCGTGGCTGAGGTTCCGTCTTGTGTGGACGCCGGTGGCACTGCGCTGTGCCAGCCCTCCTCCAAGCACTTCGTGCAGGGGGGACCCCCAACCCCACCCCGGGCACTCCGCATCGCCGACACAACGATCTCCCACGGCATTAACGATCTCCCACAGCTTTGGAGGGTCCTTCCGTGACTGACGCCCCCGTTCCCTTCGGCGCGCGGCTGCGCGCCGCCATGGACACCCGCGGGCCGCTGTGCGTCGGCATCGACCCGCACGCCTCGCTGCTGGCCGACTGGGGCCTGGGCGAGGACATCGCGGGCCTGGAGCGCTTCACCCGCACCGTGGTCGAGGCGCTGGCCGAGCGGGTGGCCGTGCTCAAGCCGCAGTCCGCCTTCTTCGAGCGCTTCGGCTCCCGGGGCGTCGCGGTGCTGGAGCGCGCGGTCGCCGACGCGCGGTCGGCCGGGGCCCTGGTGCTGATGGACGCCAAGCGCGGCGACATCGGCTCCACCATGGCCGCGTACGCCGCGACCTATCTGGACCCGGCCTCCCCGCTGTTCTCGGACGCCGTCACGGTCAGCCCCTACCTGGGCTTCGGCTCGCTGCGCCCGGCCCTGGACCTGGCGCGGCGGCACGGTTCGGGCGTCTTCGTGCTGGCCCTGACCTCCAACCCGGAGGGCGCCGAGGTGCAGCACGCGGTGCGCGCCGACGGCAGCACGGTGGGGGCCACCATGCTGGAGCGGCTGCGCGAGGAGAACGAGCCGGAGGTCCGGGCGGGCACGCTGGGCTCCTTCGGGGCGGTCGTGGGAGCCACGCTGGGCGACCTGTCCGCGTACGACCTGGCGATCGGCGGGCCGCTGCTCGCCCCGGGCATCGGCGCCCAGGGGGCGACCCCCGCGGACCTGCCCCGGGTGTTCGGCGCCGCGGTCCGCGAGGTGGTGCCGAACGTCAGCCGGGGGGTGCTCCGGCACGGTCCGGACGCGGCCAGCCTGGTGGCCGCCGCGGAGCGTTTCGCCGAGGAAGTGCGCGCTGCGGCCGGATAACCCGGCCACTTTGCCCTGAAAAGTCCTGGTCGATCGAGTCTGACCAGGACTTTTCCTCTGTTCTCGCTGACTGGAGCGGCCATGGCCGCTAGTCTCCGTGACGAGCGGTCGCGCAAGCGCGTTGCGCGTTGCTCCCCAGGTGAGGGGCGACTAGGTTCCTCACCGGTCCATATCCGACAGTTCGACATCCGAGGTGACGTAGGCGTGGCTCTTCCGCCCCTTACCCCTGAACAGCGCGCAGCCGCGCTCGAAAAGGCCGCCGCGGCTCGCCGGGAGCGCGCCGAGGTCAAGAATCGGCTCAAGCACTCCGGCGCCTCCCTGCACGAGGTCATCAAGCAGGGCCAGGAGAACGATGTGATCGGCAAGATGAAGGTGAGCGCCCTGCTCGAATCCCTGCCGGGCGTGGGCAAGGTCCGCGCCAAGCAGATCATGGAGCGGCTCGGCATCTCCGAGAGCCGCCGGGTGCGCGGTCTCGGTTCCAACCAGATCGCCTCGCTCGAGCGAGAGTTCGGCGGCGGCGCCGCCTGACGTTTCCAGGCACCCTCGGGAACCTGGATAATCGCAGCATGAGTACTACGGTCTCCCGGGGGACGGAAGCCCCCGTTCCCCCGGCCAGACGCCCGCGGCTGACCGTGCTCTCCGGCCCCTCCGGGGTCGGCAAGAGCACGGTCGTCGCGCATCTGCGCAAGGCACATCCCGAGGTCTGGCTCTCGGTCTCCGCCACCACCCGCACGCCGCGACCCGGCGAGCGGGACGGCGTCCAGTACCACTTCGTCGACGACGAGGTCTTCGACAAGCTCATCGCCAACGGCGAGCTGCTGGAGTGGGCCGAGTTCGCGGGCAACCGCTACGGCACCCCGCGGGAGGCCGTCCAGCAGCGCCTGGAGAAGGGCGAGCCGGTCCTGCTGGAGATCGATCTGCAGGGCGCCCGGCAGGTCCGGGAATCGATGCCCGAGGCGCAGCTGGTCTTCCTGGCCCCGCCCAGCTGGGACGAGCTGGTCCGCCGCCTGACCGGCCGCGGCACCGAGGCGCCGGACGTGATCGAGCGCCGGCTGGCCGCCGCCAAGGTCGAGCTGGCCGCGGAGCCCGAGTTCGACCAGACCCTGGTCAACACCTCCGTCGAGGACGTAGCGGCCGAGCTGCTAGCCTTGATGGGAATTGTTTGATCTTTTTCCTGATAGATCCCCCTGGTGGATCCGCTGATCCCCTGGTCTGCTGATCCCCTGATCCACTGATCCCCCCATTCTCCATTCGGAAGGCTGAGGCAGAGAGTGTCCTCTTCCATCACCGCGCCCGAGGGCATCATCAACCCGCCGATTGATGAGCTGCTCGAGGCTACGGACTCGAAGTACAGCCTCGTGATCTACGCCGCCAAGCGCGCGCGCCAGATCAACGCGTACTACTCGCAGCTCGGCGAGGGCCTGCTGGAGTACGTCGGTCCGCTGGTGGACACCCACGTCCACGAGAAGCCGCTCTCCATCGCGCTGCGCGAGATCAACGCGGGGCTGCTGACCTCGGAGGCCATCGAGAGCCCGGCCTCCTGAGGCCAGGCCGCGACGGCCGCTGATCTGTCATCCCGGGCCCGGCAGTAGCATCTGCCGGGCCCGAGGTGTGCCGTGGGCAAGGGCCCCGCGGGTGGCGCGGCGCGCGTGCCGCAGCATGGAGTCGTACAGACGACGGCGTGGGAGAGCGAGCGATGGACAAGCCGAAGGTCGTCCTGGGAGTCAGCGGCGGGATCGCCGCCTACAAGGCGTGCGAGCTGCTGCGCCGTCTGACGGAGTCCGGGCACGAGGTACGGGTGGTGCCCACCGCCTCGGCCCTGCACTTCGTCGGCGAGGCGACCTGGGCCGCGCTGTCCGGGCAGAGCGCCGCCACCGAGGTGTGGGAGAGCGTGCACGAGGTCCCGCACGTGCGCATCGGGCAGGGCGCCGACCTGGTGGTGGTCGCCCCGGCCACCGCCGACATGCTCGCCAAGGCCGCCCACGGCCTCGCCGACGACCTGCTCACCAACACCCTGCTCACCGCGCGCTGCCCGGTGGTCTTCGCGCCCGCCATGCACACCGAGATGTGGGAGCACCCGGCCACCCAGGAGAACGTCGCCGCCCTGCGCCGCCGCGGCGCCGTGGTCATCGAGCCCGCCGTGGGCCGACTCACCGGGGTGGACACCGGCAAGGGCCGGCTGCCCGACCCGGCGGAGATCTTCGAGGTCTGCCGCCGGGTGCTCGCCCGGGGCGAGCGGGCCACCACCCCGGACCTGGCCGGCCGCCATGTGGTGGTCAGCGCCGGCGGCACCCGGGAACCGCTGGACCCCGTCCGCTTCCTGGGCAACCGCTCCTCCGGCAAGCAGGGCTACGCGCTGGCCCGCGCCGCGGTGGCGCGCGGGGCCAGGGTGACCTTGGTCTCCGCCAACAGCGAGCTGCCCGACCCGGCCGGCGCCGATGTGGTCAAGGTGGGCACGGCGGTGCAGCTGCGGGAGGCGGTGCTCAAGGCGGCGGCCGACGCCGACGCGGTGGTGATGGCCGCCGCGGTCGCCGACTTCCGCCCCGCCCGGTACGTCACCGGCAAGATCAAGAAGCGTGACGGGGTGGAGCCCGAGCCCATCGCCCTGGTGCGTAATCCGGACATTCTCGCCGAGATCTCGGCAGAGCGGGCCCGCCCCGGGCAGGTGGTGGTCGGTTTCGCCGCCGAGACCGACGATGTTTTGGCCAATGGTCGCGCCAAGCTCGCCCGCAAGGGCTGCGATCTCCTGGTGGTCAACGAGGTGGGGGAGCGCAAGACCTTCGGCGCGGCCGAGAGCGAGGCGGTGGTACTGGCCGCCGACGGAACCGAGACGCCGGTGCCGTACGGCCCCAAGGAGGCGCTGGCCGACACCGTGTGGGACCTGGTGCTCCCGCGTCTGGCCTGACCTGCGCCAGCGCCGGGCCACCGGCGGCGCCCGGGCGGGGTGCGGCGGCCCGGCGGCCCGGGGCCGCGCGCCCGGGCGGTCCGGCCGGGTACCCCGTACGGGCTCGGTCCTCCCCCGTACGGGCTCGGTCCGGCCCACCGATCGCCTCCTGGCCGCATATGGCTCCGGCACTGTTCTGTCCAGATCGAAACCGGACCACTGCCGGTTGCCGCCCCCCTACCCAGCGCGGTCGAAACGCGGTCGTTGAGGGTATGGTCCTGATCACGGCACGCCCGTTCTTCGAGACGGAATGCCCGACCGGTGGAAACGCCGGATAAACTGGCCCAGGAACCGAGCCGGGCGCAGCCCCCGGACGGTTCCAGCCATGAACAGCCAGCAGCCGCTGCAACCCCAGGGAGCGATGTGTCCCGCCGCCTCTTCACCTCGGAGTCCGTGACCGAGGGCCACCCCGACAAGATCGCCGATCAGATCAGCGACACGATCCTCGACGCGCTCCTGAAGGAGGACCCGACCTCCCGGGTCGCCGTCGAGACGCTGATCACCACCGGCCTGGTGCACGTGGCCGGCGAGGTCACGACCAAGGCCTACGCCCCGATCGCCACGCTGGTGCGCAACAAGATCCTGGAGATCGGCTACGACTCGTCGAAGAAGGGCTTCGACGGCGCCTCCTGCGGCGTCTCGGTGTCCATCGGCTCCCAGTCCGCGGACATCGCCCAGGGTGTGGACACCGCCTACGAGAGCCGGGTCGAGGGCGACGACGACGAGCTCGACCGGCAGGGTGCGGGCGACCAGGGCCTGATGTTCGGCTACGCCTGCGACGAGACCCCCGAGCTGATGCCGCTGCCGATCAACCTGGCGCACCGGCTCTCCCGCCGGCTCTCCGAGGTCCGCAAGAACGGCACCATCCCCTACCTGCGCCCGGACGGCAAGACCCAGGTCACCATCGAGTACGACGGCAACAAGGCGGTCCGCCTGGACACCGTCGTGGTCTCCTCGCAGCACGCCTCGGACATCGACCTGGACTCGCTGCTCGCCCCCGACATCCGCGAGTTCGTCGTGGAGCACGTCCTCAAGGAGCTCCTGGAGGACGGCATCAAGCTGGACACCGACGGCTACCGGCTGCTGGTGAACCCGACCGGCCGCTTCGAGATCGGCGGCCCGATGGGTGACGCCGGCCTCACCGGCCGCAAGATCATCATCGACACCTACGGCGGCATGGCCCGCCACGGTGGCGGCGCCTTCTCCGGCAAGGACCCGTCCAAGGTCGACCGCTCGGCCGCCTACGCCATGCGCTGGGTCGCCAAGAACGTCGTCGCCGCGGGCCTCGCCGCCCGCTGCGAGGTCCAGGTCGCCTACGCCATCGGCAAGGCCGAGCCGGTCGGCCTGTTCGTGGAGACCTTCGGCACCGCCACCGTGGACGCCGAGAAGATCGAGCAGGCCATCAGCCAGGTCTTCGACCTCCGCCCGGCCGCGATCATCCGCGACCTGGACCTGCTCCGCCCGATCTACGCCCAGACCGCCGCGTACGGGCACTTCGGCCGCGAGCTGCCCGACTTCACCTGGGAGCGCACCGACCGCGTGGAGGCGCTGCGGGCCGCCGTGGGCCTGTAGGTCCCGGCCCCACCGGCACCATTCGTCCACGACCCCGGACCGCCACGGTCCGGGGTCGTGGACGTCACCGGGCCCGGCGCTGTCCGTGGTCTCTGGTAGGACTGAAACCGTGAGCAGCGAGCACGGTCAGAACAAGCCCCCGGCGCCGACCCCGCCGGGGGGCGAGCAGCTCGCGCTCATCCGGGACACGGTGCGCAAGGCCAAGGTGCCCCGGGCCAAGCCGCGCACCTGGCGCGGCGCGGCCCTGGCCGAGCGGCTGCCGGTGGCCCGGGTGCTGGTCGACAAGGGCCCGGTCCACCTGGACAAACTCTGGGACTACGCGGTCCCCGCCGAGCTGGACGCGGACGCCCGGCCCGGAGTGCGGGTGCGGGTCCGCTTCGGGGCCGGCGCCGGGAACGTACGGGAGGGGCGCCGGGAGGGCGGCGGGCTGCTCGACGGATACATCGTCGAGCGGGTCGCCGAGACCGACTACAAGGGGCCGCTGGCCGCCATCGCCCAGGTCCTCTCACCGGAGCCGGTGCTCTCACCGGCGCTGCTCGCCCTGTGCCGGGCGGTCGCCGACCGGTACGCGGGATCGCTCGCCGACGTGCTCCAGCTGGCCATCCCACCGCGCAGCGCCCGTGCCGAGACGGCGTCCCCGACGCCCGCGCTGCCCCCGCCCCCGCGCCCCGAACCGGGCAGCTGGACCCGGTACCCGGCCGGCCCGGGATTCCTCGACGCGCTGGCCCGCGGGGGCACCCCCCGCGCGGTGTGGACCGCGCTGCCCGGCCCGCACTGGCCGACCGAGCTGGCCACCGTGATCGCCGCCACCCTGGCCTCCGGGCGGGGCGCGCTGGCGGTGCTGCCCGACGGGCGGTCCGCGGCACGGGTGGACGCCGCGCTGACCGCGTTGCTCGGCCCCGGCCGGCACACCCTGCTGACCGCCGACGCCGGGCCGCACGAGCGCTACCGGCGCTGGCTGGCGGTCCGCCGGGGCTCGGTGCGTGCCGTGGTGGGCACCCGGGCCGCCATGTTCGCCCCGGTCCAGGACCTGGGCCTGGTCGCCATCTGGGACGACGGGGACTCCAGCCACAGCGACGACAACGCCCCCCGGCCGCACGCCCGGGACGTGCTGCTGCTGCGCGCGGTGCAGGAGCGCACCGGCTTCCTCGCCGGCGACCTCAGCCGCACCGTGGAGACCGCCCAGCTGCTGGAGAACGGCTGGGCGCTGCCCCTGGAGGCGGGCCGCGAGCAGGTCCGGGCCGCCGCGCCGCTGGTGCGTACCGTCTCCGACGGCGACCTGGCGCGCGACCCGGCGGCGCGCGCCGCTCGGCTGCCCTCGCTGGGCTGGCGCGCCCTGCGCGAGGGGCTGCTGCGCGGCCCGGTGCTGGTCCAGGTGCCGCGCCGCGGCTACGTACCCCGGCTGGCCTGCGAGCGCTGCCGGGAGCCGGCCCGCTGCCCGCACTGTGTCGGGCCGCTGGAGGCCGCCGACGCCGACACCCTGCGCTGCGGATGGTGCGGCCGGGGCGCGCATCCCTGGCACTGCCCGTCCTGCGGCGGCAACCGGCTGCGGGCCACCGTCATCGGCGCCCGGCGCACCGCGGAGGAACTGGGCCGGGCCTTCCCCGGGATGCCGGTGCGCACCTCGGGCCGCGACCATGTGCTGGACGCCGTCCCGGACCAGCCCGCGCTGATCGTCGCCACCCCTGGGGCGGAGCCGGTCGCCGAGCACGGATACGCGGCGGCCCTGCTGCTGGACGGCTGGGCCCTGCTCGGCCGCCCCGACCTGCGCGCCGGGGAGGAGGCGCTGCGCCGCTGGCTGGACGCCGCGGCACTGGTGCGTCCGCAGGGCGAGGGCGGCGCGGTGGTGATCGTCGCCGAGCCGACACTCAGCCCGGTGCAGGCCCTGGTGCGATGGGATCCGGCCGGGTTCGCGGCGCGGGAGCTGGCGGAGCGCGCCCAGCTGGGCTTCCCCCCGGTCTCCCGGATGGCCTCGGTCTCCGGGCCGGCCTCGGCGGTCGCCGAGCTGCTGGAGAGCCTGGAACTGCCGCCGGACGCCGAGGTGCTGGGCCCGGTGCCGGTGCCCCCCGCCGAACAAGGCCGCCCGCGGCGCGCCGGCGAGACCCCCGCCAAGCGGGGCCGCCCGGAGCCGGAGGAGCCCTGGGAGCGGGCCCTGCTGCGGGTGCGCCCCGGCAGCGGCGCCGCCCTCGCCGCCGCGCTCAAGAGCGCCCAGGCGGCCCGGCTGGTCCGACGCGAGGGCCCACCGGTCCGGGTCCGGGTCGACCCGCCGGACATCGGCTGACGCACTGCGCCGGGGCCCTGCGGGCGCTCTGCGACCGGGGCACGGCCGGGTCAGCCGTTGCGCGGCCCCGGCAGGGCGCTGGAGCGCGGCTCCTCGCGCAGGGCAGGGGAGGACTGGCCCGGGACGGACGGCAGGGACTGCGCGGTCTGCACCGAGCGGGCGGCCGGCACGGTGGGGACCGCCGGCGCCGCCCCGGCCTGGGTGGCGGTGGCGCCGCCGGTGCGCGGTGCCGTGGGCTCGGTGCTCTCCGCGGAGCCGGCGCTCTGCGCGCCCGCCCGGCGGGCGCCGTAGCGGCGGTGCACCGCCTGCTTGGTGACCCCGAGCGCGGAGCCCACCGCGTCCCAGGAGAAGCCGAGCGAGCGGTCGAAGTCCACCGCCGCGGTGACCAGCGTCTCCACGCTGTCCCGCAGCTCCTGGGCGAGGCGCACGGTCGGCGCCGGGGCGCGGCCGTAGACGACGAAACCGGTGGACGGACCGGTGCGGCGCGGACGGTAGACGTTGCCGAGCTGCGCGGTGAGCGTACGCAGCGCGTCCACCTGCCGTCGGACCCGCTCGATGTCCCGGACCAGGAGGTGCAGGCTGGCGCGTGCCTGGGCGTCGTGAGTTGCGTGGTCGGCCATGAACAAGCCTCTCGAACCGGCGGTGCAAGGGACGGAAAACTAGACGAACAGGAAGGAACTCGTAGGGACCCTGAGGAACTCGGAGGAACACAGGGAAACACTGAGACCGGCGAGGGTCGCGAGCCCGGCGATCGGCGGCACCGTGGTCGGCCCGCGTCGGTCAATCTCTCTTGACCAACGCCGCACCGTGCTCTTGGTCACGGTCCGGGGCGTGCGCGGGTACAGGCGTACGCCCCCGGGGGCCCGGGCGCCGGGCCGATCACCGGATGGCGGCGCCGAAGGGGCCGAATAGACTGACGCGTCCCTCCGCTGCGCCTGAGAGGTAGTCCGCCACCCATGAGGCTCGTCTTCGCCGGCACCCCCGAGGTCGCCGTACCCGCCCTGGATGCCCTGCTCGCCTCGGACCGGCACGAGGTGGTGGCCGTGGTGACCCGCCCCGACGCGCCCGCCGGCCGCGGCCGGCGGCTGGTGGCGAGCCCGGTCGCCGAGCGTGCCGAGGAGGCCGGGATCGAGGTGCTCAAGCCGGCCCGGCCGCGCGACGAGGACTTCCTGGCCCGGCTGCGGGAGATCGCCCCGGACTGCTGCCCGGTGGTCGCCTACGGCGCGCTGCTGCCCAAGGCCGCCCTGGAGATCCCGGCCCATGGCTGGGTCAACCTGCACTTCTCGCTGCTGCCCGCCTGGCGCGGCGCCGCCCCGGTGCAGCACGCGGTGCTCGCCGGCGACGAGGTGACCGGCGCCTCCACCTTCCTCATCGAGGAGGGGCTGGACTCCGGCCCGGTCTTCGGGGTGCTCACCGAGGAGGTCCGGCCCACGGACACCAGCGGCGACCTGCTGACCCGGCTCGCGTTCGCCGGCGCCGGCCTGCTGGCGGCGACCATGGACGGCATCGAGGACGGCACCCTGCGGGCGGTGCCGCAGCCGGCCGAGGGCGTCTCCCTGGCCCCGAAGATCAAGGTCGAGGACGCGGAGATCGACTGGCAGGCGCCCGCCCTCCGGGTGGACCGCGTGGTGCGCGGCTGCGCCCCGGCCCCCGGCGCCTGGACGGTCTTCCGCGGCGAGCGGCTCAAGGTCATGGAGGTGGCCCCGGCGGTGGACCGCACCGAGCTGGCCCCGGGCGAGCTGGCGGCCGCCAAGAACTCCGTCCACGCGGGCACCGGCAGCCACGCCGTGGAGCTGCGCTGGGTGCAGCCGCAGGGCAAGAAGCCGATGCGGGCGGCGGACTGGGCGCGCGGGGTGCGCATCGGCGAGCGGGAGACCCTGGGCCGCCAGGTCTGAACGCGGCGCCGGACCGGCTCGGGGGCGACGTAGGCTTGGCCGGTATCTTCCCCTTGGAGCCCGGAGCACCTTTCTGTGAGTGAGCAGCCGCGTCGCCGTCCCAGCAAGCCGTACCGGAGGCCGAAGAAGGACCCGGTGCGGATCCTCGCCTTCGAGGCGCTGCGCGCCGTGGACGAGCGGGACGCCTACGCCAACCTGGTGCTGCCGCCGCTGCTGCGCCAGGCCAGGGAGCAGGGCGACTTCGACAGCCGGGACGCCGCGCTCGCCACCGAGCTGGTCTACGGCACGCTGCGCCGCCAGGGCACCTACGACGCGATCATCGCGGCCTGCGTGGACCGCCCGCTGCGCGAGGTCGACCCGCCGGTGCTGGACGTCCTGAGCCTGGGCGCGCACCAGCTGCTGGGCACCCGGATCCCCACCCACGCCGCGGTGAGCGCCAGCGTGGAGCTGGCCCGGGTGGTGCTGGGCGACGGCCGGGCCAAGTTCGTCAACGCGGTGCTCCGCAAGATCGCCGGCGATGACCTGGACGGCTGGCTGGAGCGGGTGGCCCCGCCGTACGAGGAGGACGCCGAGGATCACCTCGCGGTGGTGCACTCGCACCCGCGGTGGATCGTCTCCGCGCTCTGGGACGCGCTCGGCGGCGGCCGGGCCGGCATCGAGGACCTGCTGGAGGCCGACAACGAGCGGCCCGAGGTGACGCTGGTGGCGCGCCCCGGCCGGGCCACCCCCGAGGAGCTGCTGGACCTGCTGGGCGAGGACCGCGGCCTGCCCGGCCGCTGGTCCCCGTACGCGGTGCGGCTCGCCGAGGGCGGTGAGCCCGGGGCGCTGGCACCGGTCGGCGAGGGCCGGGCCGGCGTCCAGGACGAGGGCAGCCAGCTGGTGGCCATCGCCCTGGCGAACGCCCCGCTGGACGGCCCGGACGCCCGCTGGCTGGACGGGTGCGCGGGACCGGGCGGCAAGGCCGCGCTGCTGGCCGCGCTGGCCGCACGGCGCGGGGCGGCGCTGGTGGCCTCGGAGAAGCAGCCGCACCGGGCCCGGCTGGTGGCCCAGGCGCTGGCCGGCAACCCCGGCCCGTACCAGGTGATCGCCGCGGACGGCACCCGGCCGGCCTGGCGGCCGGGCACCTTCGACCGGGTGCTGGTGGACGTGCCGTGCAGCGGCCTGGGCGCGCTCCGCCGCCGCCCCGAGGCCCGCTGGCGCCGGCGCCCGGAGGACCTGGAGGGCTTCGCGCCGCTCCAGCGCGGGCTGCTGCGCGAGGCGCTGAGCGCGGTGCGGGTCGGCGGTGTGGTCGGCTACGCGACCTGCTCCCCGCACCTGGCCGAGACCCGGGCCGTGGTGGACGACGTGCTCAAGGGGCGGGGCGGCGCGCCGGTCGCCGCCGAGTGGATCGACGCCCGCCCGCTGCTGCCCGGGGTGCCCGCGCTGGGCGAGGGCCCCGATGTGCAGCTGTGGCCGCATCTGCACGGCACCGACGCGATGTACCTGGCACTGCTGCGCCGCACCGCCTGACCGCCCCGGTCCGCGCTGGGCGGCCCCTCGGCGGGGTGGGCGGTGCTGCGGGTGCGGTGCGGTGTGGGGGGTGTCCCGGGGAACCCCGGTCCTCTGCCGGCCGCGCCCGGTGAGGTGCGGTACTCCGCCGCCCGCGCCGGCCGGCTTCCCGGCGGGTGCGGTGCGGTGTGCGGTCGCCCCGGGAGATCGGGGCCCTGCCGCGTCCGCGCGGGTTGGCCCTCAGCGGGGCGCCGCGGGCGGGGGCCGTGCCGAATGGGGTCGCGCCGGCGGGCCCGGGACCCCGGCCGGGCTCGGTGAGGTGCGGTACTCCCGCCGCCCCGCGCGGCGGACGGCCGTGGCAGGCTTGGCGCCATGGCCGTACAGATCAGCCCCAGTATCCTCGCCGCGGACTTCTCCCGTCTGGCGGAGGAGGCAGCAGCCGTCAGCGGAGCCGACTGGCTGCACGTCGATGTGATGGACAACCACTTCGTCCCGAACCTCACGCTCGGGGTGCCCGTCGTCGAGTCGCTGAGCCGGGCCACCGACACCCCGCTCGACCTGCACCTGATGATCGAGGACCCGGACCGCTGGGCTCCGCGGTACGTCGAGGCGGGGGCCGCTTCGGTCACCTTCCACGCGGAGGCCGCCGGCGCCCCGGTACGGCTGGCGCGGGAGATCCGGGCCCAGGGGGCGCGCGCCGCGATGGCGCTCAAGCCCGCCACGCCCATCGAGCCGTACGAGGACCTGCTGCCGGAACTCGACATGCTGCTGGTGATGACCGTGGAGCCGGGATTCGGCGGTCAGGCCTTTCTCGACATCATGCTGCCGAAGATCCGCCGGACCCGGGAGCTGATCGCCAAGCACGGCCTGGAGATGTGGCTCCAAGTGGACGGAGGGGTTTCGGCGGACACCATCGAGCGGTGTGCTGAGGCCGGTGCCGATGTCTTCGTCGCCGGATCCGCGGTGTACGGGGCACAGGACCCCGCCGAGGCGGTGCGCCGACTGCGCGCGCAGGCCCAGCAGGCGTCCGCGGCCTGGGCATGCGGACATTGAGCCACAGGTCGGTGAACGGACGGCACTGAAGGGCGATCCGGCGCCGCCGTATCTGACAGGATGACGGTGAGCCAAGAACGCAGACAGTGAGGAGACCGCGGTGTCGACGGGCGGCCGTTCAGCCACGCGGATGGGACCCGCCGAACTGGTGCAGGCGGCTGCCATGGCGCGCCGCTTCTACCTTGAGGGCAAGTCCAAGATCCAGATCGCCGAGGAGTTCGGCGTCAGCCGGTTCAAGGTCGCGCGGGTGCTGGAGACGGCGCTCGAGCGCGATCTGGTGCGCATCGAGATCCGCGTGCCGGCCGAGCTGGACGCCGAACGCTCGGACGCGCTGCGCGCGCGGTACGGACTGCGGCACGCGGTGGTCGTGGAGTCCCCGGCCGACGCCCAGGAGGACGGCCCGGACCCCGACAACCTCGGAGAGGTGGCCGCCGACCTCCTCGGTGAGCTGGTCACCGAGGGCGATGTGCTCGGGCTGGCCTGGGGCCGCTCCACCATCCACATGGCGGCGGCCCTGCACCGGCTGCCGCCGTGCACCGTGGTCCAGCTGACCGGCGTGTACGACGCGGGCACCGCCGAGCGCGGCTCGGTCGAGGCGGTGCGGCGGGCCGCCGCGGTCTCCGGCGGCGAGGCGCACCCGATCTACGCGCCGATGCTGCTGCCCGATCCGGCCACCGCCGCCGCGCTGCGCGGTCAGACCGGCATCGCCCGGGCCTTCGAGTACTTCGACAAGGTCACCGTGGCCGCGGTGTCCATCGGATCCTGGGAGGCCGGGATCTCCACGGTGTACGACATGCTCAGCGACGAGGAGCGCGCCCACTACGCCTCGCTGGGGGCCGCCGCCGAGATGTCCGCGCACCTCTTCGACGCCGAGGGCCGCCGGATCGGCCGCGACCTGGGCGAGCGGTGCATCACGGTGGAGGCGGACCGGCTGCGCCGCATCCCCGAGGTGGTCGCCATCGCCGGTGGCCGGCGCAAGGCCGCGGCGATCGGCGCGGTGCTCCGCTCCGGCCTGGTCACCAGCCTGGTCACGGACACCGCCGCGGCGGACTTCCTGCTGCGGGAGACCGGACCCGGTCCCCGCCCGGCACTGGACCGCGCGGACCCCGACGGGGCGTAGGGGGTTTGGGAGAAGACACAGGCGGTGGCACCGGTGTTCGGACGAACGCCCGGAAAGTACGGCGAGGGGGCCGAATCGGGCGGCGCATGGTGGAAGATGGGTCCAGGAGCCACAGTCGGACCAGGTGGTTCTGAGCTGACTCCCCGCCCGCTCATACGGCAACACCGCAGGTGAGAGAGTTAGCATGCGTTTTCTGAACGACATCAAGCCGCAGTACGACCTGACGTACGACGATGTGTTCATGGTGCCCAGCCGCTCCGCGGTCGGCTCCCGGCAGGCCGTGGACCTCTCCACTCCGGACGGCACCGGCACCACCATTCCGCTGGTGGTGGCCAACATGACCGCGATCGCCGGCCGCCGGATGGCCGAGACGGTCGCCCGCCGCGGCGGTCTGGTGGTGATCCCGCAGGACATCCCGATCGATGTCGTCACCGATGTGGTCAGCTGGGTCAAGGGCCGGCACCTGGTGCTGGACACCCCGATCGTGCTCACCCCGCACTCCACCGTGGCCGACGCGCTGGCGCTGCTGCCCAAGCGCGCGCACGGCGCCGGCGTGGTGGTCGAGGGCGGGCGCCCGGTGGGCGTGGTCACCGAGTCCGACCTCTCCGGCGTGGACCGCTTCACCCAGCTGACCGAGGTCATGTCCCGTGAGCTGCTGCTGCTGGACGCGGACATCGACCCCCGGGAGGCGTTCAACCGCCTGGACGCCGCGCACCGCAAGCTGGCCCCCGCGGTGGACGCCGAGGGCCGCCTCGCCGGCATCCTCACCCGCAAGGGCGCGCTGCGCGCCACCCTCTACACCCCGGCCACCGACGCCCGCGGCCGGCTGCGGATCGCCGCCGCCGTCGGCGTCAACGGCGATGTGCCCGGGCGTGCCAAGGCACTGCTGGACGCCGGGGTGGACACCCTGGTGGTGGACACCGCGCACGGCCACCAGGAGTCGATGATCAACGCCCTGAAGGCGGTGCGGGCCCTCGACCCGCAGGTGCCGATCGTGGCCGGCAACATCGTCGCCGCCGAGGGCGTGCGCGACCTGGTGGAGGCGGGCGCCGACATCATCAAGGTCGGTGTCGGCCCGGGCGCCATGTGCACCACCCGGATGATGACCGGTGTGGGCCGGCCGCAGTTCTCCGCGGTCCTGGAGTGCGCCGCCGAGGCGCGCCGACTGGGCAAGCACGTCTGGGCGGACGGCGGGGTCCGGCACCCCCGGGACGTCGCCATGGCGCTGGCGGCCGGTGCCTCCAACGTGATGGTCGGCTCCTGGTTCGCCGGCACCTTCGAGTCTCCCGGTGACCTTCAGCACACCGCCGACGGACGCCCGTACAAGGAGAGCTTCGGGATGGCCTCGGCGCGCGCGGTCCGCAACCGCACCGCCGAGGAGTCGGCCTACGACCGGGCGCGCAAGGGTCTGTTCGAGGAGGGCATCTCCACCTCCCGGATGTTCCTGGACCCGGTGCGGCCGGGGGTGGAGGACCTGATCGACTCGATCATCGCCGGGGTGCGCAGCTCCTGCACCTACGCGGGCGCCGCCTCGCTGGAGGAGTTCCACCAGCGGGCCGTGGTCGGCGTGCAGAGCGCGGCCGGCTACGCGGAGGGCAAGCCGCTGCACGCCAGCTGGTCCTGAACCCGCCGCGGGGCCGCCGCCCCGCACACCGGCCCGGCGCGGGCCCGCTCCCGTGCCGCGGCCCGGCCCGCCCCTCGCACAGCCCGGTGGCCCCGGATCCGTCGACGTACGGATCCGGGGCCACCGGCGTTCCCAGGGGGTCTGGAGCGGGCTCAGCCGCGCTGCTGCGGGCTGCGCGGTCGCGGCAGCGCGTGCCGCGGCGGCCGGGTGAGGGTGAGCTGCCGCACCAGCTGGTGGAAGGAGACCAGGGCCGCCAGCGGTGGCAGCGCGGCCACCGCCACCCCGGGCAGCGTCTTGGGCGCGTGGGCGACGCACAGCAGCACCGCGATGCCCGAGAACAGCACCACCACCGCCCAGGAGTGGCCGGCGCCGCGGTGGTGCAGGGCGGCGCGCAGCACGGACAGCGAGGCGACCAGCCACGGTCCGTAGACCAGCAGCGGCCACCAGCCGGCGAGCGAGGCGGTGGTGGTCGGGGTGGCCAGGAAGCGCAGCGGTCCGTAGGAGATCATTCCGCCGAGCACGCTCAGCATGGCCACGATGAGCGCGGTGAAGGCCGCGAAGACCAGCGACAGCAGCTCGAACCAGGGCATGGTCGGCAGGCGGAAGCGGACCCGGCGGCGCCGGCCGCGGCCCCGGGTGGAGGCGTGGTGCGTACGGATCGGCTCGGCTTGGCGAACCGGTTCCTCGACCGAGCTCTGCAGCAGCCGGGCCAGGTCGTCCTCCAGGTCCCAGCGGCCCTCCAGGGTCTCCGGGTCCGGCAGGGGATGCAGGTCGTAGTCGGTGGTGAAGCCCAGCCGGTCGTCGGGCACGCCGGTATGGCCCATGGAATAGGGAGGCCCGAAGCCGCCCTCGCTCTGAGGGGGATAGGTCATGTTATGCGCCTGGTTCCGTCGTGGTGCGGCGCATGCCGGCGCCGGGGTCGATGGGGCGGTGGGGTGCGGTCCGCAGGCTGCCTTCTCTCGTCCTGTCTCTCGTCGTCACGTCCACACCAACGACGGCCGAAAAGATGGCGTATCGCTGCATTCGGGTGAACTCGTGCCGCATCGCATCGATGGGGGGCTTGCAAGGATTCGCCGTGCGCGGCCCGTGTGCGCAACGTTCGTATGGCTATGCGCAATAATGTTTATTACGAGCGCGGCACCCACCCCGTGGGTCGAGCGCTGTACGTGTGAGTGACGGAGGCCGTCAGCTCGGCGGTCTCCCTTCAGCGTGGCCCTGCCACGCCCGGTGTGCTCGTCGTGCTTCGCCGCCGTGGAAAGACAAGCCCGAGCGGCTGCACCACGAAGGAGCCACCCCCCATGCCGGACCATGGCGCGCCCACGCCCGTCCTCGACTCGCGCACCTCGCGGCGCCAGGGGCTGCGCGCCGGGCTGACCCGGCGCAAGCCCGTGGAGCGGCTGATCGCCGAGGGCGGCCGGGGCACCGGCGGCACCCTGAAGCGGTCGCTGGGCATGTGGCAGCTCACCATGATCAGCATCGGGGCCACCCTGGGCACCGGAATCTTCGTGGTGCTGGGCGAGTCGGTGCCCGACGCCGGGCCCGCGGTGGTGGTGTCCTTCGTCCTGGCCGGCGTGACCGCGCTGTTCTCCGCCCTGTCCTACGCCGAGCTGGCCGGCACCATCCCGGTCTCCGGGTCCTCCTACTCGTACACCTACGCCACCATGGGCGAGCTGGTCGCCTGGGTCTGCGGCTGGTGCCTGATCCTGGAGTACGGCGTCTCGGTGGCCGCCGTGGCGGTCGGCTGGGGCCAGTACCTCAACGAGCTGCTGGACGGCACCATCGGCGTCACCATCCCCCAGGCGCTGGCCGCGCCGCCCGGCGACGGCGGCACCTTCAACCTGCCGGCCCTGCTGGTGGTGCTGCTGGCCATGGGCTTCCTGCTGGGCGGCGCCAAGGAGAGCGCCCGGGTCAACACCGTCATGGTGGTCGTGAAGATCGCGGCGCTGCTGCTGTTCTGCGGCGTCGCCTACACCGGCATCCGGGCCGGCAACTACGCGCCGTTCATGCCGATGGGCATGGCCGGGGTCAGCGCCGCCGGCGCCACGCTGTTCTTCTCCTACATCGGCTTCGACGCCGCCTCCACGGCCGGCGAGGAGGCCAAGAACCCGCAGCGCGACCTGCCGCGCGCCATCATGCTCTCGCTGGTCATCGTCACCGCGCTGTACTGCCTGGTCGCCGCCGTGGCGGTGGGCGCCCTGCCGTGGCAGCAGTTCAGCGGCTCCCAGGCCGCGCTGGCCGGCATCATGAAGGACGTCACCGGGCAGAGCTTCTGGGCGGTGCTGCTGGCCGCCGGCGCGGTGATCGCCATCGCCTCGGTGGTGCTGACCGTGCTCTACGGGCAGACCCGGATACTCTTCGCGATGTCCCGGGACGGGCTGATGCCCAAGGTCTTCTCCACCGTGCACCCGCGCACCGGCACCCCGCGCGCCAACACCGTGATCGTCTCGCTGTTCTGCGGCGGGCTGGCCGCGGCCGTTCCGCTGGGGCAGCTCGCGGACGCCACCAGCATCGGCACCCTGTTCGCCTTCGCGCTGGTCAACATCGCGGTGATCGTGCTGCGCCGCACCCGGCCGGAGATGCCGCGCACCTTCCGGGTGCCGCTGTCCCCGCTCTTCCCGGCCATCGGCTTCGTCATGTGCGTCTGGATGATGAAGAGCCTGGACACCGTCACCTGGGTGGTCTTCGGAGGCTGGATGGCCGTGGGCCTGGTGGTCTACTTCACCTACGGCATCCGGCGCTCCCAGCTGGCCCAGCCGACCGGCGCGGCGGCCGAGTAGCGCCGCCCCACCGCGGGCGCGCCGGCGGGCCCGGCGCCGATGACGGGGTGTCGACCGCGCGCCGTCAGCCGGCCGGCCGGGACCGCCCGCGGCCGGTCGCGCGGTCACCGAGCCCCCGGCGCCGCTCCTCGGGCGTGTGTTCGGGAGCCGTCGGGCGGTGTGGTCTACTCGTCTACGGCACGTGTCACCCCCGCCGACCGGCCACCACGTACCCCGCCCCGCCGGGCACCCGGACAGCAGAGAAGTGATCCACCCGCAGTGCGACTGAACGAACTCGATGAACGCATCGTCCATGCCCTCGCCGAGGACGCGCGGCGCAGCTACGCCGACATAGGCGGCGAGGTCGGGCTGTCGGCGCCCGCGGTGAAGCGGCGGGTGGACCGGCTGCGCGCGGAAGGTGCCATCACCGGCTTCACGGTCCGGGTCGACCCCGCCTCCCTGGGCTGGGAGACCGAGGGCTTCGTGGAGCTCTACTGCCGCCACAACACCTCGCCCGAGGACATCCGGCGCGGACTGGCCCCCTACCCCGAGGTGGCCTCCGCCTCCACGGTGACCGGTGACGCGGACGCCCTGGTGCAGGTGTACGCCTCGGACATGCGGCATTTCGAGCGGGTGCTGGAGCGGATCGCGGGCGAGCCCTTCGTGGAGCGCACCAAGTCGGTGCTGGTCCTCTCACCGCTGCTGCGCCGCTTCTCCTCGGGCGCGCCGGCGTAGCGGCCGGCTGGGGACACGTCGCCGTTCCCTCGTTTTGTTGCCGGGGTGCCGGTAACCCGATCGGTGGATCTCAGCGATCGAAGGAGGGCGAAGTGATCACCAAGGAGCAGATCCCGGAGGTGCTCGATCATCCGGTCTATGACGCGGAGGGCACCAAGATCGGGAATGCCAGACATGTCTTCCTCGACGACGTCACCGGAAAGCCGGACTGGGTCAGCGTCCGTACCGGGCTCTTCGGGTTGAGTGAGTCTTTTGTCCCCGTACATGACGCCACTCTGGTCCAGGACCGCCTGGAGGTGCCCTTCACCAAGGACAAGGTGAAGGAAGCGCCGCATGTCGCCGTGGACGCCGGCGGCCACCTCTCGGCCGGCGAGGAGCGCAAGCTGTACCGCCACTACGGCATGGACTGGGGAGCCGCCGACCGCCCGGTGGGCGAGCGGGGCACCGGTCGGACGGGCGGCACCGTCACGGAGGGCACGGGCGGCATGGGCGCGGCCTCCGCCGCCTCCGCGTCGGCGCGCGGCGGCCGGGGGCAGGACACCGAAGGCGGCCGGTACCCGGAGCGCGGCCAGGACGCCGAACGCCGCCAGGAGGCCGCGTACGGCCAGGACACCCTGGACGCCGGGGCGGCCGAACCCTACCCCGGGGCGGGCCTGGGCACGCCCGGAGCCGCCGAGGGCACCGGGACCGGTATGAACGCCGGCCGGGGCATGGCCGGGGAGACTCCCACCGGCCGGACCGGCGACACCACCGCGGCCGGGAAGACCGGATGGCAGCCCGGGACCGAGCACGAGCACTCCATGCTGCGTTCCGAGGAGGAGCTGCGGGTCGGGGTGGAGACCGCCGTGACGGGACGGGCTCGGCTGCACCGCTATGTCGACACCGAGCACGTGGAGCGCCGGGTGCCGCTGCGGCACGAGGAACTGGTGGTGGAACGGGAGCCGATCAGTGAGGCCGAGCGTGTCAGGGGCACCCGCGACCGGGCGCTCAGCGAGGCCGAGGACGAGATGGTGCTGCACGAGGAGCGCGCGGTGGTGCGCACCGAGGTGGTGCCCAAGGAGCGGGTGCGGCTGCGCGTCGAGGAGCGGATGACCGAGGAGACGGTCGGCGGCGACGTCCGCAGGGAGCGCATCGAGATCGAGGCGGAGGAGGGGCCCGCCGCCGGTGGGACCCGGGGCACCCGCCAGACCCCCGGCGCACCGAAGACCGGCGGCACCCGTGAGGGCGACCTCGGCCTCGGCGGCGGCAAGGGCGCCGATCCGTTCTCCTGACCGGCACCCCTCGCCCAGGAAGGAGACCCCTACCGCGCGGCGGCGGACCCGCCGAGGCCCCGCGGACGCCTGAGGACGCCCTCCCGGCACCGGGAGGAGCGCGAGACCCCTCCGGAGGCCCCCTGGGCCCGCGATCGGCCAGGGGGCCCCGCGCTGGGCGGATGGATACGGCCCGCCCCGGCCGCGGGCGACGGCCCGTACCGGGACAGGAGAACGCGACCGGCACGGCACCGGCGCGACGGCCCCCGGCCGGGGGAGGGGGCGCCGGAGCTTCAGGCTGTCGTGGCTGCGGGCGCCCGCCGCGGGGTGTGCGCGGCGCCGTCGTCACGGGCCGGCCCCCGGCTCCGGAGTGTGGTGCACGACACTCACCGAGGCGCCGTGCAACGAATCGCCGCGCCGTGGCCCCTCGGCACAACGATTAGGCGCTTGGTGCGCAAGGGTCGCGCCTTGTCCGGCATTCGGGTGGAACCGTACGGTCTCTACGTCCCCGCACCCGCGTGTCCCGTTCGAGGTCTGCCATGCCGCCGCTGCGTACCGCCCTGTTCCAGTGCTCCGGTCACCCCGGCGAGCCCGCCGGCAACCTGCGGCTGCTGGAGGAGGCGGCGGCCGAGGCGGCGGCGGGCGGCGCCGGGCTGCTGGCCACCTCGGAGCTGTTCCTCACCGGGTACGCCATCGGTGAGGGTGTGCACCGGCTCGCCGAGCCGGCCGACGGCCCCGGCGCGGAGGCGGTGGCCCGGATCGCCGCCGAGCACGGGCTGGCGATCCTGTACGGCTACCCCGAGCGCGAGGGCGCCGCGGTCTACAACGCGGCCCAGCTGATCGGCCCGGACGGGGCCCCCCTGGGCAACTACCGCAAGACCCACCTCTTCGGCGAGTTCGAGAACCGCTGGTTCACCCCCGGCAGCACCCCGGTGGTGCAGGCGGAGCTGGCCGGCCTGAGGCTCGGCGTGCTGATCTGCTACGACGTGGAGTTCCCGGAGAACGTCCGGGCCCACGCGCTGGCCGGCACCGACCTGCTGCTGGTGCCCACCGCCCTGATGGACCCCTTCCGGTTCGTCCCCGAGTCCCTGGTGCCGGTGCGCGCCTTCGAGAGCCAGATGTACCTCGCGTACGTCAACCGCACCGGCCCCGAGGGGGAGTTCGAGTTCGCCGGACTCAGCTGCCTGGCGAGCCCGGACGGCACCACCCGGGCTCGCGCCGGACGCGGCACCGAGCTGGTCCTCGGCGATGTGGACCCCGAGCTGCTGGCCGCCTCGCGGGCCGCCAACCCCTATCTGCGGGACCGCCGCCCCGGTCTGTACACCTCCCTCGCCTGACCGCTCCGGTCGGCTTCGCCACCCCCGTCACCTCCGCCGGGTCTCCCCGCCCGGTGATCTCCGCCGTACCCCCGCAAGGAGTCCGTACCCCATGACGTCCACGGTGCCCACCGCCGCCCACGACGAGCAGGGCGAGCAGCCGGCCGGCCTGCCGCCGATCACCATGTTCGGCCCGGACTTCCCCTACGCCTACGACGACTACCTGGCGCACCCGGCCGGCCTGGGCCAGGTGCCGGCCACCGAGCACGGCACCGAGGTCGCGGTCGTCGGCGGCGGCCTGTCCGGCATCGTGGCGGCCTACGAACTGATGAAGATGGGGCTCAAGCCCGTGGTCTACGAGGCCGACCAGATCGGCGGCCGGCTGCGGACCGTGGGGTTCGAGGGCTGCGACCAGAGCCTGACCGCCGAGCTGGGGGCGATGCGCTTCCCGCCGTCCTCCACCGCCCTCCAGTACTACCTCGACCTGGTGGACCTGGAGACCAGGCCGTTCCCCAACCCGCTGGCCCCCCACACCCCGTCCACCGTGGTCGACCTCAAGGGCGAGTCGCACTACGCGCAGACCCTCGACGACCTGCCGCAGGTCTACCGCGACGTGATGGACGCCTGGAACGCCTGCCTGGAGGAGGGCGCGGACTTCTCCGAGATGAACCGCGCCATGCGGGAGCGCGACGTGCCGCGCATCCGCGAGATCTGGGCGCGGCTGGTGGAGAAGCTGGACAACCAGACCTTCTACGGCTTCCTGTGCGAGGCCAAGGCGTTCGCCTCCTTCCGGCACCGCGAGATCTTCGGCCAGGTCGGCTTCGGCACCGGAGGCTGGGACACGGACTTCCCCAACTCCATCCTGGAGATCCTGCGCGTCGTCTACACCGAGGCCGACGACCACCACCGCGGCATCGTCGGCGGCAGCCAGCAGCTGCCGCTGCGGCTGTGGGAGCGCGAGCCCGGCAAGATCATCCACTGGGAGCAGGGCACCTCGCTGGCGCGGCTGCACGGTGGCGCGCCGCGCCCGGCGGTCACCCGGCTGCACCGCACCGCGGGCAACCGGATCACCGTCACCGATGCCTCGGGCGACATCCGCACCTACCGGGCGGCGGTCTTCACCGCCCAGTCCTGGATGCTGCTGTCCAAGATCGAGTGCGACGACTCGCTCTTCCCCATCGACCACTGGACGGCGATGGAGCGCACCCACTACATGGAGTCCTCCAAGCTCTTCGTGCCGGTGGACCGGCCGTTCTGGCTGGACAAGGACGAGCGGACCGGCCGCGACACCATGTCGATGACGCTCACCGACCGGATGACCCGCGGCACCTACCTGCTGGACAACGGCCCGGACCAGCCGGCGGTCATCTGCCTCTCCTACACCTGGTGCGACGACAGCCTCAAGTGGCTGCCGCTGTCCGCGAACGAGCGGATGGAGGTCATGCTGAAGTCGCTGTCGGAGATCTATCCCGGGGTGGACATCCGCAAGCACATCATCGGCAACCCGGTCACCGTCTCCTGGGAGAACGAGCCCTACTTCATGGGCGCGTTCAAGGCCAACCTGCCCGGCCACTACCGCTACCAGCGGCGGCTGTTCACCCACTTCATGCAGGACCGGCTGCCCGAGGACAAGCGCGGGATCTTCCTGGCCGGCGACGACATCTCCTGGACCGCGGGATGGGCCGAGGGCGCGGTGCAGACCGCGCTGAACGCGGTGTGGGGTGTGATGCACCACCTGGGTGGGGCGACCGACCCGACCAACCCCGGCCCGGGCGACGTGTACGACACCATCGCCCCGGTCGAACTGCCGGAGGACTGACCTCATCGCGGCCCGCGCCGACGACGGCCGCGATCGACTCGGGGCGGCCACCGGGGGCTCCGTGGTCGCGCGGGCGGGCCGCCGGGGGCGGCTGCGCCGGCAGCGAGGGGTAGGGCGTGCCGTGGCGACGCGGGCGGGCCGAGATGCCCTCGCCCCGGGTCGCTGCCGTGTCGTGGGGGCGCGGCAGCGGCCCGCGGCCCGGCTCGGCGGGGGAGTGGTCCCTCAGTTCAGCGGGGTGAGCAGGAACCGGCCGACCAGGCCGGTGCCCGCGTCGATCCGCTCGGCGAACTCCTCGGCCAGCTCCGGGAGTCCGCGCAACCCCCACAGCGCGCGAAAGGCGGCCCAGGCGGCCTCCCGGGCCCGCTCCAGGCTCCACGCCCCCACCAGATGGGTCAGCGGATCGGCCAGGTCCAGCAGGTCGGGGCCGGGCATCAGCTCCTCCCGGATCCGCTCCTCCATGCCGGCCAGCAGTGCGCCCACCCGCTCGAAGTCGCCTTCCAGGGCGTCCGGTTCGACGCCGCGATCACGGCAGGTGTCCACCAGGGCGAGCGCCAGGTCATGGCCGATATGGGCGTTGATCCCGGCCAACGCGAACTGCAGGGGACGCACCGCGGGGTGCGACCGGGCCTGGAACAGGGGCCGCCAGCAGGCGGGCGGCCGGGCCCCGGCCGCCGCCGCGTCCACCGCGGCCAGATAGCGGTCCGCGAACCGCACGTCCAGCTCCGCGGCGAGCGCCGGATCGTCGAAGTAGCCGGTGTCCAGCCGGCGGTCGACCTCCTCGGTGACCGACAGGTACACCTGGTTGAAGACCGCCACTCCGTCCCGTGGCGGCAGGCCGGCGCCGATGGCGCGCATCCGGTCCAGCACCTGGTCCACGGTGCGCGGCCGTGCCCGGGCGGCGGTCCGCGGAGGGCCTGGTCGCGGGGTCTGCGGGCGGATCTGCTCCTGGGCTGAGGTCACGCCGCCCAGCGTTCCAGCGGCTCCCTGCCCGGGTCCCCCACGCACCACCCGCTTCCCCGGATCGGGCGAACGGGCGCGATGGGTTGACTCCGTTGGCCCCGGCATGGGTCGCGGCTGACACTCACCTTGAGCTGTGCGTCTACGCAACGCATAGGTTGGGAGCGACAGTTCGTGCGCGTTCATACAGTTCCCGGGCAGCGGGATTCTTACGGTACGGGCGGAGCAGTGCAAACATGGTACGGATGCGCTGATCTGCTCGTCCGCTCTGGATCAGTGGAAACTCGGACAGGGCGCCGTGCCAGGTGGCGCAAGCTGCTTCCAGGTGCCCCATTCTCAGCTGGCGTTCCGCCATGGTTGCACCATGGCGGATCCGTCCCCGGCGGTAAATGCTTGGGCGCAGGCGTTGTGACTCCTCCAAGGAGGCGATAGATCCCTTGATATCGCCGAGTTCGTACTGAACTTGTGAGGCGTGATAGGCCACATCGGAAGCGCCGTAGCTGCCAAATGTGCGCGCCCGGGACTCCGCTTTCTCCGTGGCTTTCTCTGCCTCGGTGAGGAGTGCGAGGGCCCTGGTTCGGTCACCAGTCTGTGCGGCGGCATGCGCTTGTTGTCCAGCCATAAATGCACGCATACGTGGTCCGGCTGCTGGTGACGCGGTCGCCGCGGCGTCAGCCAGTCGCATCGCTGTTAGCCCATGGCCCAGGTCCACGGCCTGGACGCTCATGCCCCGCAGCGTGGTGCAGTAGGTAATGTGATCTTCCGCCGCACCGGCAAGCTCCAAGGCCTTTAGGTAGTACTGTTGCGCCAGGCTGTGCAAGCCCTCGTCTACGGCCATATAACCCGTGAGATAGCAAAGGTCGGACGCTGCCGACATCATCGCCTTACGGACCGACTCCGGCGCATCGGCCTTCAGGTACTGGGCGACCGTGTTCACCATGAAAGCGGCAGCCATGGGACGCGCATGCCGTCCACCGAATTGGTCGTCAAGCTCGGAGATGCGCTCTGTCATCGCCGCGACCATGTGCACTTCCGGCATTCCCATGCGCGCAGTTCCGCTCGTTTGAGCGGCTTCCATACGTCCCACTACGTCCGGCCAATCCGGGACGGTTAGCGCAACGGAAAACAGGCTCGCGCCGATGACACTCCTACGGGACGGGTCCACGTCGTGCCTCCCGAGATCAATCAGCCCTTCGACGGTACTGATGCCCGGGCGAGCGTTCGAGTCTTCACTCGTGAGGGTGGGGAATCCGGCGTCGGCGTGAGTGATGGGTCGTCCCAGTCGTCGGGACAGTGCTTCAAGGATCAGCGGCCGGGCTTCCTCACGGGGCATGTGGCCCTTGATCCACTGGTGAACCGTCGGCCCGCTGTACCTCTTCGGAGTCCCGCGCTCCGTCCCGATGCGGTTCACCTGGGCCGCAAACTGACGCTGCGTCCACCCGGTCTCGCGGACAAGGCGCTTCAGATCCGTGTTCGGCTCCGGCACGTGAACCCTCCAACTCCGCGTCCTGATGGAGCTTTTAGCGCTTTTGACTTCCCTGGATGTTGCCACCGTAGCGCTGTCCGTAGCCGGACGGTTGCCTAGTGCGAGGACGGATCACCCGCTCGGGGAGGACCCATGACGACGTGGAACAGCGCTCGGACCGATATGCCGGCCGCACCGCCTCGGATTGAAGATCTGATGGCCCTGCACACCCATCTGCTGAAGCTCATCGTGCAGTTGGAGCCGCTGGCGAGGCGCAGGATCGACGCCATGAACCACGGCACCGTGGAGTGGTACTGCGCGGCGTCCAGGCTGAACGCGGTGCAGTACGAGGTAGCCGAGGGTCTCGGCCCGGGATTGCAGTCCGCGGCCGATCAGGTCCGCAACCTGGGTCACACGTTGGAGTTCCTGTTGAACCGCTCGGGTCTCGCTAACGTGATGGAGGGCCCAGCGGTGACGCGGGGGTGCGGGTGGCCGGTGACTCTCCTGGCGAAGCACCTGGCGGAGGTGGCCGGGGTGTTGCCGGGCTGGGCGGTTCCGCCTGCGCTCCGGTGTGATCTGGACATGGGCCATGTGGGCGAACACCACGCCGTGGTGGATGTCCTCTCTGCCACCGAATCGCTGTGGGCTCGATGGGTGCGGGGGCCGGAGTCACCTGTGACCTTCGTGCGGCTCCCCGACTGCCACGCGGGCATCACGGATGCCGAAGACGTGTGCTGGTTGCCCGCCCACCACGTCGGCGGCTGCGTCTGGGAGCGCTACCGATAACCCCAAGTCCCCCTGCCCGAGCCCCCGTACGAGGGCAGGGAAGACGGCCCGGACCTCACCTCCCCCGGGGCCGTGCGGGAGCCCTGCGACGCCCTCCCTGTCCCGTCGCAGGGCTCCCCACCCCACCTACCTGTCCGTCGAAGGGAGAACGCAGTGTCCGACAACGCCCCGAACAACGGCCCTTCGGCACGCATACGCCGCGCATCCCCCACTGAAGCTGAACGTGGAGGCACCCCCAGGTGGCAAAGTCTTGGGCTGCTCCTGGGCGGATTCACCACCCTGGACGACGGCTTCGGGCCGGAGCCCGCAGATCCGCTGGACGCGCCCACCCTCGTGGAGGCAGTCGTCCCGCGCCGGATGACCGAGGCGGAGCGCGCCATGGTGACGGTCCAGGACGCCGGGTACGAGCCCCGTGAGCCGTACCCCGGCCGTGCCGACTACGCCTGGCGCCTGCGCTGCACCATGCCGAGCTGCGGTCGGCTCACCGCACGCACCCTGCACTACATACGGCGCCATGGCGGCTGCACGCACGACCGCCCCTGAAGCCGGGCCGGTGCCGCGAGCCCGGCTACCTGGCACCGGACGCAGCTCCCAGCACCTGCCCTGGGCCGCCAGGCGGCCCCCCTCGCCCC